>CAYFXZ010000090.1:0-1559 GCA_964347245.1 uncultured Candidatus Bathyarchaeia archaeon | reverse complement strand
ATTTTTCATAAAGCCAAAAAAATATTGGGTTTGCGGGTGATATCTCCACTGTGATGGGGGTTCAAATCCCCATCGGTTCACTGATACATGGATTTTTCTGATTCCCAGTCCTCCATAAGCTATTTTGTAGAATGACATTTACGTTTTCTGAAGATTTTGTTTCCATCGAAGTCGCAGACACAACAGAACCTATTATTCTGTGTGATTGTTGTGGAAAGTCTAACTTCAAAGAATAGTCTGAGGGGAATGACTGAATATTAATCAGTAGCACAAGCGATTTAAGTTAAGAATAAGAAACTGAAATTTTGTGTCTTAATTTGAGAGAGGTGAAGTTTTTGGTTAGGGTAGAAAAGTCGATTGTAATAAAGGCTCCACCTGAGAAAGTGTGGGAAATGCTTGCTTTTGACAGACTTCCAGAGTGGGACGAAGGATGTGGAGAAGGATTGGGAGAGAGAGTGGAATATACTTCAGAGGTGTTAATTGCCAAAGACAAGTATAGAGTAGGTGCAACCGCTCAGGGGATATCTAAGAAACCAGAGGACGATTACTGTAATTTTAAAATCACAGAAGGTGTTAAACAGGAGAAGATGACTTATCGTGCATGGGAAAATACAAGTATTTTGGAACACTTAGCCAGTTTACAACTTATACCTTGGAACCCTTAGGAACAGACACTAAATTCTCTTGTGAACTCGAATCTGAAAAGTTTTTTGGGATTTTTGGCAAGTTCCTCGAAAAATTGTACCTTCGCAGATGGGCAGAAAAGAAAATCCAGAAAGAGTTAGAGAACTTGAAAAACATTCTGGAGCAATAGCTGCTCACCAGAAAAGATTACGGTAAGAACTGTTAAATGTCGAAAGGAAGAAACATTGAGGACAAAACTAAGGAGGTGAGAACCATCCCAGAAATGATTGATCCTTTCAAGGACCGTGAAAAGGTAAAGGATGAGATTAAATGTGCTCTAGGCGGCGAGATTTTCGAGATAGCTTCCTTAGTATTCGCTGCGTTGGGAGTCATTAGTGAGGGCTTCAACATCGCTCTATGGTTAGAACCAATGAGTTGGTTACTGCTGGCAATTGTTGCTGGAGTACTTTGCTTACCCAGTTATAAATTGGTGCTAGGCATTTGTACGGCATAGAAAGTGAACGTAAAAAAGAATAGACCTTTCAAAGACTTTACTTCCATCCCTTTTTCCAAATTAAGATTACCAAAATTGCGGCAAAAATGATTATGGTGCTCAATATCAACCCGTAAGGCAACAACAGAATATCATAAAACCAAAGACATTCTTCACGTAATGCGGTTGATGGGGCATAAACACATTCAAACCACGCTAATGTATACTCAGCTTGTCAAATTCATCGAGCAAGACGAATACATATGCAAAACCGCAAGAACAACCAAATCCTTATTTTCCCGTTTTTATTCCGAAAAAGGAAATTTGAGTCAACGGCTAAGGAAGGTACAACTTCAGGTAAGTCTTAGCCACAATTTATATCATTAGACTCCATTTCAACTATACGGAATCTAATTGCGATATTTTTTATTACTCTGGTTTT
>CAYFXZ010000089.1:0-1587 GCA_964347245.1 uncultured Candidatus Bathyarchaeia archaeon | reverse complement strand
AAAAAATTTTACGTGGACCTGCCTGCCTTAAGTTGTCTGACCTGAACTCAATTTCTCCCATAGGCATAACTAGCGTCTTCATGCTTTTATCTCCTCAAACAAGACCCCAGATCTTGTCAGCTCGTCTTTGAGTAAACTCTCGATAAGTTCTGTCAGGGTTATTCCCTTTCTGATGGCGTAGATTTTGGCTTCCTTCCAAAGCTCGCCGTCAACCCTTATGCTTGTAACTACTCTTGCCACGATTTACGCCCCAGAAACCCAATGTATTCTTGTAGTATATAATATTTACGCTCTTCGTTTCTTAATTTTAAATTTTATAGTGGTAATAATTACTTATACTACAAATAGTATAGCAGAACCAAACATTGCGAGCATGCCACCCAAACCGTGACAATCAAGCATTTATGGCAAAGAAGACTTCCAACAGAACCCTAAAAAGAATGAGTAAAATAAAAACTATCGTCAATGCGATGAAAATTTGTCTCTTCTTCAAAATAATATCATCTCATTTCTCTTTCGCCAAATCCATTGTTCCAAACTCTACTTAGCATTTGTGAAAGAACGTTATAGAAATAATGCGGTTTTCACTCGCTAGAAAAGGCTAAAAAATGATTTGCCAAGATAAACACGTTGACACTTGAGAGGAAAAAAAGATTACTGCAAAGAATTGCATGACAGCAGGCAGCAGCATGGATGCATTGAGAAACATTCACCGCGCTGTAAAAGATGATGACGATTATATGTTAGATATGATTCTTTTGAGCGTACATGACGCCTGTCACTTAGAAGGAGTCTGCACTGGTGGTGAAGAATTCTTCGCCGTAAGCTTCTGCAAAGGTTAAATCTGTTAATGATTTAGACATCAATAAATCGTAGCTATCCCTTAGAATCATGTATTCATGTGATTGATAGGCTTCTAACGTATTTTTATCCAGAACAGTTTTGTCGACAACTGTTTTTGCAGCCTTTTCTTCCATTTGGATAATTAATTTGCCTATTTCGTCTTTTGTTGGAGCTATAAGCTCTTGAACTCTCATATTCCCCTCGTTTTCTCTAAGGAGGGCGTAGCCCTTCTCTGTTATTATAGATTTTTCCGGTTGGACCCTTTTGCTCGTTTCAAGCATCTTTCCAAATTGTTTATCTCTAATTACAAAGCCCGTACGATTCTTTGTCACTTGGTTATAGATTTTAAGAATTTTATCCCAGTCCAGCTTGACTTTTCCACTGATCTTCTTAGCTGGTTTCTTTTGTTTTTTAATAACTTTGTAGACGCTAGGGCATATTAGGGCGTCTTTATACCCAAGTTTTTGATAGAAAGAGTAAGCTATGAGGATCCTGCGAGTATATAGAAGAGAAAATTTGTATTGTTTTTCTCTGAAATACTCATGACTCTTTGCCATCAGAGCAGTGGAAACACCTTTTCTTGCATGCGCTGGATGAGTGGCTACACCCCAGATTCCGCCAACATTTTCTTCTGAACCATCTATTAATTGTGTGGCAATATCCATTACACCTACAAAGCCAATTATACTGTTATTTTCTATGGCAACAAAGCCAACCGGATTGTTTTGAAATCTTTGATCCACT
>CAYFXZ010000088.1:0-1825 GCA_964347245.1 uncultured Candidatus Bathyarchaeia archaeon | reverse complement strand
GAAACGACATGAAAAAATGGGCCGTAGTTTTTCTGATAATCTCAATAGCGATAGGCTGCAAAGTATTCAAACAATGTAAACTCAAACAATAAAATAACAGAAAAAATGCTCAGTTATTCCTTTTTTGCTAGAATGAAATTAAATCTTATCTTTTTCTCTTTGCAGCCAACCATACCAATCTAATATAAGATAGATTTGCTTCAAATCTTAGCGTGGATAAGTTAGAAATTGTTCTTTTCTATAGATAGGTAAGTTCGAATGTTCTTCCAGAAAGTGGTGATACTGGTCGGGTGTTCTAAGTGAACTGAAGGCTCGAGTGACGACTTCGGGTAATGCTGGGTGTATATGCATGGCTTCAGTGAGTGGTTCTGATGTTTGATCTTTGGTGTACATTAGGTTGATTATTTCTTGTATTAAGATTGAAGCTAGCGGTCCTATTATGTGGGCTCCAAGTATCTTTTGGGTGTCCCTTTGGATTATGACTTTAACAAAGTAGTCTTTTGCGCCTATAGCTTCGCCTTTTGCCGTGTCTTGGTACTTGTAGAATCCGATTAGTATATTTTCTTTTCCGTATTTTTCAACTGCTTCCTTTTCTTTGAGTGCTACGCTGGCGATTTCTGGTTCCGTGAATACAGCATGAGGAATTGCATGGTAATCTGCTTTAGTTTTCATTTTTAAGATAGCGTTGTAGTATACGATTTTTGCTTCATAATTAGCTACGTGCTTGAATGGGTACATTCCGTTTGCATCACCTAGAGCGTAGATGTTCTGTTGATTAGTTTGCATGTAGTCGTCGACTTTTATGTATCCTCTCGAATCGGTTTTAATATTGGCTCGTTCAGGGTGAAGAATATCAGTATTGGGAGCTCGTCCCACTGCAACAAGGACTTCTTCGACCAAGATTTGGATTTCTTGCATGTTTTCTCGGTTGACGGCGGTGATCTTCTTGCCATCTAGAAAGGCTTCGACTTTACGTACCTCGTGATTGGTGAGTATTGTAAGGTGTTTTTGGAGTTCTCGTTTGGCTAGGGCAGATACTTCAGGCTCCTCTTCTTTGATAAATTGTGGATTTCTTCCAATTATCGTAACTTCTGAGCCCATTGCTGAAAGAAAGTGTCCGAACTCTGCTGCTATGTATCCACCGCCTATTATTGCCATGCTCTTTGGCAGCTGGCTTATTTGTAGTATGCTATCGCTGGTTAGATAGCCTGTTTCTTGAAGCCCTTTGATGGGCGGAATGTATGGTTTTGATCCTGTGCAAAGGAAAATCATCTTTGACTTTATGGTTTCATCGTCCAATTTTAGGGTGTAAGGAGCCGTGAATTCTGCTTTTTTATGGTAATAATCTATGTTTTTTGAGTTTTGGAGTCCTGTTCGGATCATGTTTATGTCTCTGTTTATTGTTGATCTCATTTTTTGCATTATAGTCGGAAAGTCAATTTTTTTGATTTCAGTTTTAATTCCAAATTCAGCGCTCTTTTGAATTGTTCTAACAAGATCAGCTGGATAGATCAAGAGTTTGGTGGGTATGCAACCTCTTGTTAGGCAGATTCCGCCAGGGTCGTCCTTGTCTATGACTGCCACTCTTAAGTCTGGATTTCCTTGGATTGCAGCAGTTGCAACCTCCATTCCTGATCCTGTGCCAATAACTATCAAATCATACTCTTTCATGGCGAAACACTGTTCATTTTTAGATACCGATGTCTGCACAGATAGCCTTTTCGTTGAAACGTCTAAGCTGCCAAAATATGATCTGTGTCGTTACTGAGAGATGCTACATCTATGATTCATCATAGTATTCATCTGTTAGAACAACTCTTCTTAA
>CAYFXZ010000087.1:0-2140 GCA_964347245.1 uncultured Candidatus Bathyarchaeia archaeon | reverse complement strand
ACGCTCTCTTCGAGGTTTGGAACGACTTCCGCTGGTACGCTCGAAGGAAAGAAAAGACTGATTCAAAGGTTCTGAAAGAGGCTTTGGAAACGTGGATACGCCTCTTAGCTCCTTTCGCACCCTACATCTGTGAGGAAATCTGGGATAAAATTGGAAAAGAAGGCTTTGTTTCGTTGGCTGATTGGCCAGTATACGATGAAAAGAAAGTTAACATACGAGCTGAAGAGACTGAAAACTTGATCAAAAACGTTTTGGAGGATACTTCGAATATACTTCGGGCAACAAAGATTGTGCCGAAGAAAATCTGTTACTATTCCGCCGCGTCTTGGAAATGGAAAGTCTATTTGACAGCGCTGGAAAAGTCGGTTTCCACCAAAATCACTTTGAGCGACTTGATGAAAGAATTGATGACTGACTCAGATCTCAAAAAGATGGCGGAAAAGGTTGCTAAGTTTGCTCGCCAGATCGTGGAAGAGATTAACTGGATGCCTGAAGATAAGAAGCGAAGGCAACTACAGATCGGATCTGTTGACGAGAACAAGACGCTTGAAGAAGCCGTAGCCTTTTTCGGAAGAGAGTTCAACGCGAAAATCCAAGCCCATCGTGAGGATGATCCGCAGCGCCACGACCCGAACAGAAAGGCTGAGCTGGCCAGACCACACCGTCCGGCAATCTACATCGAGTAGGCAAAGAAAAGTTCAAAGCGTAAGTTGAATCAAAGATTATATTTAGCCAACTTAAATTATGAATACTCGGGGCCCGTGGCCTAGTATGGATAAGGCGTCGGCCTTCTATTGCTTGGAGAAGGAGAAAGCCGGAGATCCGGGGTTCAAATCCCCGCGGGCCCGCCATTCCTATTTTTTTGATGATTATTTTCGTTCTAGTTTACATCGCTTCGAAAGTATGTCTACCTTTCAAAATCAAAAATGCGGGCTTCTTTTTCCAATCGAGTGACTTGGAAAGGCTTAAAATCTTTCTTGTTATCATTTTGATAGATAGGAATTGGATACACGAGTTTCGCGTAGAGACTGGCTTTTTGCTATTCTAGTTACAAGTTTTGTAATAATCTATACCGTTTGGTACCTTTATCTTGAACCTCAACATATTCCTTTGTTTTTGGCTACTGCTATCTTTGCTTTAAGTTTTGTTGCAGTAATGTTTCTGCTACCAAAGTATAGACAGCGCCTTGTTGAAAAAATACTTGCTTTTCACGCTAAAGAAAAAAGGCTCGGAGGGTTTTACCACTATCAAAAAGTAGCAGTGGCGTTAATTATAATAAACAGCTTAATTTTTTCCGTAGTCTGTCGATATCAACTTATCCAATCAATGTACATGCAATTCTATACTCTTGCTTTTCTCATCATAGTTCTAGCATCTGGCATTATCTTAATTGCTGGGTTGTTAAAGGCAGCTGGAAAGTGGGGGATCTTGCTCGTTGTAACACTTACAGGTGTGGCTGTTTTGCGGGTATTAATATGGGCACTATCACGAGCATAAACACGCTGAGGTTGGAAACGCATTCAAAATTTCTAACAGGGGGAATTCAAACGAGAATAAAAACCTAATCTGGCCCGCCATTTTTTCAGGATTTTTAGTGCACATGCATTCTCTAGTTAAGTCTTAATCCTTGGTAGTGGATGGTTTAGGCTTTTTGTTGTAATAAATGGCTTTTCAACTTTTTCCACACTTAAACGGTTTTTGGAGTATTCTGAGGTATACGGAAATTATAAATTGTATAAGTTAAAATACATAGATTGTACATTCACTATTTGATTTGTTGATGTGCATAAGGAATGATGGATATGAGTACACATGCAGAGGATTTGAAGCTTCGGTTAATGACAATAGAGTTACTTCGAACAGCGAAGAAAAAGTATACTTACCGAGAGTTATCATCCAAAACCAATTTGCCCGTAACGGTTTTAAGCAGGTATGCCAAAGGCCATGTTTTGCCAAATGCTTCAAGAGCTAAGGAACTTTGGAAGATCTTGACGCAACTCGTTGGCTTAAAAGCTGAGCTTCGCAGGAGAATTAAGTTTAACGAAGACGGATACTTCAACAACACTTGGATCGTGGGTGACCATAACATACTTCAGCAAGCAGCTCATTATGCCCTCGCAACTTTTGCAGGAAGGCGAGT
>CAYFXZ010000086.1:0-2249 GCA_964347245.1 uncultured Candidatus Bathyarchaeia archaeon | reverse complement strand
TGATAACCAAATACGGGACGCTTTCCAAGAGAAAAAAATAGGGGGTTTGCGGGGGATAACCCAAGCAACGTTGATATAACATCAAAATTTGGAATTCATAAAACAGAAAACATCTCTGAGACCAAACCTTCTAGCATGGCAGAGTTTCTCAATTCCTACAGGAACAAATCTACAAGACGGATGTATAAACGAGGACTAGACCTATTTTTCGAGTTCTACGGAAAAGATGTTGACACAATTCTCAAGGAACGCAAAGATGACCTAACCCCTCGACCCAACGAAACATTTGTTGATACTAGACAAAGAACAGGCAGATACGAGAAACTGCTTGAGAAGTTCCATGCATGGCTTCTGAAGCAGGGCTACAAAATCAACACAGCACGAACACTATGTCTCGGTCTAATGCAATTGTTCCGCTACTATAACATGGGTATAACTTTGAGGGCAGGTTCGCCAGTTTCTCAAACCGTTGTGACAACGAGAGACTTCATCTTGCAACCAGAACACGTTCGAGCGATGTTTCATGTAGCCAAGGACTTGCGGTCTAAGCTGTTGATTTCTATTGGAAATGACCTTGGCTGGAGAATCAGCGACATAATCAACATTAAAAGAAGCGAACTGCCAAACCTTGAACAAAACCCACCAATTGAATGGATTCAAACAACCAAGAAAGAAAAAGTAGTGGCAAAATCCTGCCTCTCAAAAACAACTATAGCCCTGCTAAAAGAGTATCTCTTCAGTTTTCCAACCAAGAACCCATACCTATATCATAGCAACACCAGAAATCACATCTCAGATGAGACAGTAAATGCCAGACTAAGGGACTTGGCGAGAGATGCTGGAATTGAGCTAGGAAATATGAGACTACGATGGCATTGCTTCAGGAAAATGATTATCAGCCAAGCAAAAAACCTTGGCATCGACCCAGACATCATAAAACTAATGGTTGGCAAAAGTGTCAAGAAAGATATTCTAACCTATATGACAGGAATCGATGTTAAAACCGCTTTCAGCAAATTGCAGGAAGTCTTGGGCATAAGAGCGTTCACAGAAGAATCTGAAGACATAATCAAAACAATGGAAGGCAAAGTCAAAGGCTTAGAAAACGCAATGATTCAATTGGAACAAGAAAACATGAATTTCAAGACCCGAATAGACTTGATGCAAAAAAGTCAGAAAGATAACGTGGAGCAAATCGCAGAGCTTAGAAAAGAAAATGAAGAACAGAAAGCAGATATTCACCGTTATCTAAACGAATTAATCCCAGAATTGATACAAACCGCAATCGAAGAAGGAAAAAGAGCAAAGAAAACCTAACACTCTGCATGCATGCAGGTGCGAGTGTGCACTATATCTCGCTCTTTGCTTTCTCAATTTCTCTGAGAAATCTTCTGTGATTTATAGCCTCTTTCTTATAGACTGCAATTAAGCAATCTATTGCTCCTGCGAAATACTCCCTCTTCTTCTCATCTATCCGTGTTCCTCTATGGATTATCTGATTCCTTAATTGTCTAAGCTTATCTACTTTGTCAAAGGGACAATCGGTATAATCTTTGCGAAAGAATCTAATTACTTCAGCGAGTTCTATAGTTCTTTCAGGATTGACTATTTCACTCACTTTCTGGTCGTCAGAAAAGATACCGTTCTTTATTCTATTTATAGAATAGCCCCTTCGTCTCAAGACAGCTTTGAGTATAAGCTCTAAACCATGGGTGAATTCAACAACTGCCAATCTCTTTTTTATTATTAGCTCACTTCTTTTGAAAATGAAGTTGGCATTCTGTTCCTTACATTCCTTTAGTTTTTTGATTCCCTCAAGAAACACAACTTGCCCCAGCTTGAACATCTCTTTAATTTCGTTCGAAGTCATATTTTCTAGCCAACAAATGTATTAAAGAATCGCTGTTTATTTAGTTATAGAGTTGCCTAGTCTGATTCACGCCACATAATATGAAGATTTGAGAGTTGTTGTGGATTTGGTGAAACCTGAGGAGAAAGCCAGAGAAGTCATTGACCAACTTCTTTCGGAAGCAGGATGGACAGTTCAAGGCTGGGAAGCTTCATTCAGCTTTTGTTGGCGGTGCTAACGATACTACTACTAGTAGTATTTAGGTGCGTGAGTATATGCCTAAAGGCCTTGTTGTCTACTTAGATGATGAAACATACAAGAGTTTGAAGGCGTTGAGCGTTCGAGAAGGTAAATCGCTGAAAGACTGTGCCTATGACATAATCAAAAACGCAGTTGACAA
>CAYFXZ010000085.1:0-2338 GCA_964347245.1 uncultured Candidatus Bathyarchaeia archaeon | reverse complement strand
TTAGCCAATATTTCAGCAATATCTTTCTTTTTCACAATTTAGCAAAGTTTTCTCTCGGCTCCAAAACTGTTAATGGGTTGCTGGGGCTCTGGAACAAAAAAAGCAAAGGAGAGCAGTAATGACATTTTTCGAAAGGGGAAATGGCATTATCCTAATCCAGAGCCATTCAGCTAAAAGCTATTTCTGATTTTTAGGAATAAATCATTTATTGCATGTTTTAGCTCAATTTACTAACAACCCAAAAACACTTCAAAGGTTTCTATAGCTCCAAAACTAATCTAGGATGTTCTAGGATTATTTTCTTTTGATTCTGTAAAGCAGCAAGCCTATACCTGTCAAAACAACAGCAACTGGAATTACAGAAGCTATAACTAATGATGTTGAAAGAGATTCTGGTTCTGGAGTGGGTGTTAGAGATGGAGAAGGACTAGGGGAAGAGGGAGTATCTTCTATAGTGAAATAAACTGTTGAGTTACAGTCTAAGAAGAAAACTTGCAGATTACCTCCAAGAACAGTAACACCTGCTGAAACAGTCAAAGTATGCCTTCCCAAAGCCAATGAGGACAAAGTAAAATTGATAACTGAAGGTATTGTTATTGGATGAATATCTTCACCTGGTTTGCTTTTTTGCCATAAAGAGTAGAGTTCAACATTTCTCCCATCTATGGAATAATCCACCCACTCAATATTGCAGTGCCAACCAGCTAATTCAGCCTCATTTACCAAAATATTGACAGTCATGCTACTTGCAGAGTAACTTGTGTCATTCTGCGGGTTGTATATTGTTATAGACGGAGGAATTGTACCTGGAACTGGGTCAACATGTTCATATATCCAATAAGCATTAGCCTCAGCTGTTCTTACTAGTTCAGCACTATAAAACAGAAGTACAGATATTAGAGCTAAGACTAATGCTGTCTTCTTCATAACAGCACCCATTAACACTAGCCATTTTCACCCTAAAAGGCGTATTTGTAAAAATTTCTTGACTCAAAATATTTTGTATGATTCAAAGTTTCTTGACTAAGTTTTTTAGACACTCATTTTCTAGCAAAGTTTTCTAGATGCTCCAAAACTAGTTCTATGCCTGAAAGCTAGCTTTTTGTGAGAGGCTGCTCTCTTTTGACACCTGACTTCATCATATATAAGCCTATCAAAATGAAGACAATACCACCCACAAATTGAGGTACCCGAAAATAGAAACTCTGAGAGAGGAATGTAATGTACATCAACTCCCAAACAATAGTAAACAGAAAAACAGATGCAAAACCCAAGATAATCAAGCCAGCCCAGAAAAGATTGGTCTTCTCTCCCTTGAACAAAGTTGGCACCCACTACAAGTCTATATACAGTTTAAAATTTATCAAAGTTTGCTAGAAGCTCCAAACTAGTTATGGGGTTTGCTGGGGCTCTGGAACTAAACTAATTAAAGAAGATTGCATTTTTCAAGAGGGGAAAATATCATTATTCTATCCCAGAGCCCTTAGCAAATAATAGTCTCTGTTTATCTGAATAAATCATTTATTGCATTGTTTAACTCAACAATTGTTGACAAACAAAAATCACATATTCCTGAGAATGAAAGCTATTATCTAAAATACAGCAAAGTTTTCTAGAAGTTCCAAAACTAGTTCTTGGGATTATTTTCTTTTGATGCCATGAAGTTAGTAAATGGAAAAATACTTGGAACCTGTCTCATATAATTCTTGTATTGGTCTCCAAAGATTGCCACCAACTCTTTCTCTTCAAAAGGAATAAGAACAAACCTAAACCACAAAAAAAGAAACAAAGCTCCAAAAAACAAAAAAGTAAAATCCAACAACAACCACCACCCCATCAACAACATAACTACACCAAAATATTGAGGGTGCCTAACATATTTGTAGGGGCCCACAATTACAAGAGGCTCTGACCTACCAATTTTTTCTTTGACATTTATTCTTTTGATAGCTTTCTTAATAGTTGCATAAGAAGACTCCATGATATCATAGGGTTTTCTGTAATTCAAAGTCCAACCTGCAAAACCTATTCCAACTGCAATAATGAGAAGACCCAAAAGTCTTACAGGTAGTGGAAAAAGAAGACCGAAGGAAAGACCAAAAATCAAAGCTACTAAATAACCTAATCCTAACATTGAAGATATTACTGCAAAAATAAATAAGATTACAAATAAAATGACCTTTTTATTCATCCTATTAATTAATCAAAAATCTAAGTCTATTAATTTTATTATTTTTCAACTAAGTTTTCCATACCTTCCAGAATTTTGTTTTTCTATTTTTTGCAAAGTTTTCTAGAAGCTCCAAAACTATTCTTGGCATTATTTTCTTTTGATGAA
>CAYFXZ010000084.1:0-2397 GCA_964347245.1 uncultured Candidatus Bathyarchaeia archaeon | reverse complement strand
AACCAGCGACCATTGCTCCGATAGGAGCCCCAAGGGTGAAAAGGAACTCGTACACATCTCTAAAATATATGGAATGACCAATCATGACTCCGATTAAGCTGGATAGAAAGCCTGCGTACGGTCCAAGTAAAATCCCATTAATGGGCTCAACTATGAAAATCCAACTGTACCAGACTCCAGAAGAAAGTTCAGGTAGACCAAGTAAGGAATCGAAAACGACATTTATGGACGCGAAAACAGCGACAAGAGCTAGAGACTGAGATTTTCGCATTTTTTTCCTTCGTTAGAAACTTTAGCATTACTAATATATACGGGCTTACGACAAGGCTGGTTTAAGGGGACTACAACAACGTCATCAGTGTACAATTGTAAGGAAGTTCGCTAGATGAAACGTTAAAGTTACTATTGTGCCAAGAAATGGAGGAGACCTCTCATGAAAAAAAAACATCTGATATGCATCTTTTTTGGCTTAGCGGTATTTGTGCCAGGTGTCATTATACTTGTTTTGCTAAACGATAGCCAAGTAAATACTACTCCAATGTTGTACACTTACGAAATCGTCAATGTATACCCTCATGACAAAAATGCTTTCACACAAGGACTGATATTCGATAACGGTACATTGTATGAAAGCACAGGACTCTACGGTTACTCTACGCTGCGCCGGGTAGAATTAGCGACGGGAAACATCCTGCAACTTTACAATCTGTCGAACCAGTTCTTTGGCGAAGGCATTACGATTTTCGATGACAAGATTATCCAACTAACCTGGAGATCAAATAAAGGCTTCGTCTATGACAAACATACTTTTGAGTTATTGCAAGATTTCAACTATCCAACCGAAGGATGGGGGATCACGCATAATGGTAGTCTACTTATAATGAGTGATGGAACGGCAACTTTGTATTTTCTGGATCCGGAGACTTTTGGTAAAGTTGGACAGATTGAAGTATATGATGCTGCTCCTGTGACTGAACTTAACGAGCTTGAATACATCAATGGGGAAATCTATGCGAATATTTGGAAAAAAGAGAAAATTGCAGTAATTAACCCTCAAACTGGACAAGTCAAGGGGTGGATAAACTTGAAGGGTATCCAAGACGCGGAAGATCGAGATACAGAGAATGTACTCAATGGTATTGCCTATGACACAAAAGAAGACAGACTCTTTGTAACCGGAAAAAGGTGGTCACAACTTTTTGAAATCAATTTAATCCCTTTAGAATAGCTTTTGCACGCGCGAGCGCGATGATAGGAAAACTTGAGAAAATAGCAAATTCTAAAAACTTCAACGCACATAAAAGTATAGCAGATACTAGTTGAGGTGAAAGTTCTGGTTAGACGATCTGGAATAGAGACCCAAAAAATCATTAGAACGTTCGCAGTTTTAGTTAGAAACACCACTTGGAAGTGTGGAAAGGTAGAGCGGCTTGTCGTAGACTACTTGCGACGCCAGCTTCAAAGGTGTGGACGCGCTCAAACTCCAGTAAAGGATATGCTGCAACATTTCAAGCTGAGCGGAAAACAGAAAAGCGAGTTCTTTGAAGCGATAAAACGGTTAGAACAGCGAAATATAATTAAAATAAAGAAAGTATAATTTCATCTATTCTTTAAACTTAATTTTCCAAGCTCGACTTCCAGTCTCAAGAGCAAAACAAAATAACACACGCCAAGATTCTGTTTGTGAGGGCTGCGGAAAAGATGAGCATCAAGGTGCAATCCAAAGTTGACCACATAATAGTGGAGCTGAAAGCGAAAGTTCACGACATAGAGCTTGTCAGACGAAAATTGGCGATCTTGGGAGCGTTTTACATAGGAACGTTTCGGCAAATCGACGTTTATTTCGACGTTCCAGAAGGTAGGCTGAAGTTACGGGAAGTGGAGGGCAACAGCAATACAAAATTAGTATATTATGAAAGAGAAAACATCACTGAACCTAAAAAAGACTATGTTTTCATTTTGGAGATTCAAGATCCAGAATTTTTCAAAAACCAACTCATGAGGCTCCTCAAAACAAGCGTCACCGTAGAAAAGGTTAGAGAGATTTATCGATTTCAGGGAACACAGATTCATTTGGATATGGTTAAGAAACTTGGAAACTTCGTCGAATTTGAAAGAAGCTCTCCCACTGAAGAGGATGTAAAGAAAAATCGACAGATTTTGAAGAAGCTAATGGAAGAATTAGGGATGACCCCAGAAAATCTTGAGAAATTATCCTACAGCGATCTTATTCGTGAATAACGAAATAACTTAAAGATAGCTGATGCGCGCGCCATATTATCTTTAATTATCACATTTTCGCAACTCGAGATTGTCTCAGCATACTTACGTCTCTAGCGACTTTGTGAAATAGCTTTCTTCAGCTTCTCTTCTGGAGCACCCAGACAATAGAGAATC
>CAYFXZ010000083.1:0-2420 GCA_964347245.1 uncultured Candidatus Bathyarchaeia archaeon | reverse complement strand
AACACGGAAAAATCTTGAAAAACGTCCATCACGTGGGCGACAAGATTTGGAATCAAATGAGAGAATTCTAGAGAGATTATTTGTGGAATATTGTAGAATTTTCGAGATGGCATGTTTTTAGAAACGACGCGCGCGTCATAGTACAGTCTTGGCGGAAATCCTGCGCGCGAAGCAAAACAACTCATTTTCCACAAGACCTTTCTGCGCGCGCAATCACATATCTCGAAAATTTCGCAGTCGAATATACCCTCTATGTCTTCACTAACAAAATTAAAAGTCTCCCCGAAATTTAGGGCAAACCAAAAAGGAACGTCTTAGAAACATGCAAACATTATGGAATAGACCTGAGTACTCCTATTCTACTTCGTAACGTGGGAAAATAAGCTCAACAAAATAGATGTAGCTGGGAAAAGGCTTCTTACAACAAAAACTGTCATAGCAAGCCAAAGAAGGCAAGTAGTAAGGAAGCTACGGCAAAATACATCGTCACAGTAGCTAGGTCACTAACCATTGTTGCAAAGGGTCCCGACGCAATTGCCGGATCCAAGTTTACTTTCTTGAATAGGAAAGGGAAGCCCGTTGAAATAAAGACCGCAGAGATTATGCTTAGGAACATGGACAACCCAACAATAAGACCAAGTATAGAGTTCTGCCAACCCACGAAGGCAATTGTTGAAAGCAAAAATCCACATGCTAGCGCAAGAGCCAGTGCAACAGTGAATTCCCTGACAAAATAGGACTTCAATGAGAGTTTCGGATCTAGTGCTATGCTCCGAACAGTTAGCGTCTCTGACTGAGTGCCAACAGCATCACTTAGATATGCCAAAACTGGGGCAAAAGCTGCCAGAGCCAGCAAGGTGTTCAAAACATGCTCAAAACTGCTTATTATAGAGGCGGTAATTGTCCCTCCCAAAACTCCTATCATCAGCCAAGGCAACCTCGTTTTGATCATTGTTACAGCTGAAGATTTGATTGTAGTATACTCCTTTCCAACCTTGTGAAATATGCCGCCAAATTTGAAAATATCTTCACGGACTTCTTCGTTGAATATTTGAAGAATAGTATCATAGGGCACAATTCCAAGAAGACGGTTCTGTCTGTCAACAACTGGTATTGCTTTTATTCTTTTTGAGAGAGCAAGATAGACTATTCTTTCCTGAGGTGTCAAGGGACGTGCCACAACCAGTTTCTTTCTCATAACTTCTTCAACATTAGAATCCTTTTTGGAGCGGTGAAGATCTTTGACAGAGATCACACCTTGCAACACACCATTATCGTCAACAACGTAAACATAATCTATGGTATCGAACGAATTTGCCTTGTCCACGAGCATCTTCTCAACAGCTTTGATCCTTTTCCCGACTTCAACGCGGGGAAATGCCGTGATAATCTTGCTTCCAGCAGTATTTGAGGGAAACCTGTTATTCGGCATGTTTCTGGATTATTTCTTGTGAGTATATATTAGTTGCCAATGGGGCTATTGGCACTGTACACAATTTCCTTCAGATTGAAAGAATTGAAAAACGTTGAGGAAGCTTCAAAAATTGCCGATTACGCCGTAAAAAGGTTAGAATCCTCTAGGTAGCATAAGATTTATAGGTGTCCTCCTTCTTCTCGAAGAAGTTTAGTGTTACATGAAGGGGAGAAAACGAAAGCGGAACTGTTGTATTTGGCCAAATGCTGCCTGAAGAAGAGCGCGGTTTTCTAGGAGGTCTTAACCATGGAATATGTTTTCCTTTTAATTGCTGCAACTTACGCGGTTTCACTTGGTTTGGGTCTTGCGTTGGAGAAATATCTGAAAATGCCCTGGATGTTTGCAGCTTTGTTCTTCGGCATGGTTCTTTCGTCATTCAGCCTCTTTGAATCAACAGTGCAAGGAGAAACTTTTCGTCTGCTCGCCAACTTAGGGATGCTATTCCTTCTCTTCATGATAGGCTTTAACTTGGAAACTGGAAAGATGAGGAAGTTTGGGAAGGAAATTTTGAAAGGCTCATTCTTCATAATCGGGCTTGAAGCGCTCTCTATCGGCTCCCTTCTTTATTTTGTCTTTCCAACAGAGGTGAACAACTCTCCGCTGGTTTCAATCGTCACGGCACTCTCTTTTGCAACTGTTGGAGAAGCAATTCTCCTACCAATTCTGGCTAAGTTCAAAATAATTAAAACAACGTTTGGCCAATTGACACTTGGAATAGGAACCCTAGACGACATTCTAGAAGTATTGAGTCTTCTCCTAATCCCGTTTTTGCCTACATTCCTGCCGAGAACTCAAGTTCAAGGTTTTCCAGACCCTCTGTTGGTTTTGCTGGATTTGGGGGGAATATCATTTCTGACTTTGGTTTTATTGAAATCTGGAGGAAAAATAAGGAGAATTCTGAGAAACAGTTCGAATTTTGAGTTTCTTCGCCCTCTCCTAATCTTGC
>CAYFXZ010000082.1:0-2433 GCA_964347245.1 uncultured Candidatus Bathyarchaeia archaeon | reverse complement strand
GCAAAGTTTTCTAGAAGCTCCAAAACTATTCTTGGCATTATTTTCTTTTGATGAAAAGGACTAGCAATCCCAAGAAGATAATGATTGATGTCACTGCTAATACTGCACTTGAAGTCATATCTGGCTCTGTTAGTTGAGGTTCTTCAGAAGGCAGTGGTGATGGAGTTGATGTATCACCTATAATTTGTTGATGCGAATTTACTGTAAAATTATATGAAGCAGACAAATCATTGATGTATGCATACTCGTTATGAGTATCATTAGCATATGCTGCTACGGTATGGGTACCTTCAGACAAGTTTTCTAATTGGACCTCAGCAGTACATCGCAAGAAATCCTGTTTATCACGACCATAGTTATCAAAATTTTCAACTGTAAAATCACTGGTATAAATCAATGGTTGCCCGTCTAGACTATAACAGATACTATCAAGATGAACACTTTCAGGCCACGATTGGTCATAGTAGCCATAAACTAATATTACTATAATGTTCAACGTGGCAGTGCTGTTTTCATATTGGTTGTCCTGAAAGGGCATGTCATTGGTGGAATAAATGTGGATACTAGTATCTACTGGAAGGTCAAAAGGATTCGCTTTCACAATTACAACAAAAGGTTTTCCAGCTAATGCTGAGAATACCAGTACAATTATGAGTGTTAATGCTTTCTTCTTCATAGACACCAAACAAAGCTAGCCTTTTTCACCCTAAAAGAAGTTTTTATCAAGGTTTCTTGACTAACTGGAATGTGTTGTTTTGTCAAAGTTTCTTGACTGGCAAAATTTAGTAAAGTTTTCTCTAAGCTCCAAAACTAGTTATTCAAAGAAAAATAGTGAAGTCACAGACTAAGTCTCTGCTTTAAGCTCTTTCTTCACAGTACCAACTTTCATAATGAACAAGCCAATAATCAAGAAGATGATGCCCTGAACAAATGCAGGAACAAATGTCTGTATCAAGTAAAAATCAACCAAAGCAGAGCCTGGATAAAGAATATAAGATGAGACTATTTGCCACACTGCACTAAAAAACTGGTATACAGAATAACCAAGAACAATCAAACCAACATAAAAAAGTACAGTTTTCTCTCCCTTAAACAACTATAGCACCCACTACAAGTCTATATTATAGTTTAAAATTTATCAAAGTTTCTCTACCCTCCAGAACTGGTCTTTAGTGGTCTTTAAATACATCTTCTGCTGGTCAAGACCAGTCAGGTAAACCATTATGGTGAAATACAAATGCTTCAAAACAGAATGCCCCATCTGTGGAAACTTAGGCTCCTGTCAACTATTCATAAACAGAAGTGGAAAGATAACATATTCCAGAGTTAGGCATCACCAAGGCAAAGGCAAATTCACATACTGCAAAATACACCAGAACAAACTGAAAACTCTACTAAATGGTCAAATTGGTCAAATCCAACCAGCAAACAACATTGACCATAAACACAACAAATCAAGCTTTGAACTTGCAATGGCGGGTTCGGTGGGATTTGAACCCACGACATTCAGCTTAGAAGGACATCCAGACATTGACCTTAAGGCTTACAGAGAATGCTTGGATGAAAAATACAGTAGACAGTATGCTTGCTTAATGCATGGATATTTTAGAAAGTATCATCAGTGCTTCTCTAACCCTAATGAGCTGTTAAAAATACCAGCTAGCATAAGAAGCAATGTAATGAAGGCAATGGTTTGTTACAGCAAGTACACTTCCAGCTATGAGGAATACAAGGCTAAGCTTAAGAACAGTGGAATAAGATGGAACACAAATGACACTGCCTTCAACTCATTCCTAAGAATTGTGAATAACAATCACAGTGACCTAGGTGAGTGGTACAGTGAAATGCAGAAGATACTTAGAGACAATGAGAAGCTGTTTCTAAAGTTTGTTTTAGTTACTGGTCTTCGGAAAGCAGAAGCTATCAAGAGTTTCAATTTAATAATTAAACTTCGTAGAGAAGGCAAACTAGACTCTTACTTTAAGGATGGAATCTTAGAACATTTCAGATACCCAGAATTATTTTTTAGAAAAACAAAGATGACATACATCTCAATAGTAGCTGAAGACTTGGTGTCTAAGATTGCAAACTCTGAACCTGTGAGTTACTTTGCTATTAGAAAAAGAATTGTCACTCACAATCAAGCAGTTAGAATTAAAGAGCTAAGGTCTTACTTTGCTACTTATCTTAGGCAACATGGAATCTTAGCTGAATACATAGACTTGCTTCAGGGTAGAATTCCTAAGTCAGTGTTTGCTAGGCACTACCTAAAGGTTGAAGATGTCAAAGAGCTGGCTTGCAAAGTGTTGGCTGTTACTACCAAAATGGAAGATAGTTTATTGGTTAATCTCTAATTTTCCTTTGAGAGCATCCATTCTGGGAAGAATCCGGGATAATTGCTTAAATTGTTCTTTGTTTAGTTTAATTATCTTC
>CAYFXZ010000081.1:0-2607 GCA_964347245.1 uncultured Candidatus Bathyarchaeia archaeon | reverse complement strand
GAAAAACGTGGGTTTCATCTTACCCGTAAAAGGCTGAGATAGTCAGAATACATTCTAATCTGGGCCTGCGAAGTTGTCTTCTTTCCCGTGGTCAAAAGGCTGCCTAAGAATGCTCTTAAGACAATCGAGCAAGATGCGCTGAAGGTGAAGGAAACTCTGAGATACAAAGTTGGTCAAAACGTCAATTTCTGCAAGATGGGTTCAGTTCTTGTATTCACAAGTCACACCGCAGAAGAAGCTTCAAAATTGAGACAACAGATCATAAGATTGAGAAAGAAGCACAAACTCGAAGTAGTTCTATCAATAGCTTCATCAGAAGAGGCTTAGGTATGCACAAAAAGGATTTTGTGCGCGCGCGTGAAACTGAAGGGTGACTAGCCGCTGCAAGTCGTGTTCTGCTATTTGTCGAAACTTTGTTTCATATACTGAAAAGACTTGTCTTTGATACGATCATAATATCCAATTTCCATGCGTTTTGCGCTTAGAAGACCATATTCTGTACATCCAAGCATCCATGCCATTACATGTGCCATCTCCACTCTCTCAGCGGAGTCAAAGTATTTCTTCTCAGCCATCTCCACAACTATTCTACTCATTTGACTGAGAAGTTTACAGAATCTAGCAAACTTTCTTTTTCCGAACTTTGCAATTCTCTCTTCAGGTGACCACGCAACATATTTAGAAAATGAGCTTCTTTCGCTTGGGTCGATGGCAAATCTATTCTTAGAAATAAAACTTCTAAGTTTGTACGCAATCTTGCTCGCTATGACTTCCCTATCCGCTGGTTCGATTAGAATGCGAAAGCCGAAGACAACTTCATCCTCTACACGATCTCTAATCAAAAAATGCAGATTCCTTACACCTTTGAGATCCTTCACAAAGCTGTAGAAATCAACAAGTAGATTCTCAACTTTGTCCGGTTTACATTTGAAGACTGCAACTATCCAATCATCATATGTCATAGTGACACCGCCAAATCACAGCCTAGACTTTGCAGGATCAAGCTTATAACAGAGAACCCGCCGTCCCCTCTGATTTTTCTAACTCATAATTTCTAAACTAGTTAGAAATCCTAGAAATTCTATTTTTCTTCTCTGGTTAGAAATTTAGAAAATTCGAAATTCCCTAGTTCTCTAGACAAATGCGAGATTCTAGAAAGAGGTACAACTATCTGCAACTGTAAGATTATTAGCAGATTGAAGCATATAGTATGAGAAAGGATGTTGTGATTTTGACTTCTAAAGTTGCTGTAGTCAAGTTTAATGAGAGTGAAGCCAAATCGCTTAAGCGGGCTCTCAGTCTAATTGATGGAATAGATGATTTGAACACTTCTAAGAGAAGCGTAGTAGTTAAGGTTGGAGTATTTAGCCACAAGGCGGATAATCATACATCAGTTGGTGTGGTCAGTGCACTCATTAACAGCTTCAATAAAGCTCCAAAGATTTACCTGGCTGAATCCGACAATTACAGAGGCAAAGGTTTGGAAAGACTTGAAATCTGGAGGGAACTTTTTGCTGAACGGGTGGTACCCTTCAACCTTTCAGACGACACCGATGCTAGAGAAGTGAAGCTTGCTAGTCAAGAAATGAAGTTGTCAAATATCCTCTTCAAACCAAATGCATTGGTTGACACACATATACTACGCAGTTTTGAGAAAGGCAGTATTCTAAAAAACCTGTTTGGATGTGTTCCAACTTCAAAGAAAATGAAGTTACATAAGACGGAGATCTTTTCGAGACTTCTTGCGGACATCTATGAAGCCGTCGGTGGAATAGATCTCGCGGTGATGGATGGCACATATTTTTGGCATGGAGCAGGCGACTTTCCTGTACGCATGAATACTCTTTTGGTCGGCAAAGACGCGGTCGCTGTCGAAACTGTTGGAGCAGTTCTTGCGGGCTTGAAACCTGAAAAGATACCAGTAGTGCGAGAATTTGTGAAGAGGGGTCTTGGAGAAGGAGACATAGCGAAAATTGAGATTGTGGGAACTTCCCTTGAAAGCCTTAGGGAAGAATGCGTTTCAGCCAGAAAGATTCAAAACAAGTTGCAGTCTCAAGCACGTACACGAGGACCTCAAACTTGGGGTGGACGATCATATCACGTAATCGAAGGTTTAATCCGAGAGGGATTTTTCAAACTCCCAAACAAGAGAACAAGAGAGGACGTCGCTAAAGCATTAGAAGTCAGAGGGCTCTCAACCAAAGGCAAAGAAGAAAAAATTTTGGGTTCTCTCAATCGAAGAGTAAAGAGTGGAGTCTTGAAAAAAGCTAAGCGTCCAGATGGATGGGTTTACTGGACAGAATAAGACCGAAGAGTGTGCGCGCTAGACTCGTCGCGGATCTAGAGTCACACAAACCTTAAATGTCAAAAGAGTGCAAGCGATCGGGCGCAAGGGGTTTTGAATGCAAAATGACTAAGAAACGAAATGTCGTACTGTATCTGGATGCGGAATTAGTCAGAAAAACGCGTGAACTAGGATTCAACCTTTCAAAAACGTTTGAAAACCACTTAAAACAATTGATTAACCAGTTTCAAAACATCAACACAGCAAATAACTGTGAAACTAGTGTTGTTTTTGGTAGCCCGGGGGAGATTCGAACTCCCGTC
>CAYFXZ010000080.1:0-2631 GCA_964347245.1 uncultured Candidatus Bathyarchaeia archaeon | reverse complement strand
TAAAATAAGCTCAAAAAACGCCTTAATTTTGGTGCGGGGGGTGGGATTCGAACCCCACCTACAGTGGAGATATCACCCGCAAACCCTCTTTTTTCTATTCAAAATTGTTTTATTCACAGCTCTCTTTCATAGATTTCATTCTTGCAAGTATCAATTTATTTAATGTTTCAAGATTATTGGTTAACTCTTTAGATATTTCTCCTAATTCTTTGAAAAGCTCTTTCATCACTGGCATTGATTTTACTGCCATTTTTTCAACTAAATCTGCGCCTCCTTTTGTTGCCGTTAGTTGAATTTTTCTTTACATGATTACATCAAAAACAAGACAGTGAAAAAGGATAAATTGCAGGGAAGAAATCTCATTTTCCATGTTTTTTAGACAAAGATGTACTAAAAGCTGATAAGCCCCTTTTTTCTCTACTTCTCAACATCGGAAGAAGGGAAACAAAAATAGGTTGCGGTATCTTTGGCGCAATAAACTTCGAAAAGCAGCCCGTATTTCCATATGTGTACTGGGGTCTCCGCGCCCAAAACCACAGAGGTCACCAGTCCCACGGCTTCCTCACATATAACAAAGGACAATTTTGCGTTCACAAAAACCTTGATTTAGTCCCAAAATTACGAAACAGCGCCATACAAGAATGGTTAGGGCACCTGCCAGGATGGATAGGATTAGGCAACGTGCGATACACCACTTCTGGGAAGGACGACGACACATCATTGATACAAGGCACCCAGCCAGTTACCGCTTTAATAAACGGTCTAAAACTCGCGCTCTCGTTCAACGGCAACATCGTCAACACTCTCCAACTAAAAAAAGAAATGAACAAAAACTTCCCTGATTTCAGGCAAAGTTGTGATTCAGACTTGGTCTGCCAAAAGCTGCTGCTAGAACTGAAACAGGCTAAGGATTTAGCATCCGCAGTTGGCGCGTGCATGCGAAGCTTCGACGGAGCATTTTCCGTAGCCGGCATAACCGGAACCGGTGATTTCTTCGCTTTCAAAGATCCGCATGGGATCAAGCCGCTCTGCGCAGGGCACAGCCCAGATGGGACAACTTACGCTTTTTCTTCAGAAACTGTGAGTTTAGACATGAATAGTTTTGTAAGAGATTTTGAACTGGAACCAGGCGAACTGGTAAAGGTTTCACAAGACGGTTTTGAACGCGAACAAATCGTCAAGAATTCACGCAAAGCTTTTTGCGCTTTTGAATATGCTTATTTTGCGAGACCTGACTCGCGGTTCGATGGTAAATACGTTTACGAAATTCGTGAAGAATTTGGAAGAAACATTGTACGCGAGTACCCGCAAATCGTAAAAGACTCTGATATTATTCTCTCGGTGCCTGAAACCGGCGATGATCCAGCGATGGGTGTTCATGAAGAGTCTGGACTTAAATGGGAACGGGCATCGCGCAGACACCGTTACGTCACCGAACGAGCTTTCATACTGCTTAACAAAGATCGGTTTTCCACCATAGACCGAAAAATAAACGTTCTAGGCTCAAAGGTTGATGGAAAACGCCTGATTGTCACTGAAGACAGTATAGTCCGCGGTGACACCACAAAGGTTACAATAGAAAAACTGCACAGGTCAGGCGCAAAAAAAGTCTACTTGTTTGTTACCTTCCCACGTATAATCGGACCGTGCTTTTATGGCATTGACATGGCAACCTACGGACAACTAATCGGCTCGAAACACAATGTGGAAGAAATCGCGAGAATTATCGGCGCGGATGCCGTATGCTATCAATCCATTGATGGTTTAGTTCGTGCCACTGGACATAATCGTGATCAATTATGCCTCGCGTGTATCACAGGCAAGTACATTACACCGTTAGCTCAAAAAATGGCTGATGAAATGAAAGAGAAGTTCCTTAATGGTTACGAGGAAAAAGGAAGAATCTACGAGACATGTGAAACCTCACCGCAAGCTTGGTTATAAAGCAAATTAAGCGTTCCAGTTTTTTTCTAAACAAAGAGGGTGTCTATTCTGAAGAAAGTAGGCGTACTCTTCGTTTCTTTCGGGCCAAGAGAAACAAAGTTATTCAACAGCACCTAGCATAAAGTCTGTTGTTTTCTGATAGAACTGACACAAGCATAATCGCCTATAAGGCACTAAAATGCAAGCCTGATTTGAAAGCAATAACATTAGTGTTCAAACAGGGATACATTATAAAGTCAGTTACGTGAGTGCTCGCATAGTAAATCTGGTTTCGTCTTGCCCAGCTTTTTGCTCAGGCAAGCATCGATGAAAACAGAGTATTCAGGTGAGGGTCTTCCGGGACGACTTTTGAATTCACCGTGAAATTGGGAAGCAAAGAAGAAATAGTTGTTTGGCAGCTCCAAAGTCTCCATTCTCTTGCCGTCAGTGCTTTTTCCAGAGAAGCACAGTCCATTCTTCTTGAGAAGTTCATGGTAGTCCAGATTCACCTCGAACCTGTGACGGTGCCGTTCGTATACATCCGCACGTTTGTAGAGGCTGCCTGCAATCGTGCCTTCTTCTAGTATTATTTTGTGCGCTCCTAAACGCATCGTAGCGCCCTTGTTTTCGATTCCCCGCTGTTCTGGCATAAGATCAATCACGGGATGCGGCGAATTCGGGTTAATTTCGGTGCTGTTTGAGTCTTTC
>CAYFXZ010000079.1:326-2706 GCA_964347245.1 uncultured Candidatus Bathyarchaeia archaeon | reverse complement strand
GATAGCACTCTCTAAGTCTGTGAGTTACTTTGCTATTAGAAAAAGAATTGTAACTCATAATCAAACAGTTAGGATTAAAGAGTTGAGGTCTTACTTTGCCACTTACCTAAGGCAACATGGAATCTTAGCTGAATACATAGACCTGTTACAAGGTAGGATTCCAAAATCAGTTTTTGCCAGACACTACTTGAAAGTGGAAGATGCAAAAAAGCTTGTGGCTCAAGTGATAGCTGTTACTGCCAAAATGGAAGTAAGTTTACTTGTTGATCTCTAATTTTCCTTTGAGAGCAGCTATTCTGGGAAGAATCCTCGATAATTGTTTAAATTGTTCTTTGTTTAGTTTAATTATCTTCCAGAACTTCTTGCCTTTAATATTTAGATTGCTTCCAAAAAATGAGGTGTTTAAGCAAACCCAATCTAAATCATAATAATTTATAGCATAACTACTCTTATCTTTCTCCAGCAATTCATCAACTGTCAAGTCTCTCAAAGGATCTTGTTTTCGTCTTTTTCTTGTTTCTAATCCCAACCACTTTATTATCCAGCTAATCCTTTTTGGCTTGATTATAACTAATCTTTCATTTGTGAAGCATAAATCAAAAACTCTAAATGCCTTTCCCCTTCCGGAAAGGGAGTCATCAACTGCCTTAAGAACTGCAAGTATCTCTTCTGAATTTTCCACATTCTCTCAACCTATTTTCCATATTTGCCAACACTCTGCGGTAACTAATGTGGCACTTTTGTTGGTTTAACATTTTTCACTTCACAAACATTTCCAGAAGTACCTGAAAATTTGGTGTTGGGGCTCATAACAAATCTGAATTACTGAGTAAAAGGTGGGTCTTTTATTGACCACTTATAGGTTGACTTCAAAACCTCTCCAGTAACCTTTTTCATCCAAAACATTGTGCCTCACCTCTCAATGGATGAAAGCAACATCATCAAAACAAAGTCAAAACTTAGTCTCAGCTTGCCTATTCTATATATTATATATTCTCAGCACACTACATAAAGGTTTCTTGTAACTTACGACATCATTCACAAATATACCCTAAAAAAAGTAATCTTAGATGAATTCTCCTCACCTCGAAGGGTATCTTGAGTTTGAGCGTAACTACGAAAGGTCTACACCTATCAAGTAAACTGGGTAAGGAATTATCTCTCTGAATTCTTGTAAGTCTCGTTTTACCTTCTCAAACTTGGGTTCCTTATAAGTGGGAACAATGAGCACAAGCACATCTAATTTTCCTTTAGAAAAAGCCCATTGGCATCTGAACAGAGACCTGTGAACAGCATCAATCAATGACCTTTCAATCTCTATTCCAGTTTTATCTTTGAATGCATCAAGTCTATAGTCAGTTACTGGAAACAACGACACCTCAATATCCCATCGGTTTTTATGAAAAAAGTATTGCAGCTGTTTATGGTCTTCTTTAGATAAAAGACTAGTAGAAGAAGCAGCCTTCAGAATAAACGAAAGTTGACCCTTTCTATCCAGAATCTCTTCAGCCTCCTTAAGACTAAAGACCTTTAAACTCACAGACTCTGCATAGTCTCTGATTTTTTTGGATTGTACAGTTCTTGAAATAGGAGAAACCATTGATTTCCTTAGACGATACTTGCCTCTTCCAATCCTTTCCAATACTCGTTCCTTTTGTGGAATAAGAGAAGAAGTACTTGTTGGACACAAATCAGCCATAGTTGTACCTATGCCCTTCCACCTGTTAGGATATTTGGAACTGATATAGCTACTCACTTCGGATATTGAGCCTGACCCTCCCAGAAAACCAAGTGCTTCTAAAATAGCCTCTTTCAAATTTGAAGCCTTAGTCAATTCTAAAACACCCAAATACATTTTGTTTCTAAACAGAAAAGATTTTCCCTGAAGTCTAAACTAATTATTGTTTTGTTCCTTTCTGACTTCACAAACATTTCGAGCTGAAGGCACTAATAATCTCGGTGTCTTTTCCACACATTATAGGGACATTTACTCCAACAATAAGAAGTGCCCTTGTAAATACAATCTCTACACTCAGGATTGGTGAAAATACCTCTCTTACTCACACAAACGCCAATAAACCAATATACTAGTTATTGACATTTCAATTTTTTCTTGAATTGACTTTTTCACTTCACAAACATTTCAAAAGCAACTAGTTGACCTAACTGAGTAATCCTTTTCTATTCTATTTTTACACTTTGGTTATACAAGTTTCCTATCAGGAGCAAAATGAGACTTGCGGAAAGAGAAATGATTGTAATGTAGAAATCATCTAACCAAAGGAACAAGTAAACACTGCCAAGAGAAATAGACAAGATAAATGAAGCATACTTAAGCCCTGAAAATGGTCCGACCATTTTCACTAGAAGATTGTTTTCA
>CAYFXZ010000079.1:0-316 GCA_964347245.1 uncultured Candidatus Bathyarchaeia archaeon | reverse complement strand
GCCATAACTATTTGCTACCTGGCTTACAACTGAGCGAATCCTATCCCAGTATTTTTGATCTTCAGGTAGAATGTCATGTACCCCTTTTGGTGCCTGAATTTTGATTTTTGCAAATCGGGGCTTCCTAGGCTTACTAGGTCTTCCCCTCTTTCTGGGCTTTTGTTAAACTTTCTCTGATTTCTTCCATCCTTTTATAAGTGATTGAAGTTACCTTATTTCCAGTAGCATGCAATATGGCAGCTATTATCACCAGAAGCAAGGAAACTGGAGGAGCTGGAAAAGACAAAAGGGAGTTTTGAAAAGCCACAATAAGTGA
>CAYFXZ010000078.1:0-2724 GCA_964347245.1 uncultured Candidatus Bathyarchaeia archaeon | reverse complement strand
TTGAGGGCACCGTGTATAGGCCAGCTGTCGTAATAGTCAACAAGATTGACATTTCCAACGCAGCGAAGAATATTGAACAACTGAAAGATCTTGTCGGAGAAGAAATGAAAATCCTTCCAGTCTCCTGCAAAACCAAATTTGGACTTGAGAAGATTGGTCCTGCAATATTTGAGATGCTGGATATAATTCGTGTCTACACAAAAGAACCTAACAAGAGAGTTCCGTCCACTAAACCCTTCACCGTTAAAAAAGGATTCACGATATTTGATTTAGCGAAACAGATTCACAGCGACTTCTACAAGCAATTTTCATATGCGAGAATATGGTCAAAGCGCCTACGCTTTAGTCCACAAAAAGTTGGCGGGACTTTTACACTCGAAGACGGCGATACAGTGGAAATCCGCATGAAATAAAGTTGGCGCCTTATTACTATGCGCCCCTAAACAAAATTAATGCTACCACCACGACAAGGAAATCAAGAAACAACGAATAATTTCGAACCATATATAACCACCAAAAATCCAAGTATCTGTCATCTAAACGTATTTCAAAAAGAGAATGATAGCCTTTGCTTCCATCTTAGTCTATATGAAAAGTTGCATCTGGAATTCTAATCGGAAACTTATTCAATATTCCTTCAAAAATCTTTGTTTATTCTCTATTCGAAAACGACGAAAAGAACCGAATTCAAGAAACATTTAAATAAAAAACGCAAAAAATCCCTTGGAAACGCCCCAAATACTTTTTTTCACATGCCAATTAGCTTGGAGACCATTACAGAATGAGCGAACAATAATCGTAGGCGCCCACAGGTTTGAGTAGCAATTGTAGCTACTTTCAAATGCTGATACGAAAAATGGGGTAAGCGTTTCACGGCATTCAGGTTTTGAGGTTCATGAACCTAATACTGGAGGGCGCGCTTGGTAACCTAAAATTATGTACTTGAATTGTCTGTCTTCTGTTTTTATATTCTTCAAACTCATGTAAAGGAAATCTTGAAACCAAATTAGGTCCGTATGCCTTAGCCTCTATTTTTTGGCATTCTCCACCCAAAAAACAACGGTAACTATTGGAACCAACATGATTAGTGTTGCTTTGTGAAAAAGAATTTTCGTCTGTAATCTGAAAGAAGAGATGGAAAAACTTGCAAAATTAAAATTGAACAAGTTATCTCTACCAAGTGCTTTAGAACAATATCGAAATCCACGTTTCTTATTACGCCTCTTTGTTTTCTAAACATGAAAAGACTAAAATTAGAATCTTAATCCGCTTTCCGCAATTATCACCTAGTGCAAAAATCTATAATTGCATCCATGGTTTCGGGATTGTACCCGTATTCTACCAATTTTCGACGTATTCTTTTACAGTTCGCCTTGGAACCCTCAACAAGTACCAAACCAAATATCGATTCTCCATACGCACTGATAAATTATAACGCCTAAAGTTTATACTTCAAAAGTCATGAAAACGAAAAAGCCTTAACCACGCTAGTGAAGATAATCAAGATCAGTATTGAAAGTATTTTGCTCCTGGGGATAGAACAATGGGAACTAAAGAGAAGAAGAAAAAGAAGAAGCAAAAGCAACAACTGATTCTCTCAGAAGAGAAAGAAATTGTCAGTGAGACCTTTCCCGAACTTCTCAAGATTTTAGAAGAATTGGAAGAGGAAGGAAACTTTGTAGATATACAAATCTGTCCAAAATGTAAAAGCGCCCGAGTTAAAAGGGTTCGAACTATGGAAGGTGACCTGTCAAGTCACTTAGCTCTAACCCCTATAAAATATGAGTGTAAAGATTGTGGATGGAGAGAACGTTTAGTCCTAAAAGCAACTAACAAGCCACTAGGTTTCAAAGAAATGGCTTTAATCGCCGAGACCCTTGACCTCACAAAATATAAAAAAGATTAAAGCGAAATTTTGAAATCTTTTAGATTTTTTTCCTCATCTTCTGTTTGGTTAGATTAAAGGGTCCTATAAAGCTTGAGGTGGTCCTTTTTTTCTGTTTTTTGTTGTGCCGCAAAGTTGGCTACTCAAAGGATATTTTAATTTCTGCCTCGGTAATCTTGTATGCGTGTAGCACGCGCTTCGGAAACGCCTACTCTAAGGATTCGTGAAATATTCCTTTGTGCACGTGGGGTCTACTCACTACCTATGATTTCATTTCAGCTTCTTTACCTCTAACAATTGGTCAAAGCAACCATATTCCTTGCAAAACGTGAATGACAAAGTAAAGATGAACAGATCCAACTTCTGATGAATGTCCATCAAAGCAATACTCCGGATGCGAATAGCCGATAGTTGAATATTGATTAGATGTTAAGATTCTGCTAGGTTAGCTATTTCCGTAGAATGCCCATTTGTTCTCTGTCTCTGTGTCAACATTTGTGAATCATGGATAATGCAGTTATTTTTTTACCAAAATAAGAACTCGATTCTTTTGTCTATCTTAATGTTTTAGAGCGTGAACTAAAATGTGAATGAGAGATGTGCATGGGTTCACCGAATCTTATGAGCATATCTCCCGTTTTTCCCCTAAATAGTTGAACGGTTTACCCTTGAAAGGATCGAGTTGAGTGCTATCTTCGAAGACAAAGAGCTTTGAGTTCTGGGAAAATGATTTGACTGAAAGAGATATCAAATCTTTGATGCTGCCGACATCGGGAAAATTTTATAAACCTTTTGGCCTTGGAAAAAAGTTTCGCTGAATCAACTCTAGCGGAACCTCG
>CAYFXZ010000077.1:0-2884 GCA_964347245.1 uncultured Candidatus Bathyarchaeia archaeon | reverse complement strand
ATGGTGCGGTCGCCGGGATTTGAACCCGGGATCGCAAGCTTGGAAGGCTTGTGTCCTAAACCAGCTAGACGACGACCGCCACTCGGACACAGTAGTTTTAGAGACAAAAAAAGCTATCGATGCAACACTGACAATGCTAACAAACGACGGACTGAAACCAAACACGGTCAGACACACAAGATACAAACTCCGAGAACTAGCAGCCCACGTTGACCTTTTCAACCCTGAAGCAGTTAAAAACTACGTAGCCACGGCAGTTAGCGAGAAAACCAAACAGCCATTTTCAGCCGAAACAAAGAACAAGTTCCTTTATGCAGCAGACAAATTCTATGAAAATCAAAGAATACAATGGAAAAAGCCGTACCACAAAGTAGAGGAAAAAATACCGTTAATTCCAACCACCAAAAATGTAGAACTCATAATAACCAACGCCAGCCAAAAATATGCAACTGTATTCACCATCCTTGCAGAAACAGGCGCAGAAGGCAAGGAACTTTAAAAAACCAGCCGACACCACATCTTTTCCGCAAATCGACTTGGAAAAGTGCCTTCTGCTTCCGCAGTCCTCAAGGTAAACTTTACTTCAGTTTCAGCCAGAAGTCGTTGCGACTAAAAGTTTACTCTCTCGGAACAGGCACCCAAGAAGGGACGCATATCAACCCCAACAAGGAATGAATAAAAATGAGCCAAAAAACGCCGCGAGAAAAAACTAAATACACATCAGAACTACCCAAAATATACCCCTATTAGGGAAAGACAAAAAATGAAAGAAGAAAAAACAAACCAATCTTGACGTTCCGTGAACATCACCCAGCAAAATAGTTGTAACTGCTGAGTTTAGAGTAGGACCGTTGTTTTTGTGTTTACATTATTTGATCTCGGAGATACATGTTTGGCAACCTTCCCTTACTTTAGGGAACTATATGTTTTTTTGTACCATAGCAAAATATCCATACTATTTTTTATTTAATCAAACTAATTTGAACTGCAAGCTGAGACCTAACCTCAAGAATAGCTAAAATTACGTATTTGAGATGTTTTTGAGATTATGCCTCATGAATATGGCACGCAGAGGGATAAAAGTCTATGATTAATAGCTCTCGCAATGTAGCGATTATAGCAATAGGAATAATCTTAATAGCAACAATAGTATTGGCTTTTGCCTTCCAACCTCAAAGTTACGCAAACCGCTGGATACCAGACGAGCTGGAAACATCGGTTGCGATCCAGGTGGCCTATAACGACGAATCTATCTTTTTGCGAGCTATGTGGGAGGTTGAAAAAGCCAGCTGGTACCATGACTACGCAGTTTTTGAAGGCGGTCGATGGGTAAGATATGGATCTTCTCCAGTTGGACCGGACCCTACCGGTACCTATGAAGATCGGTTTGCTGTAATGATCGATGATGGCACGGTAAAAGGATTCGACAAGTTTGGCGGATGGCTTTTGGTTCATGAGGGTATGCGCTTTTTAGATTCCGAGGCGTCAAGCGAGGAAGTATTGGAAAGTCCTCTTTCTCGAAGTGACGTCAGACATTATATTCCTCAATCTAGAGAGGGAGAATGGTGGGAGGACTCTTGGGATAAACTGCTTTCAAAAGAAGAGATAGATGACTTAAAGAGAAAGGGGGTCTTTATCGACTTGTGGCAGTGGCGGGCTCATCGTAGCAATCCAGTAGGATATGTTGATGACGGTTATAGTCTAGAATATCGCCACTCCGATAACGGGCTGAGCATGTTCAGTTCTAATTCATTCGACCCGGAAAACGGGCCACAATTCATGTTTGATCCTGAAAAGTTGGGTTTTGCAGCCCTAGAATTTGAAAAGATAAAAAATCAAGAATACAGCCAAGATGATATCTACTATCTCCTTAGGGATAGTATGGTGCCCTTTGATTCGTCCAAGATGTTTGAAGGCGCAGCAATTCCCCTTAGAATTTTGCGGGAACCAAATGGGAGCAGGGGATTTGAGGGTAGTGGTCGCTTTGAGAATAATTACTGGACGGTGAATATGAAGCGTCCCTTGGATACAGGCTATGAAGATGATAAGACTTTTGTAGAAGGTAAAGCCTATACTGTGGCTTTTGGCGTTCATAAGCGTTCAACGGGAAGTAGGTGGCACTATATCTCGTATCCATATGAACTGCGTTTGGGGCTAAGTGATGCCGATATAGTGGGCGTGTATATCGATGAAGATGAACCTGATTGGAATCAGATTCCAGCCAAAGAGATCCCGCTCATCTACCCAGGTCAAACAACTTGGACTTGGCTGACTAGTAAGGCGCATCCAGGATATGCTAAAGTGAGAAATAACACGATTTCTATCTGGGATATTCATCCCGAGCCGATTAATATGGCCCGTGCGTCCCTGCTTAGGGAAGACCCAATTCGGGGTATAGAATGGATCGTTGTTATTTCGGCTTTAGTTGTTTTTGTTGCATGTGTTATTATTGTGCAAAATGACTTGGCAAATTTGAGGAGGACAACATAAAATGGATATGACTGTACTATTTGAGTTAGGCACGTTGGTGCGGCTACTACATATTATCGGACTTGTTATAGGTGTGGGAGGAGTGGTTAGCATTGATTTTATGCTCGCGCTCTTCCATTTTAGACCCAAGCTAGCCTCAACCATATCCAAGATTTCCAGCCTCCTTTCCGCGCAAATCTCAACTGGATTAGCCCTTTTAAGTATCACAGGTCTCTTGCTTTCTCTGCCGCGTCCTTGGTTAATTGGAGATATTTTATTTCAAGCAAAGCTTATTTTGGTTTTAGTCGTATTCCTAAATGGTATTTTCTTTAAGTTGTACGTCGATCCTCTTTTCCGCAAACTATCCCCTGAATGGGCGGATAGAACACCAGCTGTCTCCAAGTTCGAGAAAATT
>CAYFXZ010000076.1:0-2906 GCA_964347245.1 uncultured Candidatus Bathyarchaeia archaeon | reverse complement strand
CAGACACCTCTTTCGTAAAACAAGTCTGTTGAAAGCTATCTCCATGCTCGGGTTGGAAACAGAAAGGGTTCCTCGCTTGCGGGGTTTGAAATACAATAAGTTATTTCGTCGTGACAAGTCTATAAGCCTTGATTTCCAATCTTCGATGCGGCGTATCATTGGAGAACCATAGTTTTCTTGGAATGAGGGGAAACCATTCTCCTGCATTAAATCACGATTCTGCACTGGTTTTTGACACTTACTAGAAGTACGCGCTACTTTAACATTTATGATGGCGCTTAATGGACGCTTCCGCTTTTTGAAACATGAAACGCCCTTGTTTAGACGTACAAAATGTTTATTTTTCTAGCAAAAACGGAACTTTAAATTTAGTTCATTAACGCACAGTTTTGCAAAGAGAAAATTGCATTTTACCAAAGCAATCTTCGTCCACATAGCTTTTCGTTTAATCCATCGGAAGACCAGAATACTCCCCTAAGAAATGGCGAAACTGGTCAGTCGTTATTAAAGATCGAAAAATCTCAACAGGATACCCAAGGATCAGCTAAAACATATTGGTCGATCGAGGTATAATCGGGTCTAGTGAAAGTTACCCTCACGCTTACGTTTGGTTCTACAGGACAAATTTGCCCTTTTATTGTCACTGTTTCGTTCAAGTAAACTTCATTTTTATCTATGTCGGCGATTATGTGCGGACCATAACAGGCTTCAACCGGTGTAATTTCATTTGCGCTAGCTAAAAGCAACAAAATGAGCGCTACGACAGCAAAGCAAAGTCCTTTTCTCTCTTTCATACTCATTCTAAATATTACATTCATTCTAAGAGTTCTTATATCGTAAAACACGAAAAACCATTCTCCTGAAAGTGGCGCCGGGGAAGGGATTCGAACCCCTGCGAGCCAAAGGCCCACTGGCTGGCTTGTCTCTGGAACAGGCCCTATTTGTGTCCATGTGGGATCTCGAGGCCAGCGCGATAACCACTCCGCCACCCCGGCATGGATAGAAGACTTTGTCCTCACTATCTAAAAACGTTTTCAGTTACTTTAGCATGACGTTGAAGCCTTAAAGCATTTTATTAAGCCATAGTTCAATTGTCATTTCATCCCTCAAACAAGGGAATGATGGAATGTTTTTGTAAAAGGTGGCAAAGCACTCGTTAAACTGCCAAGTCTGCTAAATCCACGCTGTGTTCGTAAATTCTCCTCAGAAAAGACGATGAAGCCAAGATTTGCGGCATAATCTCAACAGGCTGTTCCTTTGCAACTTTCTCAATATCCTCGAACAACGTTTTGATTTTTACATGCATATTTCGCACGTTTTCAGCTGAAGCTATATCTTTTCTTATGAAAGCGTTCACTGCTTGTTCATGAGCGTCATGGCAAACTGACTGCAAACAAATCAAGACCTGCCGCACTGCTTCAGAAGGCTTAAGACCTTTAAGCTCCGCAGTTTTAGCCGCGATTTTCACTGATGCATCACCTATTGCTTCAATCAAACTAGCTGCTAAACGGTAGTCTAAGCATTCAATAGGAGTTATTCCAAGTCTCTCGCTTAAACGAGGAGTCTGAATTATTGTACGCAAAATCCGAACCAATAGAAAATAAAGCCGGTTGCTCTCATCATCTCGTGCCATGACGTTTTTAGCACCCTGTAAATCCCCATTAACAAAAGAGTTCACAACGTCACGGTTCATCCCTGCAACTATGGCGTAATTACGCCGCAAAATTTTCTCAGGTGGAAAACTAGAAGGCTCCAATAAACACTGCAGAACTATTTGAGAGTAGGTCTCCTCAACAATCTCCAATCCTATTAAAGAGCCTATCGTCGTCTTGACAATGTTCCTAACATCGAAGTCAATACGCTCTTTGGTCTGAATATGAATTATATCAAAACCAAGAAGATAATGCCCAATAATCTCCCTACTCAAGTACGGACCGGTGGCTAAAGTCGCAACACTAGGCAGCTGCTCAGCACCATAGTTTGGATCAATAATAAGCCTACCATCCCCAGTTTCATCAAGACTAATCAAAGACCCCTTCTTCAAACCAATATCTTCAGCCCAAGACCTTGGCAAACAAACAAAAAATGTTCCAGTAGGTGTACGTTGCACCTTACGCAATTCACCCATTGTATACATCTCCCCCTCAAGATTATCTAAACTTGGAAATAACCTATCCCAATAATAAATCGCTTATATAAACCTCAAAGCTCAAGTTAGAATTTAAAGACAAATGTATAATTGGTATAGACTTAGCAGTCTCCCAAAATCCAACTGAATGGGCAATTCCAAAAAACCAAAACGTAAAAACCCAGTTGCTCCCCACGGACAAGAAAATCTTAGAAAATATATTAAGCAATCACTCTAAACTCGTAACCACAGATGACCGTTAGGGCCTAAAAAAAGGCGAGTTTTTCAGAAACAGACAAAGAAAGGATAAGAAAAGCACTCAAACTACTTTCCCAAAAGTTCCAAGTAATGGAAAAACTCACCCTAAGATCAATAAGACTGAACAGATTAATACAGGAGAAAAAGTATAAAGCAACCGAAATGCATCCAACCTCAACGCGGAAAGCACCTCAAACGCCACTAAAAGATGGAAGAAACCAAAAAATCATGAAAACTTGGATTGAAAAAAGAGATAGAAGCACACCATTCAGCGACATATGAAATCGAGACCTTCACAGCTGTTAAAACAGTAATTCTACACTTGCAAGGTTAAACTTTACATATATGTGACAAGAAAGAAGGCTATATTATCCTTCCAACAAAAACTGGAAAACCCCGTATGATTGAAAGAGAAAAACTCCAAAGAGCTGTTGAAGCAGCTATTTCAGCAGGATACCAGCTAAACAGTGATGCGTTTGATTTTTTAAGTGCCACAACAGCCACAGATGACCCAACTATA
>CAYFXZ010000075.1:0-2979 GCA_964347245.1 uncultured Candidatus Bathyarchaeia archaeon | reverse complement strand
GGGTTTGCGGGTGATATCTCCACTGTGATTAGGGTTCAAATCTATCTAAATCGAAAGTGGACCGACGATTGAATACAAACTAGATTGATAAAAAGAAGGAGTACTGACAAGTTGGGCTTACTAAAAATGTGTTTTGGTAATGCTTTTGTATACGTGTTGCTGTATTCCCTTTTTCCTGTGATTCCATCACATTCATAACAATATTTAAATATTTATATTAATTAATCATGGTTTGATATGTTAAACCAAAATGCAATTACCCGATTTAAAGCAAAAATATTCAATGCCCTATCAGATCCTATCAGGCTCGAAATATTGGATTTCTTAAGGGATGGAGAAAAGTGTGTATGCGAAATTACTCCTCATCTTAATTTAGTGCAACCCCTTGTTTCGAGGCACCTAAGAATTCTTAAAAATGCTGGACTAATTAAAAGAAGAAAAGAAAGCACATGGCATTTCTATTCTTTAACAGACCAAAGAATTGTTGATTTTATCGATAAATTGACTCCTGAATTAACAGAATCTATCAGACATAAAATTATTGAACAAATAGCATAGGCAAAAGTTTTGGAGAGTGAAGATTATGAGTGATTCATCTGAAATTCACCTTGGTTTTTTTGAAAAATATCTCGCCATCTGGGTCTTAGCTTGTATGATAATTGGTTTGGTTTTGTCTCAGGTTTTTCCGCAATTGAGTAATGCAATTAATGATCTTCAGTATGCCGGAATTTCAATTCCAATTGGAGTTCTGCTCTTTTTGATGATGTATCCTGCTTTGTTAAATCTACAATTTATTGAATTGAAGAAATTAGTTAAAGATCCAAAACCAATTATTCTAACACTTTTATCAAATTGGATTTGGGCGCCCTTATTGCAGGCTCTATTAGCATACATTTTCTTAGCAGGTTATGATCAACTTATTGTTGCCCTAATTCTTCTCGGGTCAAGTCCTTGTACTGCAATGGTATGTGTGTGGGGAGCTTTAGCGAAGGGAAATCAAGAACAAAATGTAGTCAATACGAGTTTGAATACAATAACAATAATTTTCCTCTATGCTCCTGTTGTTACATTATTAACCGGAATTCAGAATATTCCAATAGATAGATTGACTCTTGTGATTTCTGTTTTTGTGTTTATTGGCGCACCATTAGTTTTGGGAATAATTTCAAAGAAAGTCATCAGTGCTCGCAAAGGATATGATTGGTTCCAAGATGTTTTTAGACCTGTTGTTGGGAATGTTGCTGTTATCGCTCTTTTGTCAACTTTGATTGTATTATTCTCGTTGAATGGACAAGTTTTGATCCAAAATCCTTCTTTGATGGTGTTGGTTTCAATTCCCTTGCTTATAGGCTTCTTTATTATTGTTGGTCTGAACTTGTTGACAACAAGGTTTGCTGGCTTAAGATATAGAGAAGGGATTATTTCTGTTATTATTGGTTCTTCCAGTCATTTTGAGATTGCCATTGCTACTGCAATCAGTCTTTATGGCTTAGGATCTCAAGCCGCTCTTGGTACAACTATGGGTTTATTTTGGGAGGTTCCAATAATGCTATCTTTGGTCTATTTGGGTAAAAAACTGAATAAAAGAGGTTTTTGGAAAAAATAGGAGAGTCATAGGATTGGTAGATGATAAAGTAAAAGATTATGTGAAAAAAAGGTACGGAGAAATAGCCAAGAACAACAAAAGCTGTTGTTCTTCTTCTTGTTGTTCCTCAAGTGAAAATATATCTGAGATTATTGGTTATTCAAAAAAAGAGTTAGCTGATATTCCAAAAGAAGCTATTTTAGGCTTAGGTTGTGGAAACCCTGTTGCTCTTGCTGGATTAAAAGAAGGTGAAACTGTTTTAGATTTGGGTTCAGGGGCAGGAATTGACGTTTTTTTGGCTTCGAAAAGAATTGGAGCTTCTGGAAAGGTGATTGGTGTTGATATGACAAAAGATATGATCAAGAAAGCAGATTCCTTGGCTAAAGAAAGAGGATACAAAAATGTTGAATTTAGATTGGGGGAGATAGAGGATTTACCTGTTGAAGATTGCTCTATTGATGTTGTTATTAGCAATTGTGTGATTAACTTATGTCCCGATAAGAAGAGAGCATTTAGTGAAATCTTCAGGGTTCTTAGAAATGGTGGCAGGCTTATGATTTCAGATTTGGTTACTAGTGGTGAGTTGCCTCGGGAAGTGAAGAGTAGTTTTGATGCTTGGGCAGGGTGTATTGCTGGAGCTCTTGAAAGAGATAATTATCTAAACATTATTCGAGAAGTTGGGTTTTTAGATATTAAAATTGTTAATGAGACTTCCTATACAGTTGATGTTTCTAAAGATTTAGAGGGAAAAATTGTTAGTATTAATATAGAAGCACATAAAGTGTCAGTTTAGGATTTTAAAAAATGGGGGTTTGCGGGTGCCATCTCCGCTGTGGTTAGCTTGCAAATTTCCACCGGTACTTTTGAATGATTTCGGGACAACTTTGCAGGTTTTAGAAACTTCGGAGTGAACCTGTAGCAGATTATATGTATTTTGTGGAAGATTTATTACCAAAAAGTAATGTTTATTTATTACAAAATGGTAATTACCTAATGGTAATAAGAGGAACCTTGAATGACCCTGAAATTGCAGTTGGTTCGAAATGGAGAAGTATTATTTGAAATTCCCCTTTCTCTCACGGACTGGCCAAAAGAGCAACTCGAAAACGAATTAGAGGCTTTAGAAGATAGTTTTCAAAGATTTTCGAGGATTTTTACTGCCTTGTCTCATGACACACGCCTAAGGATGATGAAAAGGCTCATGGAGGAAGAAGATTGCACAATAAACTTCACCGATTTCATGCGAGACCTTAACTTAAATCCAAAAATTGTTTGGGAAAATGCTAAAAAACTTAGAGAAGGGGGACTCTTAGAAAAGGTCGACAGGGGTATATATCGCTGTTCAGATTTTGGGCAGAGAAGATTCATTCTGATAAGCTTCGCATTTAGGCGTC
>CAYFXZ010000074.1:0-3214 GCA_964347245.1 uncultured Candidatus Bathyarchaeia archaeon | reverse complement strand
CTCCGGTAGTATAGTCCGGTCAAGTATAACGGCCTCTCGAGCCGTGGACCCGGGTCCGAATCCCGGCCGGAGCACCATACCTCCTTTCTGCAGACTTTGTCAAGAAAGTATCTGATGTGTCATCGGTCTGGTGCTTTTCCTTTATAGAATTTGGTTCAAAAATCGTGTGAGAAATTCGAAAAAAGAAAATGGTGTTTGTTTATAGACCTAGCATACCTAGTAGGTTGTACTGGACAACTAGCGCAGCAAATAATGAAGCAACCAGCGACATCACCGTGATCATTGTGTTCAGTGAAGGTCCTGCTGTGTCTTTAAATGGGTCGCCAACTGTGTCACCGACTACAGCAGCTTTGTGTGCGTCTGAACCTTTTCCGCCGTGGACGCCTGTTTCAATGTATTTCTTTGCGTTATCCCATAATCCGCCTGAATTTGACATTAACAATGCTAACAGCAAACCTGAGAATATTGCTCCTGCCAAGTATCCGCCTAGAGCTTGGGCTCCTCCTATGAAACCCACAACTAAGGTTACACCTATCGTAATAGTGCTTGCAGGTAACAGTTCGCGCAACGCGCCTGTAGTGGCAATATCAACGCATCGTGCGTAGTCAGGTTTTGTTCCTTCTTTTCCTTCTTTCAAGCCTGGGATTTCCTTGAATTGTCTACGGACTTCTGCGATCATTCTTTCAGCGTTTCGTCCAACACCTAGCATAACCATTGCTGAGAACAGGGCTGGCATAGCTAACCCTACAAAAGCGCCTAGTATAACTTTTGGATTCAAAAGGTTGAAATCTAAAAGGGTGGCGATTTCTGCTTGTGTTCTTCCTGCTTCTACTAGAGCTGCTGCGGCTTCACTTTGGAATGTGGCAAGCAACGCGATGACGGTTAGGCCAGCTGCGCCTATGGCAAAGCCTTTGGTGATGGCTTTAGCTGTATTTCCAGCCGCGTCAAGTTCGTCGGTTATCCGTATTACTTCGTCGCCTAATCCTGCTTGCTCGGCTATTCCTCTTGAGTTGTCAACTATTGGACCATATGCATCGTTGGAGATTATTAGTCCGACGATTGAAAGCATGCCGATTGCGGCCATTCCTATCCCGAATACAGAGTAGCCTGCGCCTAAAGGTTCACATAGGAAATAGGCGATTACTGCTGCTATACCTATTCCAAGTAGTGGAGGAAAGACACTTTGAAGTCCGTAAGAGAAGCCAGTGATAATGTTTGTCGCTGTTCCAGTTGTTGAAGCTTCTGCAGTTTTAAGAACGGGTTTTTTGCTTTCTGAGGTGAAGTAGTCTGAGGTTGTACCGATTACGATTCCCGCACCCAAACCAACTATTGAAGCACCCCATAATCGCAAGTCATACCCAATGTAGTAGGATGCAACCAGCGTTAGTATCCCGAAAATTATGCAGGTTATGTAAGTTCCCATGTTTAGTGATTTTCCAGGGTTGCCTCTTGCTCCGATTCTTAGGGTTGCGGCGCCTATGATTGAAGCAAATATGCCTAAACCTGCGAAAACCAGAGCTATTTCGATAAGTCCCAAGGCTGTGCCAAGTATCATTACTGCTACTATACTAGCTATGTACGAGTCAGCTAAATCTGCACCCATGCCTGCGACGTCACCTACGTTGTCGCCTACGTTGTCTGCTATTACTGCTGGGTTTCTGGGGTCGTCTTCAGGAATGCCGAGTTCGACTTTTCCGACGAGGTCTGCGCTTATGTCTGCAGTTTTTGTGTAAATCCCTCCACCGGCCTTAGCGAAAAGGGCCAATGCGGATGCGCCGAAACTGAACCCGAGAACTGCTCCCGCATCTCTAGTTATGACGTAAACGATGCTTATTCCTAACAGAGAAAAACCGACTACTGCAAGTCCCATTACTGCTCCACCGCGGAATCCTACTGGGAACGCTTTGTTTAAGCCGCCGCGGGCTGCGTAAGCGGCTTTGGCATTTGCTTTTGTAGCTATATCCATTCCCACGTAGCCTGCTAAAGCTGATAGAAAGGCGCCGAAGAAGTATGAAAGAGATAAACTTAGGTTTTTGATAGGTTCAGCGCTTGTCCATACAGGTGAAGGTAGAAATATGCCCACAAGCGTTCCTACAACTACTACGAAGATTGCTAGTATTGTGTATTCTCTTTTCAGAAAAGCCTTTGAACCTTCTTTGATTGCCTCAGAGATTTCCTTCATTCGTTCAGTTCCAGAGTCTTGTTTATCAACGTAACGGTAAAAATATAATCCGGCTAGAATTGAAATTAACGCTGCTATTGGTGCTAATAACCACGGTTCAAATATCTCGAGCATTTTTTCCTTCTCCTTTCAGTATCTTGTTTTCCTTTTAAATTGAAGTGGGAAATTGTATAAACTTGTTTATTAGGCTTTGTTTTCTGAAATCTAAAGGGAAAACATTATAACCCTTATTTTTATGATTAGTGAGCTAGCGCATAACCTGACCGAGGGCGCAAGTATCCCAAGGCAAAAATGTAACTTCATGGTGAAACTAGGCGGTTGCTATGGCTGAAGCTTGGCACAGCAAAAAAATCGAAGAAGTCTTAGGCGATTTACAGGTTGACCAAAAAGGATTAGAAAGTGAAGAAGCGAAACGCAGGCTGGAAGAGTTCGGTTATAACGAGCTCATAGAAAAGAAAAAAGTAACACCTCTTAAGATTTTTCTACGTCAATTCAAAGACGTTTTCGTGATCATGCTTCTGATAGCCACTGCCATTTCTTTCTTAATTGGGGAAACAATTGACGCGATTATAATAGCCGTCATTGTAATTCTCAATTCAGTTTTAGGTTTTGTCATGGAATATCGGTCAGAAAAGGCTATGGAAGCCATGAGAAAATTAACCGCGCCCAAAGCCCGTGTAATGCGAGAAGGGTTGGAGCAAAAAATTGCTGCCAGAGAGATAGTACCTGGAGATGTTGTGATTCTAGAAGCAGGCGACAGAGTTCCAGCCGACGCCAGACTACTCGAAGTAGTGGATTTAAAAGCTGATGAAGCAGTCTTGACGGGTGAGTCTACAGATATTACTAAAAACTTAGATGTAGTCAGTGAAAACACCCCAGTCGCGGATAGGAAAAACTCAGTTTTTATGGCTACCCACATGACCTACGGTCGAGGAAAGGCCGTAGTCACATCTACTGGAATGAAAACGGAATTTGGTAAAATCGCAGAAATGGTTCAAACCATGCAGGAGGAGGAAAGCCCTCTCAAGCAAA
>CAYFXZ010000073.1:0-3244 GCA_964347245.1 uncultured Candidatus Bathyarchaeia archaeon | reverse complement strand
GGTATAACTTCGAGAGAAATCAACAGCATAATTAAAAGGCGAGCAATTTTTTGCACTGTATTATTACCCTCGTCGTTTGGTGACGAGGCGGGCTACTTCCTTCGAGGAGAAGGTCACATTGGAAGAAATTAGAAAAATGTTTGATTTCATTGTTACCGAAGACCAGACTAGATTAGCAGTTCTTCGGCAAGAGCAATTGCTGTTAGCATACGGGTCAATCGTTGAAGAGTTGCTTGAAGAAACTGACGCTGCTACTTTAAATGCAGAAGAGTCATATGAAGAATCGGACGATATAATATTAGAGAGCGAACAATACTAATTCCGAAAGCAAACGTGACCTCTTCCCCCGCACAAACAAAAGCAAGAAAGATGGAAGGGGATACGTACGCGCGCGACTATATGCAAATTGATACTATATCAACAATATGATAGTATTTTAAATACAAGTCGTTTTATTTCAATAATTCAACATTGTGTAAAACTAGTTCCAGCACAAACTAAACAAACTAATACTGAAAAAAGCCGGAATGATTCCTATGAGAAGCGAAAAATTGAGTGGACTTCGCAGGGTTCAACTAGCTAGCATTTTGATTTCTGCTATTGTAGCTATAGTAATGGCAGTTGTTCTTATTCTAAGTTATAATGTTGTCCTTGCTCCAACGTGGGGTGCACAAAAGCAGATTGAGCAATATTTCGCAATTTTTTTTGGAGCAGCAATTATACTGACCCCCACTGTATTAATCCTGAAATATGCATGGAAGGATAAAATAACGTCTGCAGCTTACATACTTCCGCTCCGTTTCGCTTTTGGCGCTTTCTTTCTGAAAGCAAGTTTTGATAAGCTCCTTAATCCGAGTTTCTTTACAAGCCCCGGAGCATTGTCGTTCTTTATTAATGGAAATCCAAATTCTTTCCTACAACAATTATTCAGTTTTCCTTTGAATAATGAAATAGCTTTCTTGACTTTGGTGGCTGTTGGTGAGTTACTTGTGGGCATAGCATTGCTGCTTGGACTTTTCACGCGATTAGGTGGATTAGCTAGCTTTGTCATGTTGATGGCAAATCTGTTTGCTTACGGTTATTCTAGCAGTGCTGTTTACGGCATTAACTTGTGGGGAGCCCTAGTTGGTTTCACTTTGGCAATGTATCGCTCGGGTCGATATTTTGGAATGGATCAATTTTTAGGTCCCAGACTGGACAAATCGAAGAATAGACTTGTTCAAATTCTTGGTTTGGTATTGACCTGATATGTGCGCTTCTTTTCAGATCATATATTGTTGCGCGCGGGCAAAATCTGAAACGGTTCTTGGAGCATCTATATGAAAAATGGTGATAAGAACGCGGTCATAGAAAATGGAGTCATGAAAAATGAGTAGAAATGTGAATAAAAATGAAGAGTTTCATCGCATGGTGCTTGAGAATGCGATGGATGCTTTAGTGGTTGCTGACGAAAAAGCCAATTATTTATACACGTCACCTTCGATGGAGAGACTTTTTGGATACAAGCAGGATGAACTTATTGGTCGCAATGCTTTTGAGTTGTTCCATCCTGATGATGTTTCTGTTAATTTAGATCGTCTTAAGATGTTGCTTGAGGGAAAGGATTTTCCTTCGATCGAGTTTCGTTTTAGGAAAAAGAATGGTGATTATGTCTGGTGTGATATTGCCGTTAAGCTGGTTCAAACTGCCAGAGGAGATAACAGGATAGTGGTTGTGGCTCGAGAAATTTCCGAACGCAAGAAGTTGCAAGAAGAACTGAAAAAATATTCAGAAAATCTAGAGGAGCTTGTAGCTCAAAGAAATGCTGAGCTTTACAAAACTAAAGAATATCTGCAAGAGTTAGTTAGTCGCTTGCCTTTGGCACTTGTTTCCTGGGACAAGGAATTCAAGATTAAAACCTGGAATCCCGCAGCTACCCAAATATTCCGTTTTTCAGAATCCGAATTCTTAGGAAAAAGTCTTGCCAGCTTATTCTCGTTAAAACAGGGCCCTTCAACAGTTTATACGATTTGGAACCATATTCTGAATGGCGAATCAGCAAATCTTATCGGAGAAAACATAACCAAAGACGGGAAAACTATCGTTTGCACTTGGACAAACGCGCCGTTGAAAGATGAAAATGGAGACCTTTACGGAGTTGTTTCTATGATTCAAGACGTTTCTGAGAAAACGAAACTAGAAGAAAGACTTAAGGAAATCACATATAGCTTAAGCGGCGTAAAAGCAGGTGAAAGTTACCTGATAAGTTCACTTCAGCATTGCCTCAAAACTGCGTTTGACTTAAAGAGTTATGGCGTCAAAAGCCTATTCATAGTGAGAGAAAATCCTGATTATTTAATTGAGAATTACAACTTTAAACCTGACGACATAGTTCTACTTTCTCAAAAACCAATTAGAGAGTTTAAAGCAGTTGCCGATATTCAGGATGTTGCAATATTGATGACCAAATTCTTGAAAAGCGGTGGAGGAGTCGTTGTCCTGGACGGTTTGGAATATCTTGTCAGCCGGTATGGCTTTAACTCGGTATTTATGATGATACAAGAAAAACGTTTCGAGTTCTTGGAAACGGGAGCTACACTTCTCGTTCCAGTTAATATGGAAACACTCGACAATAGGGAAAAAGGGCTCCTATCTAGCGAATTAAAACTAATAGGCTATTGACAAAATCCTCTGCTTTACGCACAAGTTTTCCTCCAACTTGCTAAATTGGTTGGATTAAACTTTTATTCAACCAACCAAAGCAATAACACAAATCAGCACCATAGCAAGCAAGAATTTAATAGCTAAAATCCTAACAGGATGATTCTTGCTTAATCATCTCCTGCAAAAAAGAAACAAGGGAAGAGCGCGTGCTACACTAGGAAAGGTGTACTGGGGCTCTGCACACGCGCAATTTGGAGAGGAGAAAAGAGAGGAAAGTTAGTGGATTTCGGTTAGCGCAATTTTGTGCAAAGCCCTCTCAGTCTCGTTTCCGCAACAGCCGCCAAATATAACACTGCTATACCAAGAATATAAGGGGCTATGATGTCTTCGGTATAGCAGAAAAATACACATACTACCATGTTTTGCGCAAAAAGGCAAATCCTCCTCGTTAATTAACGTTTCAATTTCTTGTTTCTTAGATAGAAGGTTAGTCGGAAAGTAGGAGAGAGTTGGAGAATTGGAGAATGAGAGGGTTTGGGTTTGGGAATTAAAATTTAATCCCCCCGTTCGTATCCGACAATTAGTCCGTAAAGTAAGATTT
>CAYFXZ010000072.1:2955-3257 GCA_964347245.1 uncultured Candidatus Bathyarchaeia archaeon | reverse complement strand
GCCAAAACAGGTTTAGAAAAATTCCTACGGAACAAAAAAATGCATAATAGCGAATACGTAGAGGGAGCTATATCCCTGAAAAAAGGAAGTAAAGAAAGTACGACAGAGTTGCTATCATAATGCGGGCTATTGTCACTGCCAACGGACGTGAGCACAAAATATAATAACTGCATTTTCTGAAGAGCAAAATGGTGATAGCATGCCTTTTGGTATGAGAGACCACAAATGTCCAGATTGTAAAAAGAAGTTCTATGAATGTGAAAACTGTGGCGCGACATTTAATACTAAACCAGAGCTGGCGA
>CAYFXZ010000072.1:2593-2875 GCA_964347245.1 uncultured Candidatus Bathyarchaeia archaeon | reverse complement strand
TGCGCATGAGCGCACACGCACACTTTTTTTGCAGGTAAAGAAAAATTAATGAAGTTTATCGCTTTTAAGGAACAAAAATCCGTACGTTGCAATTCATGTGAGCCTTATGACCCCACGTGGAATTCATACACAATGTCTAGCTGCGCGCGCATTACGATTTACAGTAATAATTATATACATTGGAGGTCCTAAACACGTTCGAAGGTGAAGTTGCTTTGTCAGAAAACGTTGGGACTGGAATTCAGGGATTAGATGATCTGATGAGCGGCGGTTTCCCTAAAG
>CAYFXZ010000072.1:0-2583 GCA_964347245.1 uncultured Candidatus Bathyarchaeia archaeon | reverse complement strand
CCGCATGCGCGCTCAAAGCCCAAATGAGCCTTTAAAAACGTCTATGTCTGCGCGCGCGCGCGCGCGCATGATCTGATGAGCGGCGGTTTCCCTAAAGGAAGAACAATATTAGTTGTCGGAGGGCCAGGAACGGGGAAAACCATTCTTGCGTCCCAATTCTTGTACAAGGGAATTTATGAACATAATGAAAATGGGATTTTTGTCAGTTTGGACGAAAGCAAAGATCATTACTATTCCGAAATGGAGAATTTTGGATGGGATTTCAAGAAAGCGGAAGAAGAAGCAAAGTTTGTCTTTATTGATGCGACTAGAATGTCTCGAATAGCCATACTCCAAGAAAAACTGCACAGAGGAGAGACTAGTATTCTGCGGGGCAAGCAACTGCCAATCGATAAGCTAGTTGATAACCTACAAGCGAAAATTCAGCAGATCGATGCAAAAAGGGTTTCTTTGGACACGCTTGTAGCACTTTTTTACCGGTTTCCAGATCCCATTGAACGAAGAACTGCAGTTCAAGATTTAATTGAATCTTTGTCAGATTTGGGAACTACAAATATCATAACCACTGAATTGAGCCATCTAAGTCTTGAACGAAGTGTTCTAGACGAAGAATATTTGGTTCACGGGGTTGTCATGATGCAGACTCTGTTTTCACGGGGAGCTACTACGAGAGCCTTGCAAGTTGAGAAGATGAGAGGCGCCAGCGTCAACCCAAACATTGTGCCCTACACGATTGACAGGAACGGTATTGAAGTCTTTCCTAATATGACATTGTTTGGAGAAAGATAAAAAGGAAGAACTAAAAATATTCTTATAAAAGATACACGAACGAAACAGATTTTTGGGAAAACAATATTAAATATACACATATAATATCACATTCTTTTTTATATCCGCTATCAACTAAAAGACGTGAGAAGGAAAGAAATAGTTTGACTTGATATTCACTAAGGAAAAACACTATTTAATCTTACCAAAGACGAATAATTCTCTCTATGTCTTTCCATAACAGAAAATATTTTAGAGGAAAAATAGAAGATTTTTTCATAAAAGATTTATTCAGCTACTGAGAAAGTAAATACCTATTCTGTTTAATATAAAAGGAGGATGGAGGTGACTAATCGAATGAGAAAAACAAAAGGCATCCATGCATGCGTATCGATTTTTATCGCATTAGCGTTAGTTTTGACTGCGGGGATAACGCCAGCTCAAGCCATAACTTGGGGAGATCCTGATCCTGACGGCAAATTTGCGAATGTCGGCGCGATATTAGTTGAACTTGATAGTGGCGAAATGGTGACATTTTGCTCCGGAACCTTGATCAGTCCAACAGTATTTCTGACGGCTGGACATTGCACCCACGCGTTGAAGCATTATTATCAAATGGGAATAATCAACTCCGTATATGTCAGCTTCAGTTTCGCCCCTATGGAAAAAGGAGCTGAGTTACTTGAGGTTCCAATTGACTTTCAGAACAATATAATAACTCACCCTGACTACAAGCCCCAAACGAATAGACCTGATGTAGGTTTGTTGATCTTAGAGCATCCCTTAAGAGGTCGGCGAATTACACCAGCCACACTGGCACAGATTGGTTTCCTTGACCAATTGCAGATCCAAGGGCTGCTACGTAATTCAGATTCAAAAGCGGCCAAATTTACGGTAGTCGGTTACGGTGGAAGTCTCACGTGGCCACCTCCTGTGATTTACTACCCAGACATCCGCCAATTCACCGAATCTGAGTTCCAAGAGCTATCAAGAGAGTGGCTTCGGTTGTCACAGAACAATGCCCTGGATAACGGAGGCAGTTGCTATGGTGACTCTGGTGGGCCTATTTTCTGGGAGGAACCCGACGGCAGCTTGATCCTAGTTGCCGTTACATCATGGGGTGACGCTCAGTGTGTATCAGCAAGCTTCACCTACCGAATTGACATCTCAGGTAGCCGAGACTTCATAGATGCCAATTTACCATCATAATGAGTGGAACATGCATGCAAGGTCTTTCCCAGATAGCCCCTTTCTTAGTTATCACAAACAACCGTAAGGACTGTATTATGATTTTATCAACTATTTGGCCTTTGGAGGCGTATGAATTCGATTCCGTCGAGGACAGAGAAACCGGAAGAGGTCCAACGAAAATTCCTTAAGATCAAACGGATGTACAACCAAAAACTCTGGAAAGCAGGTTACCTCTCAGAAAAGAAAAACCAGAAAAGTAATGTTCGCAGTGCGCGATGAGAGAAGCAGAGAATTTAAACCACATAATGATTTTAACGCTGAGCTCTGAACAGAGCGAGATTCAGCTGAAAAATTCATGTTATCTCTTTTTTGCTAAATCTTCATACAATTCAACAGATCGTCCAGAATGCTAATAGGTGCGAGTCACTGCAAAAGTATTTTTTCGGATTGCAATCAACAAACAATATACGTATATGCGCACTTATAGTCCAAATGACCCTTTCAAAACATCTATATCCAAGCTTCCTGCCCTGAAGATTTTACCTGTTTTCATATTATTAACGACTATCACTGCTGGAGCAAAAAGGTTAGGATCTATTTCATAGAAGTCGAAACCAGCTTCCT
>CAYFXZ010000071.1:0-3329 GCA_964347245.1 uncultured Candidatus Bathyarchaeia archaeon | reverse complement strand
CTTATCATAATTTTTCTCAGCATTTGAGCTGGTGAATCGCTAGAAGCCTTAGAAAAAAGCATGCTTATTTTAAGCTCGCAATACCTTGAGTAGGATAGCAACAATCGGCACTTCATTGGCATTGAATTTACCTTGAAAACTTGAGTATTAATGAACTTGATTGGGTGAGAAAAGAGAAAGAATGGTGTAGCTTTCTCATTTCTTTAATATCCCTAATATGCCGCCAACGATACCAAAGACTAAGCCAAGTAAAAAGCCGCCACCAGCTACTATGCTAAGTATCGAACCGATCAGCACCAGAACCCCGCCAATAACCTCTTTCCGCTTGTAAATCAATAAAGCTCCAACTATTACTAACAGGCCTAAGATCAATCCTAATACTCCATACGTCCAAGCTACAGCTCCGAATAAACCTCCTAAGTCAAACGCATAAAAGTCACCGAAAAAGTCACCGACAAAAGATGCCATCCACGACATCATTACAGTCATGAACAAAGAAACAGCTAATATGATGGTTCCGGCGATTAAAGAAACAATGAATCCCGCCATTGCTCTCTTTTCTTTTGCAGATATCGTTTCCTCCAAAATTGTACCTCCTCAAAATGCTATATAGTTCCTAACTTAAGATAAAATCTTCTACTCGAAAAAACTTGCCCGCTCCCCTTTTTCTTATTTTTGATTCGGCTTTTAACGTGGTTAAAACACGCGATAAAGTATCATGGTATGATTGTAGTTTGACTACAGTAATCCTAAAACCACATGCGCACAGCGGATATGAGTTCGCCAAAGCATGCAACTCTATCTATCAGTTTGTGGATAAAATGTTTTCAAATTCGCCTTATCATAAGTCCGCTTCAACCTCAGCAGTCCTTTCCAGTACAATGCTTAGCTGAAACTGATTGCTGAGGTTGCAATTGAAACATAAAAGAAGAAAAACCTTTGTCTTTTTGTAATAAAATGAAATTAAAACTGTGTATATTTCTATAATACTTACATTTTCTTGCAAAAACCGCAACTCTTATAATCCTAACAAACTAAATGTCGATGTAGGATAGCAAAAAACATCAAGAGGAGGTGAGCCAAAATGAAAAGAAAATATCTTGTTGCAGCGACAGCGTTAATCCTTGCTTCGTTTCTATTGGGCTCCGCATTTGCTTTTAATCCTAATAATCCTTTTGTTGCGCTTTGGAACGCCGTTTTTGGATTGCAAGATGATGTCGGTGACTTGCAAGCTCAGATAGATTCTCTTGCAACACAAATACCGGTAGGGCTTAATCCTGATTATGACAGTGGCTGGGTAGATGCTCACTTGGGCACGGAAGAGACAATCACGTTCACCCATAATCTAGGAAGCCGTGATCTTTTTGTTTACATCTACTATAGGATGTCCGATCCTTTCCCCCCGATTCCAGGCGAAGAAACTTGGACGCATAATTATGTGTCCGAAGAAGAGGTTTACTGGATAGCTGGTGATCTCAACGAAATCGTCGTGTATTTCAATACGGTGTTCAATTATTGGTTGCAGGAAATGCGAGTTCTAATATGGAAAATCCCCAACTGAGCAAAGAATACTTCTGCCCTTTTCTTTTTCCTATTCTAATACTTTCAAATCTGCTTTGCCATAAATCCTCTTCAGTCTATCTAATCCTTTCCAGCATGATGCTTAGCTAAAACCGAGCGGTGTGCCATTCCTTGAAAAAAAGCATGCTTATTTTTATTCATCAATCGCCTCTTACACGAAGTCGACTGAATTTACTACTTAGTATTTTCTCTGAGCAATCATATTCCCTGAGGCGTATAATGCTTAGCTAAAAAATTACTATACTCTTCCTTGAAAAAAGCATGCTTTTTGCTACTTAGCATTTTTTGTAATTTTCTTGAGCAACTCATTTATAGTAAGTCTGCTTGTGTCTATAGCAATCCAGATGATTGCTTTCCCTTTTCTCTAAAACGGACAACCTTGCTCTTGGATTTGTCCAAATACATTTTACCGTTCTCAACGCTCAGATAAGCTGCAAGTGTTCCCAAAGTAGCCATTCCATGAACCACTTTTGCCTCAGGCAAAGCACTCTTTATTCCTCCAAATCCGGCCATGCAACTCAAAACGATTGCAGCATCAGAATTTTTAAAAGCCTTGATTATGGCACTTCGTGCCTTCTGAGTTAGTTGACAGAACGGGGGATTTGGAAGATTGAAGAACTTGGTGGTTGCTATTTTTCCTTTGCTCTCCAACAATTGCTTAATGCGGTTGGCTTCCTGATTCATAGGGTAGGGCTGAAAACGTAAACCAAAGAATGATACTTTTCCAATTTCTGATATGTCTTTTGCATATCCGATGCTTTGATTAGCACAGTAGGGGCATTCAAAGATTGTGATGGCTTTTGCATCTCCAACTTCTCTTAGAATGTACTCGTCGGTTGCAATTTCAGAATAACATCCCAATTGCGCTCACCTCCATTATTTTTACATAATTAAAATAGACAGCTATACTAGACAGCTATACTCTACATATTATCAATTTATAAGACTTGTGAGAGAGGCTTTCCAAACCAAAAAGCCTTGAAAAAGCATGCTTATTTCCATCGCGCCGCACCATGAGCTCTTACGTGTTTGGGGTTGTTTTTTGAGGGGGTGTATTTTTTGGGGGTAAAGCTTTTTTCTAAAAATAACCGTTGTTGAAGTCACAATAATGAGCGTAAGAAGCATTATTAATGGAGAAAAATCTGGGATAATTGTTACGTTCAAATCAACATCAACTATGTTGGTATCTGCCGCTAAATTATATAACACCTCAAAACTTTTTCGATGTTCTTTGGGGTTTCCATTGTTTGTCTTAATATTTTAAGGACTTCAGGTTGAAGTTTGCAAATATCCTGCAAACTGACTAAGCCAACCAAGCGGTTCTCATGGATAACTGGAAGATTCTTTATTTTTTTCTCAAACATAAGACGCGCAGCATCATCCAAATCTGTGCTGGGCCCTATAGTTACTAAAGGACTTGACATTATTTCCTTCAGTTTTATGTTCCTAGCATTTTTATCCTCTGCAACTATACGCTTAAGTATATCTCTCTCAGTAACGATTCCTTTTGCTTTGCCTTCAACAGTAACAATTATGGCGCTTACGCCTTCTTGAGCCATAACTTCTACAGCTTTCTTCACAGATAAACTCTCATCCATCACAGCAACTTCCGTAGTCATTACATTTTCAGCTTTAAGAGGTATAACAAGTTCTGCCGTTTTGTTTTCACCTTCTTCTTTGGACATAAGATCACACCATGCTATCTAGGTAATGTTTAGAACTTTCAAATTAGCTTTATCATAAATTTT
>CAYFXZ010000070.1:0-3393 GCA_964347245.1 uncultured Candidatus Bathyarchaeia archaeon | reverse complement strand
CCATCTCTCTAGAAGATTTTGTTACTAAGTTTTGGGCCGAGACTATTGGGCTCGGGGTCTAAGCTAGGCTCTGTAAGGTAAATTTTCAAGCTCAAAATAACCGTATTTTACTCATAGAGCCTCAATTTCAAGCCCCCCGTCAAAACAAAATTCCCAAAGATGTGCTTAGCTAGAATCCCACTTTACTCGTTATGTCTCAGCGGAAAAGTCTGGAGGGATACGCGCGCATTACTTCATAGCAGACTTCATTAGAACTTTCATGGTTAACAGGCTGGATAATAAAAAACCCACAAAGCTAGACCAAGCGATAAGGTCTTCATGGTCAATTGGTGGGAGAAGCAGCATTAATAGTGGAATGAATATGGAAAAGAAGCCCATAATTAGAAAGCCTGTGATAATAATTTTATAGTGACTGATTGCATTCTCAACTTTTAGATTTTGATAATTTCTCTCCAAGAGTAGGTCTTTTTCAACTAACCTTCTCAGATTAAGAATTCTTTCAAGCAACAAAACGATTTCGCGCGATTTCAGAACGGGGTTAGGATACTTATTTTCCCAATCCCTCATATTTTCAATTAAAGAGTTTTTCCAGCTATATCCCGCCGCGCACGCGCGCGCGCAAAACGCGGATATTTAAGCGAGCCTACAGAAATCTTATGCCCAAAATGTGGCTACAGTATGGTGACTAAGACCTATAGGGAGAAGGACACTGACACTTGGATAATAGCGAGGTTGTTGAAAAGAGGAAATCATCTCTTTATTGAGGGATAACATTTCAAGCGTGCATTAGCACACGATAAAAACCGTGCCGATATTAAACGCTTTCCAACACCCCACGCGCAATGAAACAACTGGGTCACAAAAAAAGAGTGATTAACTCAGCACCTTGAGCTGAGCTTTGTTATATATCGCTTTCAGCTTTACTGGCGAGAAATCTGTATAGTGCCTAGCCAAAACTGATTTAGGTACTCTGCCACAGAAAGCATCGACATATCTGTCGGGTACTCCAAGAGAGCCCATTTCACTACAGAACCAATCCCTCAGTATTTGCGGAGTTATTTTAACATCAGTGGCTTCAGTGGCTTTTTTGAATATGCGGAGCACATGCCTTTTGCTAGTGGGAAACAATCTTGGATTGGAATCTTTGCGAGAGGCTAAGTAGGCTTTCAATTGCCTCTCCGCTTCTTGATTATAGAAACTTACCGACACATGCTTGCTCTGATTGCTTTTTTTGTTCGGAACTAGCATTCGGTTTCGAAAGTCAATATCTTTGAACCTATTTAGATTCAAAATTTCGCTCTTTCTCAATCCGCTAGTGGCATAGATCAAGAATAATGCTCGGGCTCTAGGTGTTTCGAGTGCTTTATAGAAGGCTTGAAGCTCTGCTTTGTTGGGCACTTTAATGGGCTTAAAATTCAGTTCTGGAAATTTGAAGGTGTTCACCAAGTTTTGTATGCCTAAGAAATCTCTATAAAACCGCTTTAGGCTTGCCAAAATGTTTTTGTAAGTGCTGGGTGCCATGCTTTCTTTGATAGACATTAGATAGGTTCTCAAATCTTCTTTGGTGACCGCTCTGGGTTTTGCGCGCGCGCGCGCGCATTACGGATCGCTTTAAGGTGCTTCTTAATTAGCCTTGCATGAAGTTCTGCGGTGCTTTCAGTCAACTGCAAATCGACCATGCAGAAATCTTTGAAATCGCCTAGATTTACGCTTCTTTGGCTATTTGGGTCAATTTTTGAGACTTGGGCTCTCGGGACCCCGGTTCGAATCCGGGCGGCCCCACCAATAGCTGTTTCGACGCAATTGCGCGCTCACATAATTATTCATGCACTCTATGTTGGCATTGGTTGCTTTCTCGCTTCTGCTATTAGGTCCGTTAATGCTGCGAAGGCCTTACTGACATCTTCCATGCCTAAAACTATTATTGTATCAGTGAAGCAGCTCAGGGTTTCCTCTATGTTGAGATTTCTCCTTGAAACAGTATTGTAGAAAGCCAGCACGCATCCAGGCGTATCTATTATTTCATCTGGACTGCGTATAATAACGGTTGCTAGATTCTGTTTCTTATCTAAGACATCCTTTTCCTTAAACATGGAACAGATTTCATCGAAAGATTTTTGATCGAACACCAATGTAACAGCTGAAATACCCTCGATAATTTGAAAAAACTCTCCAGAGAAACCTGCTAAGCTTTTCCTTATCTTCTCCAAATTTTCTTTCGTTTTCTCAACAGAAATTTTAGCCATGTCGGTTCGGATGTTTATGACGCTCCCTGCAACAATTTTTGTTATTTTTCCTCGTAAAGGTTTGTAGTTCGCTTTCGCCCGTTTAACTGAAGTTATTATGCTTTCAAGTTTGACGTTTTGTCCCAGAATTTCCTTCACCCTAGGCTGTACCAGTCTGGCGATTGCACTGTAGTTGCCGTAGTCTCTTTGCAACGCATCTTGCAGCGACAAGTCTTTGTCTATTATGTTCTGTACAATTTTGGAGATTGAATTGACCATTTTTGGTCACTTTTGCTAGATTTACTATTGTATTGACCAAAATCTATATATAAGTTTTCCTTGGGTAACATGGCTGAAACTGGGAAGAAAAATGAAGGACACCATCTTGTTGGCTTATTCCGGTGGATTAGACACCTCTGTTTTAGTAAAATGGTTACAAGAAAAATACAATGTAGACTTGGTAACAGTAACCTTGGATCTGGGTCAACAAAGTGATTTAAAAGAGGTTGAAGAGAAGGCACAAGGTCTAGGAGTCAAGAGACATTACTCAATAGACGGCAAAGAAGAGTTTGTCACCAACCACGTTTTTCCGGCCATAAAAGCGAACGCTCTCTATGAGGAGAAATATCCGATAAGCACAGCGTTGGGCCGCCCACTAATTGCGTTAAAAATGGTTGAAATCGCCGAGAAAGAAGGCGCAACAACGGTTGCCCATGGATGCACAGGAAAAGGAAACGACCAAATTCGTTTCGACGTGACGATTAAGGCTCTTGCTCCAAATCTGAAAGTAATTGCTCCAGTCCGGGAGTGGGGTTTATCTAGAGAGGAAGAAATGAAATTTGCGAAGGCAAAAGGAATTCAAATATATCGCTTATCCGATCCCTACAGCATAGACCAAAATCTATGGGGCCGATCAATTGAGTGTGGACCCCTAGAACATCCAGAACAAGAACCACCGGAAGAGATTTATGAATGGACGATTTCCCCTGAAAAGGCACCTGACAAACCTGAATACCTCACCATCAAATTTGAATGCGGCGTCCCATATGCCATGAACGGAGAGACCCTACACCCAGTAGCTTTAATCCAGACACTAAACACAATCGCTGGAAGACACGGAGTTGGACGCATCGACCACATGGAGGACCGGCTGGTAGGAATAAAATCA
>CAYFXZ010000069.1:0-3399 GCA_964347245.1 uncultured Candidatus Bathyarchaeia archaeon | reverse complement strand
AACCCAAACTAGAGGTCCATCCAGTCATAGTCGGGTGCATCAGCAAAAATACTTGCAACAATCTCCATAGAAACAATCTCAGTCTGCCATGAGAGAGTGCCTAACAACTCAACAGAGGCTCTTGGTGCCTTCCCAGGATTTCTAACCAAAGTTCCCGAAAGTTCAAGTAAACCAACAGGTCGATCTCTCGCGAGTACAATACCTAAAATCTCGAGTTCTTTTGTATTTCGATCAATACTCCATCCTCCATAGGTGGCTGTTGCCTCAATTTCCACCCTGTGTACGCCCACATCCGCGGGTCCCAAATTACCAACAATTAAGTGACCTTTTCCCACGCCCCCAATTGAATCTACAGTGATTTGGGTCACCACAAGGTGAATAGAGATTTTTGCTTTAACGCTGTTTTCATCATGGGTAGCCGTTCCTTTCCCAACCATAATTAGGGATACATCTCTTCTTAATGCGAAGACAGGAATAACATATGTGATCATTAATACCGTGGCTATGATCAAGGTTCCGATCAGCAATCGTTTTTTCATCAGCACACCAACCCAAACATTTACGTATATTATAAACTCCAGCAGGGGGCTAAATAAAATAATAAGGACTACTGTCTATAGTACCAAAAGACATATAGTTCGAGTATTTCAATTATTGACCCTTTCTGGAAATTAATAGAGAAGAAGATTAAATTTTAATCCAACCAACCAACCAACGTTTCAATGCCTTATTGCTTTTCTCCATCCGCATCACCCAATTTGATTTATCACAATCTGCACCAACTATTGCGAAAGTGGCACCAAAAACTTAAGATGTATATTCCGTTATTATGGCTAGTTCCTCTTCGATTTTCTTTAGAACTGAAAATAGTTCGTTTGTTAAATTGTTATACCTCTCTGGGTTCCGTTTCTTGAGTTGTTGGAGTCGATAGAGGTTACGCATAAACTCGTTGTTGCTTTTCCTTTCGCTTGTGTTGCCATTGCATAGTAGAGATGGCAGCTTGCGTTTTATGCGATTTGCGTTCACCATTCAAAAAACGGCTCCGCAAACAGAGAAAAAAGAAAAAAGGGGGGAAGGGAAATGAATATGCGGGTGATTTCTCCACGAGGATAATCTTGCATATTGACATGGATCACTTCTACACTGCAGTGGAAGAACGTGAACACCCCGAATATAGGGGAAAACCGGTTGTCGTTGGTGCTGACCCAAAAGAGGGTAAAGGACGCGGCGTCGTAAGCACAAGCAACTATTTAGCAAGAAAAGCTTGTGTCAGATCAGGTATACCTATTAGCAGAGCTTGGAAACTCTGCCCAAAAGCCATCTATCTGACACCGAATTTTCCCTTATACAAAAGGGTTTCCAAAGAAATCATGGAAATAGCAAGGAAGTACGCGGATAAGTTTGAGCAGTGGGGAATAGATGAAGCTTTTTTGGATGTAAGCACAAAAGTGAAAGATTATACCGAAGCTGAAGCGTTGGCCCGAAAGCTCAAACGCGAGATAAAAGAGAAAGAAAATCTCACATGCTCAATAGGTATAGGACCTAACAAGCTTATCGCTAAAGTAGCCAGCGACCATCAGAAGCCAGACGGCTTAATTCTAGTCAAAGAAAAAAAGGTGAAAGAATTTTTGGCGCCCCTTCCAGTTCGCAAGCTCCTGTGGATTGGACGCAAAACAGAGGCTAAACTCAAAAAAATGGGGATAAATACAATCGGCGACTTGGCAAATTTTGATCCAACAGTGCTCGTTGCCACTTTTGGATTAATGGGCAAACAAATGTACTTGTCAGCGAATGGCAATGACCCTAGCGAGGTGGAAACAAGAGGTGGGGTTAAATCAATAAGCCACGAAACCACTTTTGAAGAAGATACCCGCGACGTAGAATCTGTGTTAAAGGCTTTAGGCTCGCTCACCACAGAAGTGGTCAAAGAGGTTATGGAACAAAAGCTTTTTTTCAAAACAGTAACAGTTAAAATCCGCTACGCCAACTTTGAAACTTACACCCGCAGTAAAACATTAGCGTACATAACTAATCGTTTGTTAGACTTGCAAAAAACAGCGAAGAAACTGCTTAAGGCTTACCTTAAAACTGAGAGAAAAATTCGACTAATAGGCGTGAGAGTCTCAAACTTTGTTAAAGGAGAAAAACAAAAAACTCTCTTGTAACTCCACATTTGCTCATCTGTGGCATGTACAAATCAGCTTAATTCATTTATTTTTGGATTTGTTTCTCCTTTTATGTCAAGGTTCTTTGCTTCTTGGACCTGCAACATACAATTTACTTGATAAGCGTCGTTGAGGATTTTATAGTTTATCATCTTAAGGAAAGCGGCGTCGATGGAAATGGGCGAATCAGAGGCGAAGATGCCAACATCCTTCATTACGATTTCACCTGGAGCTGCTAAGCAATCACAGTACTGGGTGATATCCTTGGCGAAACTCACGTATGCCACTTTTTTGCTTTTGAAGGTTGAAAGCACTCCATAAGCCGCCGACGCAAATGCCTTGCAAAGATTCTCCTTATTTACAAGCTTTATAGCGCCAGTGGGGCAAACCTCTTCACAAATGGGGCAACGCATACACAAAGACGAGATGATTCGGGATTTTTCTTTTAAAATCTCAGGCAATTCCATCGGGCAAGCTTCCTTGCACTTTTCGCAACCGATACAATTCGCCTCATCAATTTCCAATCCTACTGTCCTATGCTGCCGTAGTTTGCCAGCTCGTGATGTGCAACCCATGCCCAAGTTTTTTATGGCACCGCCAAAACCGCTGAGCTGATGCCCCTTAATATGCGATACCACTATCATTGCATCTACCTCGGCGATGACCCCCGCTACTTCAATCTCGTTCAATATGCCCTTGGTCTTGACTATTTTGTAGTTCTCGCTTCGAAGCCCGTCAGCAACTATGAAAGGCGCCTTGTTGTACCCATTTGTCAACGCCGTTATCATGTGGTCATATGCGTTATTCCGTTGCGCCTTGTAGTACGTGTTGGCATCGGTTAGGAAAGGCTTTCCTCCAGCTTCTTTGACTCTGCGTACTATGTCGTGGACAAAAAAAGGCTGAACATAATAAGGGTTGCCTAACTCTCCAACGTGAAGCTTTATGGCTACAAGGTCGTCTTTTTCGACGCAGTTAAATGTGCCTGCCGCATCATATAGACGATTAACCTCCTTCATCAAATCAAGTGAAGTGTCCCATTTAACAAAATGAACAGTCACCAATCCTTCCTCCAAGTTGAAATAATACAAGCAGAATTGGTATTTAAAAGGAGGAGCAGAACTAGTCCACTTCAGACTTTCCGGGTGCAATATCTGGCGGGTCCGGTGGGATTTGAACCCACGGTTTCCGGCTCCGAAGGCCGACGCCTTAATCCGTGCTAGACTACGGACCCCTT
>CAYFXZ010000068.1:0-3504 GCA_964347245.1 uncultured Candidatus Bathyarchaeia archaeon | reverse complement strand
AGCTATTATAGCAATCAGAGGATATTCGTTGAAGAAAAAGTACACCAGAATTTTCGAGCTAAATAAAAGGCTTTGACTCAGGAGTATTTGAATGTGCCTTTGAGAAGACGCAGGCCGACTGAAATTGCCCTTGAAATACTCGAATGTATCGATGAGAAAGGCAAGGCAACAAAATGGGAATTGCTCAAGATCTTGGGAACCGGTTGGCAATTCCAGCATTGGATGGAAGAATTCCTATTGAAGGAGAGATTCATTGAAGAACGCAAGGAAAACAATCATTATTTTTATACGAAAACCGAAATGGGAACTCAGTTGCACGAATTGCTTAGAAATGGAAAGATGCTGAAGGTACTAATACAACTGAGCGGAAAAAACCTCAGAAGACCTTAGTACCATGCGAGTTAGATCCAAAACCATGCGCGGAATGAAAGAGTGGAAAACCAGACATGCTACAGAGAAAACATGCTGGAGGTGAAAGCAAAAAAATGTCTTCTATTTCAACAATCAAGCTCGTGGCTGTCTATTCCATTTTGATCGGTATCTTCATGATTGGTTTCTGGAGTTTTGCGATGAATAGTGATATTGTTCCGCCGGAAGAGAAGCCTTGGGGAATAACCTTCCATTTGTTCTCTGAGTTTTCGATGGCGTCTTTACTGGTTGTTTCGGGTGCTGGTCTTTGGCTTAGCAAGGATTGGGCTATGTATTTCTCGTTTCTAGCTTTGGGTATGCTGATGTATATTGTGATTTGCAGCCCTGGTTACTATGCTCAAAGGGACAATATGCCGATGTCATTCATGTTTATTGCTTTGACATTCATCACGATTGCTGCAATTGTCGCCCTGCTCAAATCTCAGCGTGCTCGACTGCTCTAATATAGTCCTTGCTTTTCTATTTTAATTCCGGTTTAGAATTTAGAAATTAGAGAATTGGCATAGTCAATAATTTTTGTGTCAAGGATTCTTTACAAATACGCCTTTTAGCTTGAAAATAGCTAGTATTGTTGGGTGCTGTACTGTTGGTTGCTAAGAGACGGACAGCAACTGCATTTATAGTGACAGTTTTTTTAATGGCAACTTTAGCTCAAAGGGGAGCTGTGGAAGCAAATCCCGGTATTTCTGGAATTTTTAGGGACCCTACAATACACATAGATTCGCCAAATTTTGGAAAAATCTATCTGGAAACAAGCATTCCCATAGAAGTTGATATCATTTCTTATGGGTCAAATAGAAAATTTGTTGACATCTACTATAGTTTAGATGAGGGTTCCAATATAACATTGGGCATCACTACGTATGAAACCAGCACGGCCATTTCCGGGATAGGAACTTTAGATAACCTGACAAACGGCTATCATACTTTGGAAGCGTATTCCACTGATACTCAAGGAAACACAATCTCGGATTCAACAACATTTCAAGTATATACTACGCCTCCAGAAATCACAAACCTCTCTATCAACAACACAGACTCAGATGATAGATTGCTTAGTTTCACTGTTGATGAAAAAGCAACTTGGGTTGGCTACAGTTTGGATAACAAGGCAAATGTTACAGTTACCGGTGATGTTGTTCTGAAAGACTTGCCTTTTGGTTCTCATAACGTGACGCTTTATGCTGAAGATGCTGTAGGAAACATGGGTCGCTCAGCAACATTATTCTTCACAATAGAAGAGCCTTTCCCGCCTTTCCCAACAACGATGGTCATAGCTCCAATAACTTCAGTTGCCGTTGTAGGCACTGGCTTGCTGGTCTACTTCAAGAGACGCAAACACTAGAGAATCTAGTTTTTCTAAATTCTATTTTCTAATCCTGACAAAATTTTAGAAATTAATTTTCTATTTTTTCTTTAAGTTATAAATTTAGAAATTAGAAAATCATTGACTTCTCAAAAGAACTAAAAATGAAATAGAGGAGAGCGCGAGTGCTGATTTCCATTGTTTCTTTGAAAGGCGAAACCATTAGTTTATAAGCGAGATTGTAGGTGCTATGTTGCCGTGTAGAAAGCGATTTTTGCACAGCGAAACATCAGGAGTTGAAATAGCGTATGTACGGAAACAGAGAGATGCACAAGGCAGTTTGCGCTGATTGTAAGCAAGAATGTGAAGTTCCATTCAAGCCTGACCAAAGCAGGCCAGTTTACTGTCGAGAATGCTTTTCGAAGAGAAGACCGCCTAGAAGATACTAGTTAGGCTTTAATAGCGAATTAAAGTTAATTTCTTCAATTGTTTTTTCCATTTTTTATACCCGTTTAGAAATTAAAAAATTAGAATTTTTGTCTAACTTAGAAAATAATAGAATTTGTAAATTTAGGAATTTAGTGCAACGAAAGACCAAACATATAACATAGAAAGTGCCTGTACGCGTCCTCGGGTGTAAATACAATTGAGAAAACAAGATGATTATCGAGAAGTAGAGTTGCTGCTATCAGATGTAGATTTCAAATTCGGTGCAGAGACCTTAAGACTTGCCAGTTCAGCAAGAATCTTCTCGCCAAAAACTTTCGATAGAAACCTTTGGAAGAAGCCGAAACGCACCATAACCGCGATTCCTGCAATAAAGGCAAATACAACATAAAGTATCTCATGAATCATTCAATACTCCCTCATTCATCTAGTCTTAAGGTTCTGCAGCATTTATTAGTTGTTGTTTCAATCATTCTTGGAAAGTCTATTCTTTCTATTTTGGGTACACTGTCAGAATTTAGAAATTATAAAATCTCCTTGGCTTGTCAAGAAACCTTGACTAAAAATCTGTGATCTGGGCTTGTTTTGTCAAGAAACCTTGATTTCTGGTGAAAATTCTGTAATGTGGATAGGGGGCGCTAGTTGGATTCTTCAGAATCACGAATGGCAAAAAGCTGTTTCATATCATCTTTCATAAGGTCTATCCAACCTTGTTCAAAATGGAAAGTCCCATTATCGCTGACCACTCTTATTCTGCAGTCTCCTTTGCAATCAGATTCTTCTTGAGGAATTTTCCCGCACTTCACTTTGCATAAGTCGTTAACAAGTTGGTTTATTTGCAGGTATAGCCTTTCTGGCTTAAATTTTGGCATATGGTTTTCTGATATTCTTTGAATGTCATTTTCCATCAGCTCTCGTTTTGCGGCAACTGTAAACTTCTTACCGAAAAGAACACCTCTATTAAAGTCTTCACTTTCTATAGTTTCCATCATTTCTTTAACCGCATCTATTCCAATAAATCCTGATTTTGACTTTGGTTCTACTATCCTTAACAAGACTTTTTCTTTTGACTTTTCATCCAGAGCGGTTATGTCTGTTCCCCTGGTCCATTCTTCCCTTTTTTCAAAGCTTAAATTCTTCATGGACATGAACAATTCTGCTTCATCTTGAATACTTATTTCAAACCCTCCTTTTTAATGAATTAGTGGAATTGCTGCAACAAAATCATTATTGCATAAAACAATAAGCTTGACCCACTTACTATGTATATTCTCGTCATACTTAATATACCCTCCCATCAAATATCAAAAAAGCTTAAGGAG
>CAYFXZ010000067.1:0-3939 GCA_964347245.1 uncultured Candidatus Bathyarchaeia archaeon | reverse complement strand
TAAAAATGGGTCTGATTCCAGTCGGTAAGTTCAACAAGTCTAGGATATGTGGAATTCTCCAAACCGCTGTTATGAACTACTTTGGTGAAGAGAATGCAGCATCTAGGCATATCAAAATTGATGATACAAGCTTGGCCACTTTAGACAATTTAGGTCAATTCACTGGCAGCATCCTTTCAGCTATTATAAGCAGTGTTTATTCGAATATGGACCGAAACCATTAGATTAACAAGTATAAATTCACTAAGATGTTCATCACAAAGCGTGTGCATAGTTTCCCAAAAGGTTAATATCCTTAAACTCTAAAGAAGTAAGCTCTAACTAAAGAAGGAATCCAAATGGAAAAGCAATCCAATAATATTAAAACTTCTGTTTCATGTCCAATGACAAAGGACCTCCTAATGAAATACACGTTTGTTGCGCTCTTGGTTATTGCATTCTTGTCTTACTTTGCTTTTGGCCTTGCTTCACTTTTAGTATCGCTAATTTCGGTTGGAGTTGCTGTAGCTTGCGATTTTCTGCTTTCTATGGTGATGGGTTCCAGGGGACCTAGGAATACAATGTCTGCTGCTGTTTTTGGCTTAATCGTTGCTATGTCCTATTCTTTAGGTCTACCTACAATGGCTGTTGAAGCAATCCCAACATTGGCTGGTGGAATTGAACAATACCTGTACCCTGCTTTGATTTCAGCGGTCGGCTTGGTTGTTTTCAAGAAACTTCAAGGATTAGCTGGAAGAAAATATGTTAATCCCGCTGCGATCGCGAAACTTCTGGTTCTCGGTTTACTCTTTTTGCCAACTCTTTCATCTATAATGCCCACAGATCATTCCGCGTCTATAAACTTACAAAACCCTCTCACCGAAAGTGGTTTTGAGGGTTTTCCACCCTACTATCCAATGGAAACTACAACTTTCGGACTTAATCTGATCACATGTTATGGAAGTCCTTCATTGGACATTATGAATCCATATACCTATGGGACATTCGATAATCCACTCCCTGACGTACTCTATAACATGTTGCTTGTAAAGTATCATGGTTGGATAGGTGGATTTTCAAGCATCCTTGTGATGGCAGTAGGAATCGTCCTGTTTGTAGTTGTCCGCGGATATATTAAATGGAGAATAACTCTGACTTACCTAGTAACCACTGCAGTGTTTTCTATGGTTATGGGCTATATTTACGGTGGAGATATCATACTTAGAACTTTGTTCCATCTATTCCTAGGCAGTTCAATTTTCATGGCATTCTTTATGGCAACAGACCCTTCAACTACTCCCCTAACCCGTTTAGGCCAAATAATATTCGGTGTAGGCTTAGCCATCTTGACAATGCTTATTCAGGTTTACACGGGATTCTTTGGCGGTTCCATCTTAGCGTTAGTGATCATGAATTTAACAACTCCGCTGTTGGATCAGGTTGGAGTTCCGAAATCTGCCGTGAAGAGACCTGAACCGAAGCTTCTCAAAACCAGGTATTTCGAGTCCGTCAGAACCTACGATTGTATGAGATGTAGTGCATGCATGACAGTTTGCTGCAATTCACTAAGCCCGATATTGATTAAACAGGCATCTGATAAACAAAACGTAAAACAACTGATGAAACTGGATGCGGACTACTGTGCAGGTTGTGCTGATTGCAACCTCGTTTGCCCAGTAAGAATCGATCTTAGAAGCTACACACTTGATTATCCACTGAGGGATGAAGAGGCGAGAGTGATAGAGCAGCAATTCTTAAAAGGAGAGGCGGATGAAAATATTGGCCTTTTCACGGATATGTTCTCAGCTAAAAGTTCAATAGATGGGCAGGATGGCGGAGTAGCTACTGCGTTGCTAGTTTCGGGCATGCAGAGGGGTTTGTTTGATTCTGCCATAGTAGTTCAGCGGACAGATGGCTATTGGGCGGAAGCTGTTGTAGCAGAAAATGTCGATGAAGTAATGGAAGCTAAAGGGACAAAGTATTTGCGTATTCCAGTGATGTCAAAGTTAAGAGAATTGATAGCGAAAGGCAAGCGGAAAATTGCCATTATTGGCATGGCTTGTTATGTTCGAGCCGCAAGAAGGGTACAACAGGTTCTTCTTAGCGAATTTCCAGACCTAGAACTATCCATAATCGGATTGTTCTGTTACGAATGCTTCGACTACGAAAAGCTCAAAGGAGAAACGGCGAGGCTATTAGGTGTTGATTTGGACCGTGCGGAGAAAACTCAGATTCGCAAGGGGAAGTATATTGTGCAAGTTGAAGGAAAGGAAAGCTCGGTACGCGTAAAAGAATTGAATGATGCTGTCGAAAAAATGTGCCTTATATGCCCTGACTTTACTGCAAAATACTCTGATATCTCTGTTGGTTCAGTAGGCAGCGATGATGGATATTCGACTGTAATTGTGCGATCTGATGTTGGCAAAAAACTATTGGAAAGCCTAGATTTGGCTAAAGGTGAAGTGAAGAAAGAAGAAATTACAAAACTATCTATTAATAAAAAGAAACGTGCAAAACTGAACACATCGGAGTCCTAGGCAAAAAATTCTCAGTTTATGTGCTTTCAAATGCACGCTATTTTTTTATCTTTTTTTCTTATAGATCGTACGTTCTTTAGCATCTACATGTTGCATCTTTTTCAGACTTACCTGCAGCCATTGCTAGAAAAATTGTAAGTTACATAGATAGGTTATGCCTTTTTCCGTACTATTGAGAGTCTTTCGTTGCTGATAGCACTGATAAAAAAGAAAAGTGTTCAACAATATCCAAAATGTTTTGAATGCAAAAATTATATATGCACAAGAATAGTAGAAAGTAAAAAAGATAGGAGCGAACAACAATATGACAAGCTGGAAGGAATGGAAAAGAAGCGACATCTTATTTGGGATAATAGTGCCAACTTTAGTGGCGTTCCTAATTATCGTATGGATATCAGTCCTAGCTCACGTTCTTCTAGATATTGATCCTTCCTACGCTCTAAACGCCATATTAGTAGATGGACTTGGAGAAGCACTGCTGATAGTAGGTATTCCAATGTTTCTTGGGTTACTCTGGAATCAATGGGCAGGTGGAGCTTCAGGATTCTTATTAGGTAGCATCTATGCTTTGTACGTAAGTGATCAATGGGTTTTCTATGATTTGGCAATAGGCGACATCAGTATTTTGGGATATGTTATATGCGCGATGCTGACTGGGTACATGGCTGGAGCATTAAACAAAGGCTCCTTCAGCTTCCGAAGAATGGTAATCGCTGCACTTGTATCTTCAATTATTGCAGGCCTGATCATGTTGTATACTTTCTTGATCTCACCTCTTGGAATGACAACAGACATCCCCTACAATTTGTTTATTATTCTATTGCCTAGGGTAATCTACAGCATCATAATACCAATATTCGCGACCCTCTTCAACTGGTTTGGCATAACTCCAAAGCAAATGAGCTAAACGCATTAATGAACACCGTTCTTTCCTCTCACCATTTTCCTAAAGAGAACCATAGTCTTTCTGCTGCATGAATGCAATCAAATGGCATTATGGCAATACCCTGAAATGTTTGTTGATGCTTTGAAACCCTTCTTCAATCAGACAAATTGATTGAACACCGTGAAACTTTGAATTTAAAGTTTCTATTGTCATACGAATATGGCAATATCTCATTCACATGTATACCATTTGTCAGCCAATTCCATCCTTGATCTTAGTTCGGCTATTATTGGCTGTGCGTCCTTCACTTTAACTTTTGCTCTTCAAAGATCTCGCCGAATGCTCGGCAGAAGTATTGGCATGCTTCTTCTATTCCTTGTCTGCCTTTGTCAGTTAGGCTGTATATAATTCTCTTACCTTGTTTTTCTCTTTTGATTAATCCTCTTTGGCTTAGATCTTTGAGGGCTGGGTAGATTGTTCCAGGAGTCGGTTTTGCTCCTCTTCTTTTTGCGATTTCTTGTGCGATCTTTTGTCCGT
>CAYFXZ010000066.1:0-4177 GCA_964347245.1 uncultured Candidatus Bathyarchaeia archaeon | reverse complement strand
AAGTCGAAATCGAGATTGAGGGAAAACGAGCCCTACTAAAAAAAGCTATTGAAATTGGAAGAAAGGGGTTAGAACATGCAGTTAGATCGAGTTACCCAGACGCTTTTATTCCTACTCTTCACTCTTTAAGCAAAGCACTAAATTCCTACTCAAACCTGTTAGAAAGAAAGAGTCAGAGAATTAAGCTTCTGGAAGAATCGCTAGATCACAGAAATGAATACATTAACATTGTTAATAGTGCCTTTCCATCTTATACTTGGGCTGTTGGTGTTGGCAAGAATTATGCGGCACTAATAGAAGCAGAATTAGCTCGATTAGAAACAGATAACGACAAGAAGATAGCCTTACTCACAAACGCTGTCACAGATATGAAAGACGCGATTTCATATTGCATAAAATGGATTCGTTCTCGTCCTGCACAATTTGGCGGTTCACAAATAGCTGTCGTCGCTGAATTCGAAAACACTTTTGGAGGAGTGCTGAACGAACTATACCTACTAACCAAAAACGAAGCAAATTTGATCCAGGCTATTGAAGGTTACCAAAAAGCCGCCGAGAGATTCAAGAGAGTTAACTTACCTAGCCGCGCTGCAGAATCCTATTGGAAAATAGCGAAAATCCAAGACAGCCTAAGTGAGAATCATAAAGCCTCGAAAAACTTTGAAAATGCCTTCGCAGAGTACAAGGCTGCCTCTAAAAGCATAGCCCATTTCGTTGACTTCTATCTGGATTATGCTGTTTACATGAAGGCATGGAGTGAAATCGAGGCAGCCAAATCAGCCCATAAAAAAAAGGAATACACCGTAGCAATGAAAAAATACGAAAGTGCAGCAAACTTCCTGAACCAAACCAAACTATGGAACTATTTATCAATGAACTTCTTCGCGTGGGCACAAATGGAACAAGCCGAAGATTTAAGTAGAAAAGAAAACAGCGCTAAGGCGATAGAGTACTTCAAGAGAGCAAAAAAACTCTTCCACAAAGCCAATAGAACTCTTCAAGTTGGGCTAAAAAGAATCCAGAATCCAGATGAAAAAGACTTGGCCACGAGGCTAATCTATGCTTCAGAATCTAGGAACAAATATTGCATTGGAAGAATTGCTGTAGAAGAAGCAAAATCCTTGGATAGGGTGGGCAATCACATTGCAAGCTCCCAAAAATATGAATCCGCAGCAGAAATATTCCAAAAAATAGCAGAAGTCGATTCAGAACCAACACGCAAAGAACTAAAACAACTAATCTTTCTCTGTCAAGCGTGGCAAAAAATGATGGAGGCTGAAGCAAAAACATCACCAATAATGTATGAAGAGGCAGCAAGTCTCTTTAAACAAGCAAAGGAATACGCCCTTGACCAGCAGACAGGTCTGCTCGCATTGGGCCACAGCAGCTTCTGCAGCGCATTAGAAGCCGGAACGGAATTTGAAATCACTCGAGCTTCGACAATGATTTCAACAACTCGAAAATACATGGAAGCAGCCTCAAATTATTACCTTAAAGCCGGCTTCAAAAGCGCTTCAGAATATGCCAAAGCAACACAGCGTCTCTTCGACGCCTATGCATACATGGATGCCGGCAAAAAAGAAACAGACCCGGCAAAAGAGGCAAGATACTACATAATGGCAGAAAAAGTCTTAGAGATTTCGGCAAAATACTATAAAAAAGCAAAACACCTCGAAAAATTTGAGCAGGTCCAGCGGCTTATGAAAAATGTTAGGGAGGAAAAAGAGTTAGCTATATCATTAAGTGAAGTCTTGCATGCCCCGACGGTCACTTCATCAACAGCGAGTTTCGCCACGCTGACTCCAAGTGAAGAAACACCGGTAGGATTAGAAAAATTTGAACATGCAGAAATTCAAGCAAAACTAATTCGACCCGAAAAAGAAATCAGAGTGGGAAAACATTTCGATTTGAAACTGAAGATTGCAAACATGGGAAAAGAAGCCGTTCTACTGACCAGAATCGAAGAAATCCTTCCTTCAGACTTTCAGTTGATTAGCAAATCAGATTATTACAACTTCGAAGACACGCATCTCAACATAAAAGGGAAAAGGTTAGAACCTTTAAAAACCGAAGAGATTAAACTTACTCTAAAGTCGTCTACCTCAGGTATTTTTCAAATTAAACCGAGAATATTTTGTGTGGATGATACCGGAAATCAAGTATTCCGCGAATTAGAACCCTTTGCAATCGAAGTATCAGAGATTGCTCTTCCAGGTCGCATATCTACTGGATACAGAGAATTGGATAATTTATTACTAGGCGGCATACCCGAGACTTATTCCGTAATCCTAACTTCACCGTCATCCGATGAAAAAGACTTGTTGATAAAGAGGTTCCTCGAAGCTGGGGCAAAAGATGGTCAAATTACTTTTCACATTACGGTAGAGGCAAGCCGTGTAAAGACTCTCGCAGAAAAGTTTCAGTCAAACTTCTACCTTTTCATCTGCAATCCTAAAGCCGATACGATGATCAAAAGCCTTCCAAACGTTTACAAACCGAAGGGTGTAGAAAACCTCACTGAAATCGACATCAATTTAACCAAAGCTTTCCGTACATTAGAAGAATCGCTAAAAGGTCCAAAAAGAGCCTGCATCGAAATTATCTCAGATGTTCTGCTACGACATCAAGCAATTACCACTAGAAAATGGTTAACCGGACTCCTCCCAGACCTTAGATCAAAAGGTTTTACCACAATGGCAGTAATGAATCCCTTAATGCATCCCCCAGATCAAGTTCACGCAATCCTAAGTCTGTTCGAAGGAGAGATTGACATCTACGAGATTGAAACCAAGACTGGTATAGAGAAGTTTCTACGAATAAAGAAACTGCAGGATAAAAGATACATAGAGAGACCAATACCCCTGAAAAAAAAGAAGTGAAAAGAGTATGAAGAAGCAAAAAAATTGCGCGCGCGCACGAATATTGTTAGCGAAAAGTTTTAAATGCTTATATTTTAAATAACATTTGGGGGAATAAGATGCCTTTTGGTATGAGAGAGTGTCCTCATGACTCTACTCATAAATTATTTGCATGCCCGGGATGTACAGAGACCTTTAAAACTAAAAAAGAACTGATGGCACACGTAAGGAACGTCCATTAAATATAATAATCGGAAAACCGGATGCACCCACCTTTTTTTGCGCACGCGCAAGGAAAGAAAAATTAATCAAATTTATTGCTGCTAGAAACAAAATCCGAGAGGTGCAATTCGTGTGCGCATTACGATTCCAAGTGGAATGCATATACAAGATTTAGGCACGCGCGTATTCATGTACCAACTGTCATCTACATAATCTATAAATAGTTAGTCAAAATCTTTTAACTACTGAAGGGTGAGATTTTCTTGTCAAGAAGTGTTGCAACAGGGATCCAAGGATTGGATGAGCTGGTAAGTGGTGGTTTCCCCGAAGGAAGAATAATTTTGGTTGTTGGAGGACCAGGAACTGGTAAGACTATTCTTGCATCGCAATTTCTATATAAAGGGATCTATGATTTCAACGAAAACGGTGTCTTCGTCAGTTTGGACGAAAGCAAGATTCACTACTATAAAGAAATGCAGAATTTTGGGTGGAATTTCAAGAAAGCGGAAGAAGAAGGGAGGTTTGCTTTTATAGATGCGACTAGGATGTCCAGAGTAGCTATCCTAAGAGAAAAGTTATATGGAGAGACCAGTGCTTTGCGAGGTAAGCAACTGTCAATTGATAAATTAATTGAGGATTTGCAAGCGAAGATTCGACAGGTTGATGGAAAAAGAGTTGTTTTAGACACACTTGCTACACTTTTCTATCGGTTTGAGGATCCTATCGAAAGGAGAACCGCTATAGTCGATGTGATTGAATCTTTGTCAGAATTGGGGATCACCACTATCATAACTACTGAATTGACTCGTCTAAGTCTTGATCGTAACGTTTCACTTGAGGAATATCTAGTTCATGGAGTAATTATGATGCAAACTCTGTTCTCAGGAGGAGCTACGACGAGAGCATTACAGGTGGAAAAAATGAGAGGGACCAAAATCAATCCAAATATAGTGCCTTATACAATAGATAGAAATGGTGTTGAAGTCTTTCCTAACATGACTTTGTTTGGAGAAAGGTAAGTCGGACGAAAAAGTTCGTGCGTCGCGCGCATATCTAATTTTTATTATAATTATAGTGAAATATTTAAATAATAAGAA
>CAYFXZ010000065.1:0-4185 GCA_964347245.1 uncultured Candidatus Bathyarchaeia archaeon | reverse complement strand
CTCGCAACGCTAGAGGTATTGTGTTCACATCCAAGTAAATCAAGGCAAGCGCCGGAATGAAGACTATTGGATAAAGGTAACCTACTAGCGCTTGTGCTCCTCGCACATCTTCAGAGAAGGCTGAGACTATCACAGCCAACGCCAAAGCTGAAAGTAAGGTTACGAAAAGCGATATTCCTAGAAGCGCATAGCCAAGAGGTGAAGGAACAAGACCTAAAGCTACAAGGTCTATTGACGCAGTGCTTGTTATACCGAACGTTATAGAACCCAGCATATAATTATAGCCAACCAACACGGTCATGGCTGCAACTCCCGCCACGATTATCGTACTTGAAACTTTGCCCATTAGAATAGAGAAGCGGTCCACAGGAACAGTCAACAGAGTTTCAAGGGTTTTCTCTTCTTTTTCCATAGCCACGCTAGTTGCTGCTATCTGCATAGAATACGTAAGCATAATCATAAGGGTAACTGGCAATGCAATTGACTGGGAAATCAACAAGCCTGACAATGTAGCGGGATCAATCCCTTTTTGTATTTCACCCTTGATAATGGTTGACTGCGAAGTGTAAACAACATCAGGAGCTATTGCCCGGTTAAAACTATTGACAAAAACGTTGAAACCGCTTAAACCAATATCACTAAAAACTCCGCCTCCTTGGAAAACACCATAGACGTTCACAGTAGCCGTAGCAGTGAAGTCACCCCCCTCAATGTGCTGCGACATGTTTTGACTAAAATCAGACGGAATCTCGACGAACTGCGTGCTATTATAATCAGCTAACAAATTTTGCGCCACTACTTCTTGTGGCGTTATATCATTCAGGACTGCAACATTCATACTCATATTAATGTAGCTCACCAAAGTTTCACTCCATTCCCCGCCATCGTTGTTAAGAACAAGCAACGTGGATTTTTCTGCTTCTTCCTGCGCCGTTTCCGCAGCGTAACCCAGTACAAGACCCATAACAGGGAAAATTACCAAAGGAAGCACAATCATACCTATGAGAATCTTGGGATCGCGCATTAGCTCCTTTAATTCTTTAACCAAAATTGTTATGAAACCCTTAGGCAAAACCAACCACCTTCGCAAAAACTTCCTCCAGATTTTCGCTCCCATACTTCTTCTTTAGCTCATCAGGCTTGCCTTCAACCACGATTTTGCCCTTATTAATCAAAGCCACACGGTCACATAGATACTCCACTTCCAGCATGTTGTGGCTACTGAGAAGAACCGACACGCCGTGCTGTCTAACATAAGTTTTGATTATCTCCCTAACATAATAAGCATGAAGAACATCCAAGCCACTCGCCGGCTCATCCAAAACAGCAAGTTTGGGGCGGCTCATTAACGCCCTAGCCACTAACAAACGACGCTTCATACCTTTACTATACGTCTTCGTTTTATCTTTGAGGCGTTCTCCTAAACCACTAATTTCAGCTGCTTCCCTAATAGTTTCATTCAGTTCAGTTTGGTTTTTTGTGCTAAACTTTGCCATAAACTCCAAGTATTCGTGACCTGAAAGATTCCGGTAAACTCCAGCCTCTTCAGGAAGGTAACTTATTACTTTGCGAACCTGAGCAGCCTGAGTGGCCACGTCTAAGCCGAAAATCTTTGCGCTACCAGAAGTAGGCACGATTAATGTAGAGACGATGCGGAGCGCTGTAGTTTTTCCCGCGCCGTTTGGACCAATAAGACCAAAGATTTCACCTTGATTTATGTGAAAGCTTAATTCGTTGAGGGCGCGTATGTTTCCGAAATCTTTAGCTAAGGCTTTCGCTTCAACGGCAAGAACCAAATGGAACACACTCATTGTTTTCTGAATTTAAAACTTATTTAAACCTTTATGGTACAGAAATAAGCTTCAATAAAACTTGTTATAGTTAAGAACACTTTTATTTTTGGCTTAGCATACTTTTTCTTGCCGGATGATGAGAAGGCATTAGCTTGACCGTTGGGGATGAAAGTTCAGAGTTACTCGGACGGCACCGTATGAAAAACTATATAACGGATGACAGTGTATAGTTTGTCATACGTGATTCTAATGCGAAAACGACCCAGGGAAATGATAGAAAAATACCCAAGTGTCGCAAAAATTTACGATGCTATCGCTGGTTCCAGGCGTCTAGGTTCTGAGGGAACAGTTGAGAACTACGTTAACTATGTAAATTTATTCATCAAGTTTCTAGGCTTCAAAGATCCCGAAGCAGCGCTCAAGGCCATGAAAAACGAAAAAGTTGACGCTGGAGAAAAAATTGATGCGTTCATAGGCTACGCTCTTGATGAGCAAGGCAAGAGTCATTCTACTGTCAGGAACTACGCTTTCGGAATTAAGAAGTGGCTAGACCTTAACGGAGTCAAGGTTAACTGGGCTAAAATCGAAATGCCGACTAGCAACATGACAAGAGAGGAAGACAGAGCACCAACAAAAGACGAGTTAAAGAAACTGCTTAATCATGCTAGCTCAAGCAGAGACAGAGCTGTAATTTTCATAGCTTCCTCAAGTGGTCTGAGAATTGGCACTTTGTTAAGCCTTAAAGTTGGAGATGTAAACTTCGATTATCCGGACGTCGCGAGCATAAAAGTTGAGAGAAAGAGAGGCCGGAAATTCGGAAGCAAAAGAAGCCGAAGCGCGGGAAGATATTTTGTCACTTTTATAACCCCTGAAGCGAAAAGCGCTCTGCAACAATACTTGGAAGAAAGAAAGGCTGCTGGAGAAAAAATCAAGCCGGATTCTCCTTTAATAGGTGATGCCTACCACAGAGGCGAGTTTCAGAGAGTTGAAGGCTACGAGCGAGTATGGGCCAGGCTACTGAGAAGAGCTGGACTAGCTGAGAAAAGTCAGAACTGGTTCAAACTGCATCTTCACACTTTAAGGAAATATTTCCGTTCAAACTGTATAGGTGTTAACGCTTCGTTTAGAGAGCATTGGATGGGACACAAAGGCCTTTACTTAGACGAGAGCTACTTCAAGGCTGAAGAACCTCTACACTTAGCCGAATACCGAAAAGCTATTCCACACTTGACAATCTACGCTATATCAACAGAAGAGAAGAAGCTGAAAGCTGAAATGCTTTTGAACTTTGCGAAGCTGCAAGGATATGAAGACGATCAACTCAAGAGACTTGAAGATATTTTAGCCAGAGCTAAAGACATGGATGAAGCCATAAGCGAGTTTAGACGGTTAAAAGAAGAAAGCGCCAATGGCAACAGAACCGGAAAACACTTGATCGCAAAAAGCGAACCTGAACTTTTGAGACGGCTAGACGAAGGCTTCAAGCTGGTTCAAACTTTAAACGGTGACAAGTTTCTACTGGGAAAACCCTAGCCTTTTCCCTTCAATTTTTCCATTTATAGATTGATTTTTCAATAGCTCGTGCTACCCTTCTATTTCTTCCTCTCAAAAGACCCTTGTCCACCCGCCTTGGTAATATTCGCGACCACCCTCTCGCATACCTTTTCGAAAAGCTCTTCCGCATGTTTCCAATTATCAGCTGAAACTTCTACGCTGTATCTTGGAGCGGCGATTACGTAGAATTCGATTTTGGCGTCTTCAGCTTTATATGATTTCTTGGCGTCAAGAAATGCATTTTGGATACATTTAACACCGTTGGGTTGCATACAGCGAACTTCAAGCATGCCCTTGACTTTCACCATCTTGATCCTTATGCGTTCTTCTGCAACTTGGGTTATGACTTTGGCAAGATCTTCAGGTATTTCGAGCTCAGCTAGGACTTCTATGCCTTCTTTCACTACTTTTTCAAGCCCTTCGTATAAACCGTATTTTTCTTCGAGAATTGCTCCAGCTTTCTGGTAGACTTCATGTATAGGTAAGCCAACCTTTTCTGCTACTTCGTTTAGGAGCGCCTCACCTTTGCGCTCTTTTTTCCAGCGTTTGTTTTTTTCAATTCTTTCACGTTTTGTGACGCGCCTTAACGACAAGTTAACGTGTCCTTTTTCAATGTCTACACGGATGACTTTGAGAACCAATTTTTGGTTTTCTCGGACATAATCGCGTATTCTTCTTATTCGGGCGTTGGAGATTTCGGAGATATGAAGCAAACCTTGTTTGTTATATTCGTCAAGCTTGGCATAAACTCCGTAATCCATCACCTTTTCTATCGTAGCGATTACAAGTTCGCCAAATTCAGGCCACTCAGGTTTATGTTCAGACATTGTTTAGATCA
>CAYFXZ010000064.1:0-4600 GCA_964347245.1 uncultured Candidatus Bathyarchaeia archaeon | reverse complement strand
CAAACTTGCGATAAAACCTAACTGAATTATTTCAGCATCCATAGACCACACTTTAATCGATATGACCAACTGCACATTTTAGTTTTATTAAAACGAATTGAAAGTGTAAGCCTGAAAAAAGAGTAGTAGCAGAACTGTTGAGGGTCTAACACGATAGAAACTCGAATCTCCGGAAATTTTGTTCGCGTGATTGAAGCAATAAATTAACACCTTGAATTAAGTAGGTATCAAGAATTGAAAAATAGGCGTCAGCTTTATAGATAGTAGAATGGATTGAAAGTCGGCTATTAGTACCCTTAAATAAACCTCTCGAAACAATGGTTGATGAGGAGATAATATGGCTAGGGTAGCACGAGAAATGGTGGAGAGAGCTGGAATCAACGTTGATCAGCTCGTGGAGTTGTTAGTCAAGAATGCAGCAGCCGAGCTCACTACATACTACTACTATACTATCCTTCGATGTAACCTAATAGGACTAGAAGGCGAAGGGATAAAGGAGATCGCGGAAGCTGCTCGTATTGAAGACCGTAACCACTTTGAGGCTCTTGTTCCCCGAATATACGAGTTAGGGGGCAAACTCCCAGAGAGCATGACGACTTTTCATGATGTCTCAGCCTGTCCGCCTGCTAAACTACCTAAGGATCCAACCGACATAAAGGCCATGCTAACCGTGCTTGTAGAAGCAGAGAGGTGTGCAGTAAGAGGATACACCCATATCTGTAACTTGACCGCTGGTAAGGACCATCGAACCTACGATTTATCTCAGGCAATCCTTAACGAGGAAATTGAGCACGAATCTTGGTTTTCCGAATTCCTAGGCGAGGGGCCGTCTGGCCACTTCATGCGTAGAGGCGAGACTTCACCTTTCGTCTCCAAGTTCCTCAGGTAGGTTTTTTCTCTTCTCTCCCTCTTTTTTTGGCTCAACTTGGATGGATCAGGTTCATGAAGGAATTTACTGAAGAAGAGCTTATTCAATTCAATGGTAAAAACGGAAATCCGGCTTATTTGGCGTACAACGGAAAGGTATACAATGTATCCGCTAGTTTTCTTTGGACAGATGGGAACCATCAAGTTCTTCACAGCGCTGGTGTAGATTTGACTGATGCTTTAGAGCAAGCCCCACACGGCGAAGAGGTACTCAAAAAGTTTCCTGTAGTTGGAATTCTACATAATTCTGAAATGTCAAATATAAAGTCTAAACCATGAGGATTGAGTTTTTATCGAGTACGCTCGCCTAGCTTACAGGGACGTGGAAAGCGATGGCTTCTCGTGTGTTCACGTTAGATTTTGATCCCATGCACACTTGCGTTTGTCTAATTTGTTTTACCTTGAACTTTATATTTGAGGAAACGACAAACATAGAAGATTCGTTGGAGATGCCCCACTTAGTATTTCGATAATAAGTCAGGATGTTAAACGATGAAGGAAAATTACGACAACTCGGGGCCTGGAAGGTTAATTTCAGGCGGCGTGTGGTTTTTAGGACTCATGGTCTTAAGTGGTGTTTTTTGGCTGTTATTAGGAGTTGAAATTAGCAGGGCATATGGGCCCTCTGGTTTCGGTTTATTCAGCATGGCCCAATCAATGTTTGATTTCATGTGGGCATTTATTTTTGGGGGAATCTTTGAAGGATTAATCCATTTTGGTTCCGGATATTTAACAAAAAAAGATTCAAATCTTTCCAGGTTTTTTTCAGACTATGTGAGATATCTCACTGTCATGAGTTTAATAATATTCGTTTTCTTAGCCATTTTGTCTTTTCAAACATCTGACAGTATACTGAGGACAATCTTTCTTTCACTCGCCTTAGCCTTCTTGTTTTCAGGAACAAAAGACTCACTGGCCTCGATAATAGGATCACTACAGAAGAGCAAGCAACTCTCAATTATAAATTCCAGCGGATTTTATATAGTCTCAATATTAGGCATCATTTTTATAATGTTCAATTTTCCATTCGATCGTTTACCAATCTTAATAGTATTTGCTCCAATCTGCCAACTGCTTCTTTGCATGTATTTCTTGAGAAAATATCTCAAAGATTTAATTTTCCTCAACATTAATTCTTTTGCAAATAAAAAAATTAAATATTTAATATTAGACGATTTAAAACAATTTAAGCACATACTCGTCTTTGGTTTTTCTATATCAGTCGGCAAAATATCGTTTATGGTAATGAAAAGTCTAGATATACCAATACTTAATCTATTCTTCGATTACGCCAATGTAGGAATCTATAGTGTGGCAGATACCATTTCTAGCGTACTCTTTTCTATGACTGCTTTCTCCCTTCCAATTATTTCATCCATATCAGAAGCTTGGACAAAAAAAGACGATGTCCTGATTGAAAAATATACGAAAATATCTGTGAAATATCCTCTCATCTTAGGAATACCTCTAACTATTACGATTTTTGCATTGGCAGAACCGATCATTATGAGGATATACGGAATTGATTTCCAAGGAGCCATAATGCTTCTTCAAATTCTCATCATTGGAACATTTCTTCTCATGTTCGGACACACACTTTCTTCCATATTAATCGGCGTTGGAAAACCCAAATTATCCGGAACATTAATGGTGGCTGCCGCCGCACAGTACACCTTCACTCTCTTTATCCTTGTACCAGTCTTTGGGTTAGACGGAGCCGCGATTTCTCTGACACTTACAGGCATTACGTCTCTAATTTTAATCCCAATTTTCATTAAAAACCACTTAAAAATCGACATATTTCTAGGACTTCCAAAAGTCCTATTCTCGGGCGCTATTTTGGCTGGAATACTCTTCTTCTTACCCAAATCCAATTTCCTCCTACTAATCATTGGAACGGTTGCAAGCATCATTATCTATGCTTTACTACTCCGCTATACCGGATATATTACTCAAGAAGACATCAGTTTGTTGAAGACAATAAGAGCACAATCGTGAAAAAAATTAGATAGATTGTGCCTTGTAACACGCCAGAAAACCTACTATACACATAAAGACAAAGGTAGCCGTTTCTCCAAATTGGCAGGTTGGGTTAAGATTTAACCCCAAAGCAAGCATGAACGCAGAAAAAAGGAAATGTTGGTGGCAGTTCTAAACGAGCAGATAAATGACCACAAGGGGTTAACAACCATTTTCTTCTCTCTTTTAATAAGTCATACGAAAGTGAAAACGGACCATGCCTTCCACGAGAAAAATCGTGTGATCTATTGAATTGATAATTGGAGAGATGTTCAAAATTTTCCCGCCAAGGTTTCGGGAACGCGTGCAAACGCACAGGAGCATACCCTTAGTTGATTATATTAAATTACGCTCCATTATCTGCGCCACCGCTCTAAAGCATCAGATTCATGAATGTTTGATTCTTCTTCCTAGACACATTTAAATAGGCTCAAACATAACCTTCTGTATCCTTAATCCGTAGAGAGGCTTTAAAGGAGAATATTGATTTGTCTGCAGAATCAAATGTCGTTTACATTGGAAGAAAACCCGCAATGAGTTATGTTTTGGCGATCATAACGAGTTTCGCTGGATCCGACGTTAAAGAGGTTACCTTGAAGGCTAGAGGAAGATCAATAACGACGGCTGTGGATGTTGCTGAGATAACCCGCCGCAAATTCATGAAAGAATTGAACGTAGCTAAAATAACTATAGGTACAGAAGAGATAAAGCAAGAAGAGGGCGGAACAAGAAATATTTCAACGATTGAAGTCACCTTAACGCGGGGATAGGAACGAGTCAAATGCGAATGAAGGTACCAAGACAGCGAGGTCGCCCCCGCGGCAGGTATCATGCACTTGCTGATTTTAGGCTTCTTGAGTATCTTTCTCTCATCTCAATGAAATATGGAATCGATTCGAACGTTTTTTTTAATAGCTTGGTTGAAGCTTGGAAGCGTCAACAATCTGAATGTAAAAATCTCTTGATAGAGTGTCGTAAGAGAACGCGCGATCGTGCAGTTTTTCTCGTAACCAACAGTTGTCAAGTGGTCGCCCAATTTCCAATACCTAAACATATCCTCGAAGAAACTAACCCTCTCAAAGAGTTTCTTTACCCAAAAGCGTCGACAAGAAATATAGCTAAAAGGACCACAGAGAAAAAATTGCGGATTAGCGATCTAAAATCTGGGATGAATCAAATCAACCTGGAGGCGAAGGTTCTCGATATTCCAAAGCCGATATCTGTCGTCACCAAGTTTGGAGAATTTGCCAAAGTAGCGAACGTAAGTATCAAAGATGAGACTGGAATCATCCAACTCCCTTTGTGGAATAAACAAATAGACAATATTTCGGTGGGAGATATTATACAGGTTGAGAACGCGCGTGTAGTGAACTTTAGAGGAGAACGCCAGTTGAGAGTCAGCAGAGGTGGACAATTGAGTGTTATCGAAAAAAGATGATTTATTTCTCCTGTTTTCTTTTATGAAACCTGAAGAACTTCAAGAAAAATTAGTCATAATGGTCGAAGAACATCTCGATACATTCGTGACTGTGTGGGGGGAAAGACGAAACAATGCTTAGGGATCCTGTTTGCGGCGTAGTTTTGAACGAAAAGACAGCCAAATTTAAGATCAAGCATGAAGGAGAAACGTATTATTTCTGTAGTGTGAGATGCA
>CAYFXZ010000063.1:310-4739 GCA_964347245.1 uncultured Candidatus Bathyarchaeia archaeon | reverse complement strand
AAAAACTCTGCCATCTGAGTGAGGCTGTCCCACTCCATTTCTGTAATGACGGTGTTTATAGCATTGTCTCCACCGAACCATGGAGTGTACTTTTTAACTTTAGGGATGGGCCCGTACTTCTTATTGGCCAGTGCCATTGATTCGTCCAGAAGCTTCATTCCCTCAGCCATCTTTCCCGGCAGAAATTGCATAATCGCTCTCACCATCACTTTCACAACTCATCACCTCCATTACAATGAAAATAAACAGGGTTACGTATCTGCTGCTTCAGCTTTTATGACTTGTTGTGAATGCGCCCCAAATCATACAAAGGGGATTAGGCTAACACCTTCAAGTTTGCCTTATCATACATGCAAGAGAAAAAGGGATCAGAAGCTGAACAAGATTGCTAAAACAGAATGGGCACATATCCTGTGAATAGCACTTCTAACTAGTTTTCAAAGTATATGCTACAATTGCTCCAAAGGCTGAGAGCACCGCCATCGTCAGTAGACTAAGAGTATATGACTCTGTGATGTCCAGTATAAAACCTATTAAGGGTTGAGCCAAAGATACACCAAGGTTCATACAAATTCCGGTTATGCCAAATCCAATGCTGGCTAGGCTGGGGCCCAAGATTTCTGCTGGCAAAACAGACGCAACGGGTGGCACCATGGCAGCAGTAACACCAAGGGCTATTATGAAAACTGTCAACTCCAGATTGGAAGTGTATGCTATGGCAATGAATGCCATCATCATCAAGAATGAGCCCGCAATTGCGAAGGATTTGCGTCTGCCGGTTCTGTCTGATAGCCAGCCGTAAATGGGCGCGCAAATTATCCCCGTCCACATTAATAGGGTTGGCAGAAAACTAGCGTTTACCTTGGGCATTCCCTTGAAGGTTTCAAACAATTTGGGAGCCCAAGTTGTGAAAGACAAAGCTGCAGCATTAAAAAAAAGCCAAACGAGTCCAACCTTCCAAATTTCAAAGTTGCCAATTGCTTGACGTGCACTCTTTTTTCTTTTAACCCTTGTTATTGAGCGTTTTTTTACCAATGCCAAAAACAGTATAGTCGTAATGATTCCTATCGCCAAACCGACTAAAAAGGGAAAACGCCAGCCATGGGCAATCACAAATAAGCTTGCACTCGGGAAAGCTATAATCGTGGCAAAGGGCATATTTATTCCGTAGATGCCCATTGCCTTTCCCAATTCTTCGCGTGTGAACCATTGGGCTATCATTGTTGCTGTAGTAGGAATGATAAAGCTTCCACCCAAACCTAAAATCAAGCGTCCAGTCAACACCATAGCAAAGGAATTTGCAGCAGCGGTAACAAAGCAACCAAAGACTATAGAAATTAGGGATACAAATCCTATCTGTCTAACTCCGTACCTTTCTACAAAAAAACCCGCAGGCAAACTCAAGAAAATTCCTGGAAAAAGTACAATCGACATCAGCAATCCAGCTTCTGTATTAGTGATGTTAAACTCCTCCATAATAGAGGGGATTAATGGGGGAACTAATTGAAAACTGAAGGCATAAGCTACAAAGGCGAAAAAAGAGGCGAATAAAATAAACCATCTATAGCGAGGACGCTTCTCTTCTTCTTGTATCCCCATGTGTTTTACATCACCAAGTTTGGTTAAAAAGTTACCCTTGTGCGCACTGCATAAGCTTATTCCTTGGATAACACCTTCAAGTTTGCTTTCTCATATCTTCTCCAACACCAAATTTATGAATAGTTTAGAATTAATTAAATTCAGAACTCGCAGATTAACTGAATATCTGTATAGAAGGTAATATCCAGTAAATGATTTAATGATAAAGCTGAAGGTAAAACCAATGAGAACGAAGTTTATTTGGTTGAGCGGATTGTGTGGTATTGTCGGCTCAATTCTGACTTTGGTTATGGTTTTTGTGGCTACGATCATATCTCCATGGTTCAGATGGGACACAAACGCTCTTAGTGAAATGGGTATAGGAGAAGTGTCATTAATTTTTAATAGCGCAATGATAATTGGTGGTTTTTGCAACTTTCTTTTTGCACTTGGAATCCGTGAAAAGCTAGGAGTGGAGGGTTTGCGAAAACATGGAGTGGCTTTAATCATGCTTGGCAGTGTGTCTTTGGCTCTTGTTGGTGTTTTTACCGTATCTTACCCAATATTACATGGAATTTTTGCTTTAGGCACATTTATCTTACCACCCACCGGTTTCATTCTGATAGGTTTTAGTTCAAAACAAAGCACAATGAAAAAGTTCAGCATAATAACTGGAATTGCTGCTCTAATGACAATTCTCATCTTACCATTGATACTCCTAATTTTGCCATTTAACGTTGGATTTGCTGTTCCAGAGATTATAGAGGGTTTAATTGTTGCGGCATGGATAATTACTATGGGAATAAAGCTTCTAAAATATCCGCATAAAACACCACTAGGGACTAATGATTAGGTTAATACTCTTAGTTTTGCTTTTTCATAGATTTCTTTAAGCATCTTGATTCCATGTGGGGTATAGTGTTTAGCCAAAATATTCCTTGGAGCCCTACCTTGAAAGACATCAAGGTATTTATCGTAGAGAAAAGCCGTGCGTCCGTGGTTTATTTTCTTTCTACGTAAAAACAGACACAATCCACTTGCCTAAGTTTCGCAATAACCTTTTCAAATTCTTTTTTGTCAAGACGACATCTGAGGGGTTTAATAAACTCGATTCGATAATTCTCTGAAAGATGGCGAAAAATAGTCCGCCATTCTCTAATTGTAAAGTATCCACCCCTTCCTCTTACTTTGTCTGTATCCTCATCAGTTGGATCGAACCATTCATAAATTATCACTCTTTTTCCTAACCGAAGTAAACGATCAAAAATCTCCTTTTCCTCAAATTTGTATATGCAATGTTTTTCGTCCTCTCGACACTTGTGTTTCTGATCACGCCTCTCAGCAAGGTTGCACTCTCCGGCTCTGAGATGATGCAGAGTTTTGCTTAGTAAGACGAAGTCAAATGTATCTTTTCTCTGAATCTTCCCAAGTCCTACTTCGTCAAAAAAGCTACAATCATAGAAATGTATCTTTGTCTTAGTGAGGAGGCGAGATTTTTTTTCAAGATCTGATGCGAAAGAATAACGGGAAAGGTATTCATTTATTCCAATGATTTTATCTGGCTCAAATTTCAGAGAGATGTAGAGAGGCTTAACACAATCTGTTCCTATATCCAAAATTGTTTTTCCATGAAGCTTTTTTCCCTTTTCGACTCCAAAAGCATCTACTATCTCAGACAATTCTTCCAGAGAATCAATCCACTGACTCAAATCAGCGTCGCGATCATCTAAATCGTCCAAACAGTCTAACAATCTTTCTTGTGTACGCGCAAACTCATTTGTCTCACACGACACAGATCTCACCACTACATAATTAGTCGTAGGCGGTTTTTTATAATGTATGCATGCATTCTTAGACTAACACTTTGAGGTTAGCCTCTTCGTAAACCATGCTCAAATCTTTTGTAAAACTTTAATACAACTTAGATTTAATTCTTAATTTAGTTTCAGGGAGGTGAAAAAATGAGTGAAATGAGATTACCCGTTTGTCCCATTTGTAAGCGTGAGATTTTGCTTCCTTTATCAACATGGCGCGTGAGCGCGGGGAGCGCGTGGGGGAATGAGAAAATTTTCGGAAATTGGATTTGTACAAACTGTGGTTTCTACATAACAACGGGTGAAAACGCCGGGACTAATCCAGAAGATATTAATGCAGATTTCAACATGCCTCTCCGCACAAGAATAGAGTATCTGCGAGAAGAATACAAGAAATAGGTTGTTCCATGTATCTTCTTTTTCACCAAAAAAGTAAGATCAAGTTAATACTTTCAAGTTAGCTCTATCATAGATTTGTTTTAACCGTTCAGGATTATAGTCTGTGTAATGACGTGCAAGAACCGACTTAGGCGTACGACCACAGAAAGCATCAATATATCGATCTGAAACCCCAAGCCTTCCCATTTCGCAACAGAACCATTCTCTAAGTTTCTGAGCTGTAATATGAACACCAGTCTTCCTTTTAGCGTTCTTCCAGATTTTCTTGTACTGCCGATCACTCACTTTGAACAGCCTATCTTCCCCCAACTCTATTTTGTTTAATGCCTGTTCTGTCTCCCCATTATAGAAACTCACATAGCTGTTTTTGGTAACTCCAGAATGACCAGAAGGAATCATCATTCTTTTCTCGAAGTCAACACTGTCCTTAGTTAATCCCAGAATCTCACTTTTTCTAAGACCGCTTGAAGCATACAACAGAAACAGAACTACCCCAAGCTTAGAATCCAACGCCTCAAAGAATCGTTGTATCTCTTCTTTTATCAGAACAATCTTAGGCTTAAATGCTGGCCTCGGAAACTTGAATGTAGCCACTACATCAGAACGATTCAAAAAGTCACGGAAGAACACCTTCAAAG
>CAYFXZ010000063.1:0-257 GCA_964347245.1 uncultured Candidatus Bathyarchaeia archaeon | reverse complement strand
ACATTCTTGTAAACATACCGAGAACAATCCAAATCTCCAAGATAATGGCGAACATCTTCAACCCTAATCTCTTCAGGATTGAGGTGAACTTCTTTGAAGAATCGGCGAATATAGTATATTTTTTCATAAGCTGTTTTCTCTGTTCTCTGTAAATCCACAATCTGAAACTCTCTGAACTTCTCCATCAGATTTTGTATGTTGACAGCCGAAGGCTGTCTCTTTCGCCTGAAGCTTGACGTGCAGAAGGTCGCCGGTTC
>CAYFXZ010000062.1:0-5000 GCA_964347245.1 uncultured Candidatus Bathyarchaeia archaeon | reverse complement strand
CTGCGCACTTGGTTGGAAACTCGTTTTGGAAAATAACGAACGAAATTTCATGGAAAATGACTTCTAGTTTTCTAAGAAAAATGGGGATTTATGTTGGTTTCAAACCTAATCAAATCTGCAAACGATAAATTCTCAACAGGCAAACAACAATGGACAATTGCGAGAAATCAGGGTCTTTTAATGCACTGTCCTATCTTTAGTTGCACGCGCTATATTTCAGATTATTGTTTCAGAGGTTAGAAAGTGCAACTGATGAGTCATGAATCATTGCTATCGTGCAGATCAATTATTGTTCTACTTTATTCCAATACTTGTTTCATACTTGTCCAAACATTGTTCGATGGGCTTTTTATGTCATAGGAAGACTGCTTTAGCAACTTTGAAACAAAATGAAAAGGAGTTGAAAACTTGAAAATAAAATCTCTGGTTCTACTTGCTCTCGCAATCAGTGTCGCAGTTATGGCAATACCCCAAGTCTTTGCCCATTCTCATGTTGATGCTGGAGTTGCTGGCTGCGTTGCGTTGCCAAACAGTTGGCACGGTGAAGACGCCATTGGAAACTCGTCCAAAGGAATCGGGACTGCCGCAAATACGGAAAATGCAGCCGTTGACTGGGGCTCATGCGTAAGCTCGCCAAACCGCCTTAATGTGGGTCCATACCCCTTTGAGTAGATGCTACGTCCAGCTGCAATTGACTCATTCAAAAACCCTTATCCCCTTTTTTATTTCTGCTAGAATTTTTTTGTTTTTTACCCATTACAAACATAATAGGTAAACACATTGCTTTCATCCGAAAATAAGCCCAATTTGAACTCCTTTGTATCAACTATGTATGATAGTAATATGATCGCTCCGAGTTTAGGAGACTGTTTTTAAAATACAAGTGAAAAAAGTTTTGAATTAAATTTTAATCCAACCAACCAACCAACTTTTCAACGATGGCTACATGGTTTCTGGAAAAGAAGCAGGTACTCGGGAGTATGCACGATTCAGAATACACATAGTAGCATAATTCAAGTTAATATAGGGTATAGCTATAGTCGAAATCTAGTATACGCTATTTAAACATTAACGCCTCACTTCTAACTCTCAGCACCTAAAAAACATCTGTTAAATAGATAAAGCAGCTCATAATTAAAAAGGAGAACTGCATTCTATGGAAACGCCAAATTTTATCAGCTTAAGAGATGCTCGCAAAATTAGGCAAATGAAAGGTTTGGAAACGACAATCCTAACAGGTTTACACGGAGAGAAAATGATGATGGTACTAAGTGCCACATTGCCAAGACATAGCGTTCCTATACATTTCCATCCGCATGAACAAGTGGGCATGGTCTATAGCGGCAAGGCAATTCTGAAAATTGGTAACCAAGAAAAGATTGTAAAGAAAAATGATTTCTACTGCATTCCCGCTAACGAGCCACATGGAGATACTTGTATAGGAAAGAAGCCATTCGTTATGTTGGATATTTTCTATCCAGTGCGTGAGGATTTCATTAAGAAAATAGCCGAACAGGCTCCAATTTGAAAACCTCGCTTTCTGGTTTCTGCCAAATTCAATCGGGATTAAATTTTAATCCAACCACCAACCAACCAACGTGGTTTTCAGAAAACCACTTCACAAGGCACGTACTTAAAGGAGGATACAGGATTTAAGACATACTGCTTTTTTCAAGGCATAGGAGCGCGTGCGATGTTGCAAGGAGTCAACGGAAAAAGGGGGCTACAAAAAAGATTTTTTCGAATTAAAGAAATTAATTCGGCAGATTTATGAATAGTAAGGTCAAAGGTTGGTTCTTTCTTATTATGTGGCTGTTTTCTTAAGTAGCTCTACCATTAAAGCAGAAATGCTCCACTGGTTTTCCAGCTGTGAGATTATATTCTTTATAGACTTGACATGTGTTGCATATGCATGCTTTATTACTGTCCAGGTCATTACAAGCTGCTTTGCCAATTGAACAAAACGGCCCAGGCATATCTTCAGGCTTAGGCATCTCCATCTCACCTTTCTGTTCAGGAAACATACTCAAGGAGCCTGCAGCCATTCCTGAACCCGTCATGCCCACACTAGCTCTCATATCCATCATCATTTTTAGTTTAGGCTTGCTACATGCACTTTGGGCTTGCACTGGGCACATTCCACACATGCACTTCATCATTACATCTTTGTTTGTGGGAACTTTCTTTCCAAATATAGGCAAAAATTCACCTCCTATTAATGATTTATGACATGCTAACTAGGAGATTAATAAATAAAAATAAATGTGGTTGTTATGAAGCAACAACAATAATTCACTTTTCCGTATCTTTCGTATGCTCGTCAAAGATGCACCGGTTCACTCTTTGGATAAACCTTCGGCTTTGCCAAAGCACGCGTTACTATTCAGCGTACTCACGCCTTCTGACCCCCCAAAATGTTTATGGGCATTAAAATTTAATTTTGGACGTTTTGGGGTTTGCAGAGCGCGCTGTTTGTTTGATCAAATTTTAAATAGTTTTATTAGCTTAAGGAACAAAATTGTGCAATGGGGTTAGTCCTTTGAACAAACCAGCTGGGAAACAATCGAAAAACCAGAGTCTTGCAAGCAAAGAATTATTGAAAAAGCTTGAAAAGCTAAAACATGATTATGGGGAAAGGATAAAAGAGCTTGAATGTCATTACCGATTTTCAAAAATCGTTGAAACACCCCGCATTGCTTTAAACCGAATACTTGAAGAAACAAACATGTTGCTGCCGCAAGCCTTGCAATATCCAGAAATTGCGTGTTCCAGAATAGTCTCGGCAAGCCAAGAGTTCAGAACGAGAGACTTTGTACAAACCAAATGGAAACAGCAAGCCCCCATAAGGGTGCATGGAAGAAAAAGAGGCTTTGTTGAAGTCTGCTATCTTGAAGAGAAGCCGACCATCGCTGAAGGTCCATTTCTCATTGAAGAGAGAAAAATGATGGATGCTATTGCAGAGCGACTTGGAAGAATCATCGAACGCATGGAAGCTGAAGAAGCTCTGCATAAAAGCGAGCAACGTTGGGCAACAACTGTGTCTAGCATAGGCGACGCTGTTATTACAACCGATTTGAAAGCCAAAGTCACGTTTCTAAACAAAGTTGCCGAAGATTTAACAGGCTGGAGTTTAGCCGAGGCTGCGCAAAAATCGCTCGCAACTGTCTTTAAAATCGTTAGCGCAAAAAGACGTAAAGTCGAAAGCCCCGTTACCCGCGTCCTTAGAGAAGGCAAAGTAGTTGGCCTTGCTAACGATACAATTCTCATTAGAAAGAATGGCACTGAGATTCCAATTGCCGACAGCGGCGCCCCAATCAAAGACAAAAAAGGCAAAACCACAGGTACAGTCATCGTTTTCCGTGACATAACAGAACGCAAAAAAGCCGAAAAGACTGTTCAAGAAGAGCAAAATCGGCTCTTTAAGGTGCTGGAAACCGTCCCTGCGATGGTTTGCCTTCTGTCACCAGACCATCACGTTGCCTTCGCGAATCGCGCGTTCAAAGAAAAGTTTGGCGAGTCAGAAGGCAGACACTGTTACGAATATTGTTTTGGGAAGAAAGAGCCCTGCGACTTCTGTGAAAGCTACAAGGTGTTGGAGACTGGGAAGCCGCATCGTTGGGAAGTTAAGGCTCCAGATGGCAGCATAATCGATGTCCACGATTTTCCCTTCACAAACACGGGCGGCTCGCCAATGATTCTTGAATTCGATCTCGACATCACTGAGTACAGACGCGCCGAAGCTAAATTGCAGCAGTACGCCACGCGAATGGAGGAATTAGCTGCGGAAAAGACACTTAAGCTTCAGGAGGCTGAGCGGTTAGCTGTCATCGGGGCGACAGCTGGTATGGTTGGGCACGATATTCGCAATCCTTTGCAGTCACTTTTGGGCAATGTTTTCTTGGCGAAGTCTGATGTTTCAGCGTTGCCTGAAAGTGAAGAGAAAAAGAGCTTAAGTAGAAGTTTGAATGAAATCTCAGGCAATGTTACATATATTAACAAGATTGTTCAGGACTTGCAGGATTTTGGCAGACCAATTACAGTGATAGCTCAGGAGACGGATCTAAAAGCTGTATGTGAGTCGGCGCTTTTCAAGAATGATTTGCCTGACAATATTGAAGGCTCTTATCGAGTGGAGGAAAACGTGAGAAAAAAAGTCACTGACCCCGCGCTTCTCAGTCGGATTCTCAGCAATCTCATCAGTAATTCTGTTGACGCAATGTCTGAAGGAGGAAAACTCTACCTGCACATATTCAAAGAAGGGAATGCCACAGTCATAACAGTTGAGGATACGGGCTGTGGAATTCCCGAAAACATTGGACCAAAACTTTTCACTCCTCTGTTTACTACCAAGCCTAAGGGACAAGGTTTCGGGTTAGCTGTCGTCAAACGGGTTACTGAAGCGTTAGGCGGAACAGTTACATATGAAAGCGAAGTTGGAAAGGGAACGAAGTTCATTTTGCGTTTCCCCCTAAATCCACGAAAAAGTTGAACGGTGAATGGGACTTTAGGTGAATATTCCGATTTTTTGAGCCCAGTCTAAAAATCCATTTCTGCTTAACGCGCGCTGGGATTCGGTTTAGGAACTGAAATTTAGTACAAAAAAGAAAAATGGAGAAATAGTTTCTTCGTTTTATACGAGTTTTACTGCTTCATCTCTAGGAATGGCTACAAGTGTTTCAGAGGTCACCCACTCTGAGATTCCAATAGCCATTTTCATCGCTTCCTTTTCGCTGTCAGCTTCAAAAACAACGATTGCATCATAGCGTCCAAGTGTCCAGTACCAATTCAGCAGGTTTATGCCCTGCGCCTTCCAATCCGCAACTATCTTTGCCGTGTCGCCAATCTCTTTCTTATCAGGCGTTTTTCGGAATTTAGCTAGGCTTACAAAAATCAATTTTCTCACCTCAAAGTGATTGTGCATTTAGTAGGATATTAGTATTTTCGCAAAGCCAAAAAGGTCCAGTATGAGTCTTTAAAATGGGGTGCAAGCAATTATATAA
>CAYFXZ010000061.1:0-5204 GCA_964347245.1 uncultured Candidatus Bathyarchaeia archaeon | reverse complement strand
GTTGACATGTAGATGGTCCAGGCTAATATGACTATGGATTCTGTTAATTCTGGAACGGCAAAGCCCACTTCAAAGGGCAGAGCAAAAAAGATGAGGGGCAACACTAGAATGGCTAGAGGTGAGTTAGGTTAAGACGAAGTTTTCATAAAAGTTTTTTTAGCCAAGCTCGGGGAGCCAGCTATCTACTGATTATTGCGGATTAGGTTGGATTGCAGAATTAGCTGGCGCATATTGGTTAAGCGCTTAGCCATAAATTCGCTTAGTTTTGAAGATTGGTTTATTTAGAATATGGCAAGAGAAGGGGAAACGGTTAGGTGTGAGATGGGAAAACATCTTGAAAACGAAATTATTGCTGTCCATAAAATAGAACATGTTGTTCTAATGAATGGAACTATATGTCACTCTCTTCACTTAAAATGATGTGACAAACATAATGAAAAGAGCAATTTTGATCACAGCAGTTTCTTTAATTTTGATTGCAGCATTAGTGGGAGGCATTTTATACTTTGAATTTCTAGCTAGCCCAACGCCAGCCGAGCCCTTAATGATTAATAACTTGAAAGCCCAAGCTGATGGAGAAATCTCATTCAATGTTACAGCCACGGATAACGGGTCAAGCATGATAGAGGGAGTTGTGATAAATGGTGAACGCTATTTGTGGTCGCATGGGAGCGAAGAAAACTCGACGATACTTAAAGACGAGACTAGAGAGTGGAGTATCGACATTGGTACAATTGAAGAAGATGATGAAATCCAGGTTGTTGTTGAAACAGATGCGGGGTCAGCAAGCGCGAACGCGACAGTTGGAGCTTCAATTCCTGATGGAAGCACCCCGAAAGACTCGAATTACATTTACGATTTCTATGGAGGAGTCGACCTAGTAAACGAAGGAATACATGTTCTGGCGACAAGTCAGGATCCTCGAACACTTCTTAGCGAATACAATAATATAAACGACTACTGGAAGATGCTCCTTGAAAACGAGACCACTCAAGCTACAGACCAAGATTTCATAAGCATCATTCTTTCCCGGGGTGATAAAACAAGCGGAGGCTACATCATCCAAATTGAAAGTTTCAGTTGGCTAGAGTCCTACCCAGCAAAATTTCTTTTCCAAGTTAATTTCACTGACCCAGGCGAAGGCGTAGCCACAACAGACGCTCTAACAAACCCTCTCGTACTAGTTCCCATAGGCAAACTTACAGCGGGAGAATACAACATAGAAGTCCCTATTGCTCAGTACGTTCTTAATATCGACCAGGATGGAAACCCATCTTACACGCAGATTCTAACATTCGCACCAGTATTTTGGGAAGAAACATTAACAATTAGCGCGTGGGAATAAAATCTTCGAGTTTCTCATTTTCTTTTTTTGCCGCTAAAAAGCTGACGCTGTCAATTCTGATCATTTTTTTGCATCACTAGCAGAAAGCGAGTTCTCATAGAAGACTCTGTTTCTTTTACATTGTTTTTCCACATATTCAAGCGCGGGAATTTTGTAATCTCGAACAAACTTGGACTGGTGTGTAAATCTAAAGGACATATTGACACAGATTTCAGGCAACAGCTGCAATAATTCTTTTGATGTTGGAGTAGACGTACATCATAATTTTTCTCTGAGATCAAATTGCTTTTTAGATTTAAGAATCAGTGATTAATACTGATAGAACATCATCTATGGTGAGACCTCGAAGTTTAGGAGAATCCGAAATGAAAAAAGACAAAATTGTTATGATTGCTGTCTCGGTTTTATGTGTTGCTTTGGCAACGAGCTTGATTTATGCAATAATATATTACTCTGGCATTATTGAAGCAAAAGTTTCTATGATTAATGAGTTGGAGGAACAACTTGTTGAGGCTGAAATAAACATTGATTTCTTAGAAGTTACCAACGAAAATCTGAAACTGGAGAATGAAGCCTTAAACAGCACAATTGAAGTCTTAACATCAAATGTGACAGATCTGGAGAAAATGGCAACATATCTTAAAAGAATTATTCATGGGGTTGGGCCATCTAGGCTGAAAAAGGTAGTTTGGCACATCAGCGAGAAGGATGAAACTCATGAGTGGGGTCACACTCCTGATGTTAATTACACGTATCAAAAGATACTTAATAGCTCTGCTCCGTATGAGGTTTTGCTGCTTCCAGAGTTCGAGGGGAACTTGAACTGGACTGAGACGTTTGAGTGGATTTCCAGCAATTTCACTGGCATCCCAATTGTTCTGTCTGTGTTTGAGGGTGGAGATGCGAAGCTTCCAAACCCTAATGTAATGTTAACTGTAGCAGAGATCCAGCAGGCCTTGTCTGCATTTGATGTGAGGATGATTAGACTTGCTGAGATGATAAGTTGGTACATGGAGCAGAACCAAACCTTCCCAATCGCATACGTCAGCAGTGTTTTGGATTTCTGTAGGCAATATAATGTGGAGGTGTTGTGGAGCGAGTGGAAGGTTGGGGATGATGTTATTCCAAAGCTTCAGGATTATATTGCTGGATTTGAAGACTTAGTAACAGTTCTTTATCAAACAAATAGTGAGTTCAATGAACCTTTGGAAGGGTTCATGGAGATGAGCACGTTCCAACACTGGGGAGCTTCAATTCAGAATTGGTATTGGCCGGAACAGCATTATGGTAGTAGCGAAATGGATATGCCCAGTTCGATGGTGATTAGGCATGTCCAGACAGCAACGAGCATGGGGGCAGAAGTGCTTCAATTCGAATCTTTCAGGTATTTCTTTGACAACGGGGAACCGAGAGACATTGTAAATGCGACTTGGGTGGCAATTAAGTAGTAATCGAGTGATTAAAGGGGCACGTCCATTGTTTGCATAGATCTTATTGCAAAACGTCCAGCACGCGCTAGATTGGGAGAAATAAAACCTCGTAAAAAGCAAACATTAAAAATTATTGGGAGAAATTAGCTAATTTCTAGTAACCAAGAACCCACATGGTCAGCTGGATCATCACTTAGTTGATTTACTCTGTAAATAGAAACACCTAGTGGAAAGCGATATTCCCTAATTAATTCGCCCTCCCAGTTGATTTCCAATAGAGCTGCTCCAAAAGGTTCCTCAATCTCAATATGGTCTGCTGTCCATCGGTGATCAGGAGTGCCAAAAGTTCCAAGAATATTGCCATTAGGCAAAATGTCAATATCCCCAAAAATGGCACTAAAATACTCAGCTGGAGGAGTATAGCTCCAGGTGACCTCACCTGTCATCGTTGACTCGTCTAAGGTTATCTTGATTAGTCTGCTTTGACCTCCAAAATTGGTAACATAGGGATTTTCTCCCGGAGGGTAATCGTCAAGCTTGCTGGCGTTGTGAAAGTCGTTATCAAACATAATAAAAACATTGGGCTCAATTTCCTTGACTACGTGGCTGTGATACCACAAACTTTCCTTCTCAACCCCATCCTCTAGCAGCGTAAAGTCTCCGTTTCGACCTGCAATCCACTCTAGCTCTTTTGTTTCTATGTTCACTTTGGCAAAGTTGTCTGTGTTTCTAAAATTCACATAGTAGTATTCGCCATCCAAGCTCACGGTCACATCATTGCCATGAGTCCAATCATCATCTCTGCACAAAGCACACGTCTTTTCAGGGAAATATGGCTCGGAACTCCAAAACCATGTCTCATTCCCAGATTCAGGGTCAATATGTACAATTGTGTCCAAACCACCTTTCTCAATTCGTCTCATGGTCACAAAATATCCATCCTCAATTAAGAATTCATGATGGCCCCTAACATTAATTCCTTCCAAAATCGTTCTAACCTCTCCAGTGCGATAATTCCAAATTCTAGCTTCAGCAACAAGCGTGGGGTCAGGATCAGCTCTTCTTTGAGGTCGAAGATAATAGTAGAGCTCATCCTTGCTTAGTTGACTAAGGTAGCTAAAGCTGTGAGTTGAAGAATTGTCAAAACTCACAAAATTCCCATTCGAATCCATCACAACAATAAATTGATCTACATAATCCCTTAGAGAAGCATTGGAAACAGCAAATCCAAAAGTATACAATCCCCTCCAATAATCATTCTCATAGTTGAAAATTTTTGGAGAAGGAAGTCCGGTGGGACTTGTCACAAAAAAGAAATAAATTGCAAGAGAAACTACTCCAACAACTAGAATCAAAATTGAAACTAATGCCATGTAACGTCGCATTATAGCACTCAAAATTATTTCTAGATTTCAAACAATATAATTCTTTCTAGTTTAACTTGAAAACAGGTTATTTATGGCATCCAGCCGGGCGCCGTGTGGTGGTGTTGTTGGTGCGTTTGTGCGTTGAGGCATCTTCAGTATTGTCTGAAGCATTTGTTGAAGCGGAACTCTAATGACTAGAGATGTTGGTTGTAGAATCCTCTGGGGAGAGGGGTTAGATTTCTGTTGTCGTGTGGTTTTTTGAGCCTAAGCCAATCTTTTCTGCATATTTGATGTATCTTATGGCTTTTTGTTTGTTCTCTTCGAACTGAGGCTCTAATTCTTGGAGCAGCTGAAGACCGAAATAGTCTAGTGCGACGGGGTCGGTTCCGGCTAGCATGTAGCCTAGTTTTGCGGGGCATCCTCCGTGTCTGCATTCTTGAGCTTTGATCAGCGTTTCGACGGCGTCTATTATGAATAGGTTTGGGGGGGCTGCGGCGTTTACTTCTGCGATTCCTTTGTTTATGTTTTTGATTTTGGCGTGCATTAGGAGCCTGTCTTTTTTGCTTAGGTAGCCGAACTGGTTTTTTAAAGCGCCGCTTAAGCCGACTTTGAAGTGAGTTTTTAGCACGGGCAGGGATACGGTGAAGTCGGATGTTAGTGGGAGAGTAGATATTGTTATTTTGTATCCTCTTGGGCTTTTCACTTTCTGCATTTTTGTAGAGTAGAGATTGATTAATTTGACGTTGTGACTGTCGCAGACTTGTTTTAGTGCTGACTTGGCAATGATTTTGTTTGATCTTCCTGCGTCGATTGCTGGCGCATCGCCGGCGGTGACCTCGCGGTTTGAGAGCTGTTTCAAGATGGCTTCTAGGATTTCCGGATGGGTTGTTGTTGGGTAAGGCTCGTAAGAGACGACGTTTGGCTTCAGAAAGATCTTTTTGGCTTTTTTGAAGTCTTCACTAAAGATTTCCATTATTTTCGTCGTAAATTCTTTCCTATTGCAATCTCTGGAGAAATAGATCGTGGACATTTTTCCGCCTTTGTAGAAAGATGCTTGTCTGT
>CAYFXZ010000060.1:0-5324 GCA_964347245.1 uncultured Candidatus Bathyarchaeia archaeon | reverse complement strand
CGGAGGGAAAGCGGAGCGCGCGCTCGTAGAAAAAGGGGGATTATTTGCGTTTTTTAAAGAGTTATATTCCTTCGATTGTTGTGACATATTAGTAGACTTCTTTTATTCGTTTCTGCAAAGGCTACGTGGAACGTTTGGCTTTTGCGTGTCCGTTCGGCGGTGCGAGCGAGGCGGAGCGAAAGCGACGCCGAGAGTTTTTGGCTGGAAAAAAGAAAATTATTCTAATTTTTTGAATAGTTATATTCCATTTTTGTAGTGCTCGTTAAGTATTGCTTGGTTAGAAAGTGTTTTAAGCTGTACTAGTCGATATCCTTCGACCAAAAAGAGTATGTTGGTTTTCGTGATCGAGGATTTCAATAGAGCAAAAGAATCACTCCTAAAGTATTATTCAGATGTTCAGGTCTCATTGGGTGCTCGGCTGATTGGTTTTGGTGTTGCCTTGTTCACTCTTCTTGAAGCTTTCAGAAACTTCAATTCCGACAAATTATCCCAAATGATTTTTGGCGAGATATTGACTTTCCCTCTTTTGCCTCTGATACAAGGAATATTATTGTTTCATGGAATACTACTTTTAGTTACCTATATGGTTCGTACGATATTACGATACGCTGCGATTTCTGGCTTTTGCAACGCTTTGGTAGGGGTAGTTCCTTTTAAAATCAACGATGAGACGATAGTTCACGCTGAAATTTCAAAAAAAGCATATGAAATTATGAATTTAGGTTCCGAAGGTAAAGGCACTCGTGTTTTTCGAATTTTTCCATTTGGATTCTTCTTAGGAGGCGATATGGGTGAGGGTGAAAAAGAGAGGATGAAGCGGGACAACTACTTGGGATGGTTTTGGAGTTTGCTAATTGGAGCATTAATCACTTTTGCTATGTTCATTCTTTTTTGGTAAACAATGTATATGCTTGTGTTTGCAACAATGTTCCGCGTAACGTTTGGCTTGCGCGATTTGATAGTTCACAAAAAGACACAAATTTAATATTGAGAAAGTAAATTCTGATAACAGTGTTATAAAAGTTAGGATGGTGATTTAATGTTTGAAATAATTGATGTAACATCTTTGTCAGCAATAGTGGCAGCTATAAGCGTAGTAGCAGCTGTAATTTTTGCTATCTTACAAATGCGTCACGCAACAAAAACGAGAACCACTGGACTCATTGTACAACTAAATCCGGGATTAAGAGCTAGTACTAATGATCTTTTGGAATCCTCAAAAATATTGAATCTGGAATTCAACAGCTATAAAGAGTATTTAGAAAAATTCGGAGACCCAATGTCCGAAAAAGCATTAATTACACTTGCATCGTACTATGACGGTCTTGGATTCCTGCTCTGCAAACAGCTTATCGATATGGAAATAATTGAGTATATTGGTAGACATGCGATTGCTAATATTTGGGAAAAATTAAAGCCTATCATATTAGGAATGCGAAAAGACATAGGTTGGCCTGATTTGTTTGAGTGGTTTGAATATCTCTCCGAAGAAATGCAAAAAAAATGAGTAAAGGAGCAAAATTAGTTTGAACGAGACAAAAACCTCTGAGAGCTGGTTTTCTAGACGCGTAGAGAAAGAATTAAAGGACCCAAAAAGAAACCGCCCATAGCGGCATTCATATCTCCCGCATCCATCAGAGACAATCTCCTGCTTCTATTTCAGTTCTCTAAGCATTTGTCTCTTTCGTCATCGTCTGGATCGAGCGGAGCGGAGCGAAGCGACGCGAAATGAGCCGACAGGCATTGACTAATCTTTAGAATGCGCGGTTTTGTTTCAAAATATTCTTAAAAACAAAAGAGAGTTTTGGGATTATGAATTGTTTTTAGCTTAGACTATCTAACTGCCTTGAGGTGGAGCAATGACTGGTGGCGTATCAAATGGTGGAGCATTAACTGGAGGAGTTTCAAATGGTGGAACTGCCGGCGTTTCAATTGGAGGCGCTTCAACTGGTGGAGTCTCAAACGGCGGGGCTTCAACTGGTGGGATCTCGACGGGAGGAGTTTGTGCTGGTGGAGTTTCTTCTGGTGGAGCGGTAACTGGTGGAGTCTCAAACGGTGGAGTTTCAGCTGGCGGAGCAGCAACTGGAGTTTCTTCTGGTGGAGCGGTAACTGGTGGAGTCTCAAACGGTGGAGCAGTAACTCCTGCGGCAACGGTAGCGATGGCGGTAGTCAGAGCTGCGAGCAAGAAGACCGCAATAATCAGCTTCCTTTTCATTCTTTAATTCACCTCTTGCTAATCTTTATTTGAAATATTGCATCTTAATAAATCATACTATTTTCTTGTTCAACGCGTAATCATAATCTTATGTTCAAATAAAATGCTTGTTTCAAAACGCGAAATATTCTGAGTTGGCTTCGAACTTCATTCAAGTATAAACTGTCATATCTTGAGAAAATTCCAAAGGAGCGCGTAAAAAAAGAAGGGTTATTTGCGTTTGCGGAACGTTTGGCTTTTGCGTGTCCGTTCGGCTAAGCGGAGTAAGGCGGTGCGAATTAGCGGAGCGAAGCGACGCGGAATGAGCCTTAACTTGAGAAAAATTTGAGTGGTTTAGTGAGCTCTAGGCGCGGCTGGTTATTTCTGCGTATGCGCTGACTGAGTCCATGTTTGTTATTTTGACTTTCACGTGGTCTCCGCGTTTAGCGTTGTTTATGAAGACTAGGACGCCTTTGATGCGGGCGATGCCTTTCCCGTGCGGGCTCATCTGGTTGATGCGCACTTCATATTCTTTGCCCACGTGGACGGGGCAGCTTCCTCTGCCGCCTTTGTTTTTGGCGTTTCTTGGGCTTCTCTTTCTAGGACTAATCGGACGTTCTCTCCATTGTTTTCCACTTTAACGGTTATTTTTAGCGTCTCTCGTAGCTTAAGCTTTACGCATAAAATTGGTTGTAATGTTCAGATATACTGTCATATCTTGAGAAAATTCCAGATGGGCACGTTAGAAAAAAGAGGGTTTTTTGCGTTTTCTGAACATCATTATGTTTTGTGGTGTTGTGAGAATGTATGTCCATCCATTGTCTATTAATTCGCCTGCTTCTTTTTCATCTCTGGCTATGGCGTGATAGTAGTTTTGGCTTTCTTCGTCAAATTGAACTATATGCGTGTAAACCATCGTGCTGTTGATGTTTCTGTGTCCGAGTTTTGCCTGCACTTCGATTAGGCTTTTGGTTTCATTGTATAATCTCGTCGCAAAATAATGTCGTAGTGTGTGGAAGTGTATTTGTTTGAGTCTTGGGTTCTGGAGTTTCTGTGCGAGTCTGGTTTTTTGTTGGTCAAATGTCCAGCGGATACCGTTTGTTTTGTTTGTGCCAAATATGTAATCATTGGTTTTTGGTAGTGCGTTTAGTCTTGAGATTAGTCGGGCTGATATTTTTGCCTCTCTGGGTTTGCCGTGTTTTTCAGCTACGCATTTTAATGTTGATTTTTCTTCGTCTAAATCTGTCCATTTGCAGTTACGTAATTCGCCGATTCTAAATCCTGTTTCTTTCAATGCTTGGAGTGTTATAGATACTTTTTTGCTTGTTCCTGAGATTAGTGCGTCTATTTCTTTTTCAGTTGGCACAAATGGTAAAGTTTCGTTTCTTCTATAGTATGGTTTTTCCCATTTGATTCCTACCATTTTGGTGTAGTCGTTGTATGCGTAGACTGCTAGGATTTTGTGTCCGTTGCTCCAGTTCTTGTTTCTTGCTATGAATAGTTTTACTTCTTCTGGGTTGGCAAGGTTTACGTTGTTTCGAAGCATTACTCTGAGAATTTTGTATTTTGTTCTGATTGTTGCTTCTGCCAATGCTTGCTTTTGACAATATATAATGAACTGCGCTATTATTCCATTATAAGATGGCGGGTTCTGATGTGGGCTGGTGTGTTGGCTGTAACCCGCCTTTTGTTTTATGTGGCATTCGGCTAATCGGGCTACCCGCGCTCTCAGGTAGATTCTTCATCAGCGTCTGTTTGCCCTTTCCACTTGCAGGTCGGCCGTTTCACCGTTCCAGCCCAGCACACTCGACATTATACATGCCTCATCGCCAAGTCCGGGGTGGACGTGTCGTTTCTGCTCCGTAGCCAAGGCTCTCGCCTTATCCATAAAGAGACTGCAATTCTACATGTGGGCGGAGTTTCCTCAGACCCTTAGAAGGGTCCGAAAGCCACTTGCCAACTCGCCAGCCCTAATATTCAATGTGCAGCCGCAAGCAATAAAAATTTCCCTAACCCTTCTAGGCAAACATGAATAAGCGCGTTATTCTGATAACAGGTACTCCATGCACAGGAAAAACTACTGTCGCTAAACAACTCAACGAAAAACTAGACGCGCTTTACATTAACCTAACCGAACTCGCCAAAACGCACAGCCTAATTATAGGCGAAGATAAAACGAGAAAAACCGCAATAATCGACGAAGAAAAACTTTGTGCCAAAGTAACGGAAACCATAGACGCCTCCGAGAAATCCATGGTCATTGTTGATAGCCACTACGCTGCTGCGATCGTCCCAAGATATTATGCACCCCGCGTCTTTGTTCTCCGCCGCAATCCCGTCGAACTACGCAAATTCATGGAGAAACGGGGTTTTTCAGAGACCAAACTGTGGGAAAACCTGTCATCCGAAATCCTAGATGTCTGTCTGGTTGAGGCGTTGCAGAAACATGAAAAAGAAAGAGTGTGCGAACTTGACATTACAGGAAAGCCCGTAGAAGTTGTGGTGAATGAAATACTTGCCGTTCTTAATGAAAACAAGAAGTGTTTTGTAGGTCAAGTTGATTGGTTGACCATGTTGGAAAAAGACGGCTTACTTGACAAGTATCTGAAGGTTCAATCTTTCACCTGAGGCTCATGGCTATTTTATGCCGTGTTAAAAGTGTGATTTTACGCCTGTTCGAATAGGATTTCGCGTGGTCGCTAAATTTTTCCCCGATCATTATGGGGCTTGACAAACCAACATCCTCTGAAGCTGTATCCAAGCCGATGACAACGTTTACGCCTATTGTCCTATTCCAATCGCGTATCCAAACGCCCTGTTCCGCGCGTCCTTTCTGAACGATAAGATCAAATTTACGGGAAATGCCGCTGTAACCCTCAAGAATACTGCTCTCTTGATTAACTTTGTAGCCTTCCTTCTTGAAATACTTCAAAGCTAGATCCCCCAGACTCAGCTTCGCCCTTCGCCGCCCGCTCATCAAACAGTCACTCTTCCCTAAATGTTATCTAACTGTTTGTGGAAAAGTCTTTCTATTGAATTTTTCATGGTTTTTTATTCCTACTACTAACGTTTTAGGCGTTTTGAACATAACTGCTGTACCTCTTAGGCTTCTTGAAACAGTGATACTCTA
>CAYFXZ010000059.1:0-6506 GCA_964347245.1 uncultured Candidatus Bathyarchaeia archaeon | reverse complement strand
GGGCGGAGACTCATTCCAGAGTTCTTCACCTATCAGGGATTAGCCCCAGTTTCCCGGGGTTGTCTCTGTCCCGAGGGCAGGTTAGCCACGTGTTACTGAGCTGTGCGCCGCACTCTCACATTGGCTAGAGAGCGCTTGACTAGCATGTCTTAGTCCTATCCCGATAGCAGTGGGGTCCGGCAGGATCAACCGGAGTTAATGGCTCCGTGCTGACCATGCAAGAAGGTTTATTTTGTAGTACATTTTCCGCAATTTGCCTAACTGGATTTGGAGGGTAAACATTCCACTTCAACATCAAAGCCCAATTCAGACCTAACAGCATCAGGTCCACATACTTGTCCCCGCAATTGGAGGCCAACTCCGTCATTCCTGTAAGGCGAAATCGCCGGTTCGGTAGGGGTTGAGCCGCCGCCATATGATAATTGCGGGACTAGCTTGCTATAGCTGATTTCTATCAGAAGCATATTCAGCTGATATAAACATTTCTTTTCGAACGAGATAAACATTACTGTAAGTGATTATTTTGCTCTTTGCGAGTATATTCCGTGAAGAAGAAGCCCAGCGATTGCTTTTTCTGTATGTTTGCTGTGCAAGAAGCTATGGTTATGACCTTATCATCGTTAGAAGCATTTTGAACTTCGTTGCAGCGGATAACGCGTGTGGCTCGTTAGCAGGCATGATGGTCAATTCGCCTTTCTTCAAACGAACAGCTTTGCCAGATATTATAATGTCGGCTTCGCCGTCGAGTATGTAAACAAGCGCGTCGTATGGTGCTTTGTGCTCACTCAAGCCTTGGTCTTTATCGAAAGCGAACAAGGTTACGGTTCCTGCCTTTTTGTCAATTATTGTACGACTTACCACCGAACTCGTTTGGTATTCGATCATGTCTGTTAGGGTTAAAGCTTTTGCAACCAGATTTACATTTTCTGGGTTTTCATTCTTTTCCATTTTAATCATTTCAATTTGAAAATTGACCTCAGTAAATGGCTACTTGCGGGTAGAAGGTTTTTCTTTTTCATAAGGAATGAAGTCAATTGAAATCGAGTTCACGCAGTGCCTAACATTCTTTTTTGTGAAGCCTTCCCCTACGAAAACATGTCCCAAATGGGCGCCACAGTTAGCACAAGTGATTTCTGTGCGAACTCCGTCTGCATCAGCAGTTCGATTGACTGAACCGGGAATCTCGTCGTCAAAGCTTGGCCAGCCGCAACCGGACTTAAACTTACTTTCAGAGCGGTAAAGCGGCGCACGGCACCGTTTGCACACGTATGTACCACTCTCCCAAAACGCATAGTACTTACCCGTGAAGGGCGTTTCGGTGCCTTTCTGGATTATGACGATTTCCTCTTCGGGGGTTAGTTTTGTGTACCGCGTTTCTCTCTCAGACATTTTCTCACCGAGGCAAAGAAACTATGCTTGTGTTGTTTAAAAAAGTATTCGACTGATAGTCAATTCCGTTTTGTTTCCGAGAGGTTGCAACTTTGCTGGGGAAAGTTTTTATTGGCGGGCGAAACTTAGTTTTGAACCGTCGAGTAAAGGATGATTTGATATGTCCCTGCAAAAAGGAGATTTTATATTAATCAACTACACGGCTAGAGTGAAAGAAACCAAGGCGGTTTTTGATACTACGCTAGAGGAAATCGCTAAGAAGGAACATCTATACAAAGAAGGTGAGATATTCGAGCCGAAGCTGGTGGTTGTTGGCGAAGGTTGGGTGCTGAAAGCGGTAGATGAGAGCTTAACAAGCATGAAACTAAAAAAGGCGAAGACTGTGGAGGTTCCACCTGACAAGGCCTTTGGCCCAAGAGACCCAGAAAAAGTGAAACGTGTTCCACTGAAACAGCTTTTAGCAAAAGATGTGCAAAATCCAACAATCGGAATGCGTATAGACTACAACGGAAAAATGGCGACCATACGCTCAATGGGCGCTGGACGCGTGCTTCTTGACTTCAATCCGCCACTAGCAGGAAAAACCCTAATATATGATGTCACAATAGACAAAAAACTAAGCGCAAACGATGAAAAAGTTGTTGCCCTTATCCACCGCAGAATCCCTATAGTTGATGTTGAAAAATTCAAGTTCACAATCAAAAAGAAAACCCTATCAGTAGAAATGCCCGAGGAATCCTTCTACATTGAAGGAGTTCAAATCGCAAAACGAGGCATCGCTATGGACCTGCAAAGATTCATTCCTGAACTGACGGAAATAAAGTTTATTGAATCTTTCAGAAGCGAAGCGAAAACCGAAACAGAAGAAAAAACCTCGAAGTCAAAAGCTAAATCCATGGTAAAGTCCAAAGCAAAAGCGACAGGAAAGCCGAAACAGAAAGCAAAAAGCTCGGCTAAAGGCAAAAAGGCATAACAATTGTTCTTCATTATATAGTTTAGCTGATTACTCCGGTTATTTTTGCAGCTTTCTCACAAGCTTTATGATCTAGGTTCAACTTGTGAAGAATTGTGTACCTTTCGGGACGTATTTTTGCAGCGATTTCTAATGCTTTAATCAAATCTTCGTTTTTCACGCCCAACTCATACGCCGTTGTTGGCGCACCGATCTGCTTGAGGCTTTCTCTGATCAGTTTCCACTTTGCATTGTGAAGGTAAGCCGATAGGACTGAACCTACACCGCACTGTTCACCGTGCATGGCGTGAGGGCATTTGAACATGTCGAGAGCGTGGCTAAATAGGTGTTCTGAGCCGCTGCAGGGGCGACTGCTTCCTGCGATGCTCATGGCAACGCCACAACTTATTAAAGCTTCAAGGAGAACTCGCAGGCCTTCGTCGTTTCCGGGTTTGATGAGTTTAGCGTTTTCTATTACTAGTTTTGCGCTCATTAACGCGAGGCTTGCTGAGTATTCTCCATAGTACTCGTCTTTTTCTTCGTGTGCCAGTTGCCAGTCTTTTACGGCCGTGAACTTGGCGATTGCGTCCCCACAGCCACTTATGATATAGCGCCATGGAGCTTTCGCGATTATTTCGGTGTCAGCAATTATCGCCAAAGGGGCTTGCGCCATGATTGAGTAGGGTTTGTCGAGCCCTTTGACGGATGCGAGCGGGCTTGCTATGCCATCATGAGATAGGGTAGTGGGTACGCTGATAAAAGGGATGTTTTGGCGTGAAGCACTCAGTTTTGCAACATCAATCTTTGTTCCTCCGCCAACACCTATTACGACACGCGGCTTACATTCTTGTATTCTTTCTTCAACTTTCAAAATGTCTTGGCTGGTGGCTTTTTGAACGAGAATAGTATCCACGTTCATACCTTTTTTTTGCAAGAGATCATGTACCTTTTTTCCTGCAATCGCATGGCTTTTCGATCCTGCAACTATCAAGACTGAACCATGTAGACCTAGCCTTTGCACTACTTCATTAATGCGCGTGAGGGTTCCATTTCCAACGATTACCTCTCTGGGAAGCTGCATGTAATGATATGGAGAAGACAAACTCGACCACTTTTGGTTGCGTAATCATAAGTTTGTGACACAAGGTTTAAAGCTTTTTGAAACCAACCTCTGTCTTTCGACCTACAGATTGGAAAAGAGCCCCAAATCCTATTTAAACGAATTATTTTAAGTCCAGAGAAACACTCCTTTAGGATATCAACTGTACTCAAGAGATGGGTTTCAATAGAGAAAAGTAACTTCGAATTTTGTGTTACTAAAGAAACCTAGGAGAAGGTAACATTATCATCCAGGTCAGTGTCTGGTAGGAGACTTGGATCTGCCTGCAATCGGCTTGGCTATTCTGGGGTTTGAGGACTTATCTACTTACTCAATTGAAACCAGAAGTTGGATGATTGGCCTAAGCAGATTTTTGGTGGCATTAATAACTTTCGTCATCATTTTTTTCGTAACATTCATAATAGTTAAAATAACGAAAAGTAGGGTATGAAATTAAATTCCACTTTTTTCTATTCTTGAATAAAACTCAACAAAAAGTGAAACAAAATTAGAATGAAGAAATTATATCCCCTAAACACAACATTAATAAATCTCACATAAAGATTACATCTTACTACTTCCTAGCAGTGGAAATTGCGTACAATCCAAGTTTTAGGGAGACATAAAATAATGACCCAGAATAATGTGGCTAGCCAATTAGTCCTGAAAGGAACAACAACCGTAGGAGTTATCTGCAAAGACGGCGTAATCCTCGCTTCGGATACTCGCGTAACCATGGGTTACTACGTAGCTCACAAATTCGGAAAGAAAGTGTACCAAATAGATGACCATTTAGGTATGACAATAGCTGGAACCGTTGCCGACGCCCAGAGAGTTGTAGACATACTCACTGCCAATGCAGAGCTTTACAAAATTAAAATGAACAGGCCTATGCCAGTGAGTGCCGCAGCTAGACTTGTTGCAAACCTACTATTCTCGACTCGATACATACCGCTTGCTGCTCAAGTGTTAGTAGGCGGTGTGGACACAACAGGTCCGCACATTTTTAATTTAGACCCATATGGAAGTTTGACAGAGGAGAAGTTTGTCTCGACTGGTTCGGGCTCCCCGGTGGCTTACGGTGTACTAGAAGATAAGTATAAAGAAAACATGACTGTCGATGAATTGCTGCCCACTATTGTCAAAGCTGTTAACGCGGCTATGAAGCGTGATATTGCAAGTGGCAACAGCTACAACGTCACAGTAATAGATGGTAAGGGTTATCGAGAGTTGTCGAAAGAGGAGAAGAGTAAGCATCTGACAAGCTAAGGAAGTTAAGTAACTTGGCTCGAAGCTCCGGTAAAGACAAAGATAAGATTGAGATAAGCCAGTACATACTTGAAAAAGTTCCCAGAGAAGTAGAGGTCACCAGAATAGAATATGAGGGCCCCATGCTGGCTGTCTACACCAAGAAACCAGAAATTTTGGTTGATCAAAGCAACATAGTGGCAGAAATTGTCGGCGTAATACGAAAAAGAATAGTCGTCCGCCCAGACCCTTCAGTTAGGCTCCCAGAAACCGAAGCTGAAAAGAAAACAAGGCAACTGATCGCTCCCGAAGCAGAAATAACCGACATAAACTTTGATCCCAGCCTAGGTGAAATAATAATCGAAACAAAGAAGCCTGGCTTGGTCATCGGGAGAAATGGCACGGTTCTGCAGGAGATAATAAAGAAAACAAAGTGGCGGCCTCATGTCTTAAGAAGCCCTCCAATAAAATCTAAAATTGTCACTCACATGCGCCACTATCTTCATTCAGAAAGCAAAGAACGCGAACGGATACTTCGCACAGTTGGAGAAAGAATCTTCCGACCCAAAATCTACGAAGTCGGTGACATTAGAATGACCGTGCTTGGAGGAGCCCAAGAAGTAGGTCGGTCAGCTTTCCTCGTTAAGACCAGAGAAAGCAGCGTTCTACTGGACTGCGGCATCAACCCAGGTTCACAAAGGCCTTTTGAGGCTTTTCCACGTTTTGACTGCCTAGAATTTCAAATAGATCAGCTGGATGCGGTTATTATAACCCATGCTCACCTTGACCATTGCGGCTTAGCACCCTTTCTTTATAAATACGGCTATGATGGCCCTCTTTACTGCTCCGCGCCGACTTCGAACCTTATGACAATGCTCCAGCTTGACTACTTAGACGTTGCAAGCAAACAGGGAATCACCCCGTATTACGATCAAAAAGACGTTCGCGAATGTGTTTTACACACTATCCCTCTTCGGTTCGGCGTGGTCACTGACATTGCACCAGACATTCGTTTAACCCTGCACAACTCGGGACACATACTCGGGGCTTCCATGGCGCACTTACACATCGGCGAAGGATTGCATAATATTGTCTATACTAGCGATTATAAGTTCGCCCGGACCATGCTGCTGGAAGCCGCAACCATAGAGTTTCCTCGCATCGAAACCGTAATCACCGAGAGTACTTACGGAGGCCAAGAAGACTTTATGCCCTCCAGAGTTGAAGCTGAGGAGAGCTTAACTCATGTTATTAATATGACTTTGGAGCGCAAAGGCAAAGTGCTTATTCCAGTTCCGGCGGTAGGTAGAGCACAAGAAATTATGCTAATAATCGATGGGTACATGAAACGAGGTTTAATGAAGGAAGCACCAGTATTCATTGAAGGCATGATTTCAGAAGCCACGGCAATTCATACCGCGTATCCAGAATACTTAGGCAGGGAAGTTCGCCATAGTATTCTCCACGAAGAGATAAACCCATTTCAATCAGATTATTTCACAATTGTAGAGCATCCCAGTGTCAGACAAAGCATAATTGAAGGTGAACCATGCATTGTTTTAGCGACGTCTGGAATGCTTGAAGGTGGACCAGTAATAGAGTATTTCAAGAATTGGGCTAGCGACGAGAGAAACACCATAATATTCGTTAGCTACCAGATTGAAGGTACTATGGGCAAGAGGGTTCAGAAAGGAGTAAACGAAGTTGCAATGATGGACAACGAAGGTAAAATGGCGGTTGTGCAGGTCAAAATGCAAACTGAATCCATAGAAGGCTTTTCAGGACACTCTGATAGACGCCAACTAATCAACTATTTAA
>CAYFXZ010000058.1:0-6897 GCA_964347245.1 uncultured Candidatus Bathyarchaeia archaeon | reverse complement strand
AAACAGAAATCTTCATTGAAAACAACTGCGTCACCAATATCGACGGGTCTGCTAATTGAAGCAAGGAAACCTGCAATTAGGTTTGAAAGACTTTGTTGAGCTGCCAGTCCGATGACGACCGATGTAAAACCAGCTGTAATTATTAGAGAGGAAACCAAATTTTCGAGCCCTGGAAAAACTGTAAAAACTGTAACTGTTGTTCCTAATAGAATAATTACTAAGACAATGAGTCTTCTAAGAAAAGTGTAACTCGTAAATAGTTTCTTACTTCTAGCTACTTGTTTTTCTACCCATTTTGTCAATATTCTATTAAACAAAAAAGCAGTTACGAAAGTTATTGTCAAACCAATAACAAAAGGAAGGAATTGTGAATAGAAGTTTATGTTCACGACTAATGGGCTCCAAAATGAAATCCAATCATTGGATCCTTTGCCCACAGCGAAGCTTTTGCATTGTTTTCCTTTCAGCAATCAAAGTTGAGCCATCTGTTTTGTTTTTAGAGACTTCATCAACAAGCCAAGAACTTGACTGTATTTTCTCTCCGCCGACTCCAGTAATTAACTTGATCCCTAAGCGCTTACAAGTTTCTATTTCATCTTGTGGAAGATTGTCTATTGTTCTGTCGCCTCCTTTTGCAAATACATCCGGTTTGTACTTCTCCAGAGTTTTGGCAGCTGAACCGCTCTCTGTTTTCACATAAGGAACAACACTGTCCACATATTGGATGCTCTCAATAATCTCTTTTCTCTCATCAAATTTCATGAAAACATAATCTTTCTTTTTCATAAGCCAAGCATCAGTATTCAACATCACCATAAGTTCGTCTCCCAATGCTTTGGCTGCCTTAAAATGTCTAACATGACCCACATGAATAGGATCAAATCCCCCACAAACAGCAACCCGAATTCGCTTCTTTTTCATAACTTGTCACTACTAAATTTATGTACCCGCTCAATTATTACCACCCCTCATAGCATTGCACTCATCCAATGTTCAGACAAGCTGGTTTAGACTTAAACTTGAAATATTCTTAATGAAACATTTTACTCCCGAAAATTTCTTTTAGAAGAAAATGATAACATGTATCGTTAGCTGGGTCTAAGCCTTCAACAATATGTTCGACCCGTTAAAGCTTCGTCTTTGTCGCTTGCCAATCTTTCGTCGTTTTGATCGGTTTACTCGTTGCTTCAACGCAATTTGTTTAAAGCCTGCTCCCCAGCTAAACATCTTTAATGTTCTCAGCACCTCTTATAAAGGTTAATTTTTGACATTAAGGCTAAATATTTAGCAGTGATTCCAATAGACCAAGTTCAAATTGGATGCCAGAAATTGATCCAATTTGCACATGTTGGGCTGAAAAAACCTTAAATTGGCAGTCCGCGACAACAGCAAAGTATCCAGTCGTATAGGTAGCATTCAACAAAGAAGTTTCTCTGAAGTCTATATGAATCTGAACAAACTGGATAGAATAATGATGCCCGTGTCAACTCATCAACTAAGTTAAAAACAACAATCATCGCCTAGAGTACGATACTGAAAATCCTAAATTCAAGTTTTTTTCTTTTTCAAATCTCTCAACAGTTTTCTTTGTTTAATCTTACGCCTTAGCCTATAACCCAATTTTACTCGGTACCAAGTTCCATGAGTGTTTTTATAGAGTTTTTTTCCTTTTTCTTTCATTCTTGGTTTCGTTCTCATTTTGCTTTCCTACTATTAATCTGTCAATGGAAATCTCATTCGCCTAAGGTAATCTCTCGCAAATTTTCGATCGTATGGCAATTCCTTGCTTTTAAGAAGTTGTCCCTCAAGCCTGTCCAAAGCCAAATGAAAAGTCTGTTCTACTCCCCACCCTTCGCCTGAACTGTAGAATGAACCATTTATTGTTCTAAGCTGCAATCTACAGTGAACCAGTTGATCACCTTTAAAGTTTGACCCTTGAGACTTTAAGTAAACAAACAAGGTTCCAGACTCAACCGTTTTACCATACTTTTGCGCGAAAGATTCAAAATCATCCATGATGAAACTTCGCTGCACATTGTCAACACCTAAATCGTTTATGGAAAACTGAACAGAAAGCCTTCTGTGAGGTTTCTCCATTTGAGCAATAGGTTCAAGAAAATCCAACTTAGTTAGGATCCCCACAGGTCTCTTCTTCTGAACAACTACCAACGATGAAATGTCCAGACTGTGCATTTTCTCAACAGCGTCCCTAAGTCTACTCGTAGGCAAAACAGTAATAACAGGTCGAGACATTATCCCTTTAACAGGAATACTCAGAACAGGAACCTTCTCGCCAACAATCTCGCCGTATGTCTGACGCTCTTTTGGCTGAAAAATATTTTCTATTATATCATGGATGCTCAGCAAGCCAGTAAGCCTTCCACTCTTGACAACTGGGATGTGAGAAACATCATGTTCCCTGAACAAACTCAAAGCTGCTCCTACGGATTCATCTTCTTCGAGAACAACTGGTTTTTGACTCATTATCTCTCTGATTCTTTTGGTTCCCCATTTCTCTAAAACTATCCTGTGAATAATATCTTCATCAGACACGAAGCCCACAAGTTTCTCTCCTAAGAAAACTGGCAGTTGCCGAATGTTGTTTTCTATCATTAATCTCGCTGCTTCACTAGTCGAGGTTTCTTCCGCAACTTTAGGCACAAACCTCATCAGGCTCTTCACTTTGGTGTTTGAAGTGTCATTACTTGATCTTGTTATCGATCTGCGGGTAATAACAGCGCTATACTCGCCTTTTTCGTTAAAAACGGCTAATACTGGTGGTTTTTTCTTTCTAAAAAGCGAAAAACACTGGGACAGGGTATCATTTTCGTGAACTTGAGAGAATCCTTTTGAAAAAACATCTTTAACTTTGAGCATCAAAAACACAACAATATTGTTATTCTTTTGGTGTGATTTAAAGATTGAAAGTGAAAAAGCGCCAATTTATCAGTCCTGAGTCAATCCGGAAAGATTGTTGAAATGCAAATATTTAAGCAATGCCGAGAATAGTGTATTTGTGCAATTGTCCATTCTTGGACATTTTATGTGCACAAATTATACATGAATAAACGATTGGAGGTGGTAATTTGTCCGAAAGTTGGTGGCCTAATTGGTTTCGAAAAAGCTGGCCTTTCTTAAGAGGTTTTGGCGATATTGATCAAGTTTTCCGGGAGACCGAAGAAATTATCGAGCGAGAATTTAAAGAGTTATCGAAATCGGCTCCAGAAGAACTTATTCGTGAACGTGTCTTACCAAACGGTTCTCGCATTAGAAGTTGGGGTCCCTTTGTTTATGGATACAGCGTCACTATAGGTCCTGAAGGCAAACCGCAGGTTAGAGAGTTTGGTAATGTAACCCCAAAAATCATGTTGGGAAAGCCGAAAATTGGAGTAAAAAAACAACGGGAACCGCTCGTGGATGTATTGGAAAGTGAAGATTACATAAAAGTGGTCACAAAGCTCCCAGGAGTAGCAAAAGAAGACATCAATCTTAGCGGGACAAAAGCTGGTCTGACAATTTCTGTGAAAACTCCAGGTAGAAAATACTACAAGGAAATACAGTTTCCTTGCGAAGTATATCTTGAAGATGCTAAGTCTACGTACAAGAATGGGGTTCTTGAGGTTACTCTAAGAAAGGAAGAGGAAAAGCTTAATGGAAAAAAACTAAAAATTGACTAAATCTCTCTTTTTTAGTACAAACATTTTGCAATCTAAGTTGAAGTGAAAGAGTTAATGTAAGAAATGTTGAATTCGGTGAAAGCGAAATTTTTTTCCCAGATAAAAGTTAGCAGAGGTGAATGATTTTTGATTGAGAAAATTCTCGCCGCACTCGATGGTTCTGAACCTTCTGATAAAGCGTTAAATTTTGCGCTTGATTTAGCCGAGAAATACTTTGCAGAAATTATGCTGTTAAATGTTTACCAACATACAATACCCATATTTTACCATCCAAATGTAAGTGTACCAACTGCCCCACCAATAGCCTCACCCATCACTCTGGGGGCATTATCAAAAGAGTTGAAAGCTCAACATGAAAGAATTTTGGCGGAGGCTCTTAAGAAAGCTAAGAGAGTGAAGCCTAAATTGAAAGTCTCAACGATGCTCTGTGAAGGACGCCCATCTGACAAGATAATCGAAGCTGCCAACGAAGGAAAGTTTGACCTCATAATTATTGGAAGTCGAGGCGTAGGTGGCATTAAAGAAATTTTCTTAGGGAGCGTTAGCGACAGAGTTGCTGATGAATCTAAGTGTTCAGTACTGATAGTTAAATAACGCGCCCTAATACCGCTGCTTGAATGCGAAGTTGCTGTCACTGAGGTTTAATATATGCTATTGAAAGTCAGAGAATACTTGAGGAAATATTAGAATCTGGACCTTGTGCAATTTTCGATTGCTTGGAGGCAACAAGCAAAATTGCATCTTCTTAATCACTAACTGAATTCTCTGGCTTCTCTTTAGCTACCTTTCTAACTTTCAACTCAAATTCTGGATCTAACGAAAAATTCCATTTTTCCTCATACAAAATTGAGACAAGCCTTGTTACTAAATACCTCTCAAACGGATCTTCCATACTAGCATCTAGGAGATCCGTCACTTTGTCGGCAACATTAAGCGTCGAATCAAGATCTATCTCCATTTCTAATGGGTTTTTCTCAGATGTTTTCTCCTCGGACAAAATAAATCACAAAAATGTAGTACTCGGGGCGCCTTTTTAATGTTCACCACTTTTCAATAAGGATAAAACTTCAATGCAAAATTTGATTTAGTCCTAAGCTCAAATGCTATGTGGTAGTGATTTTGAGGTGATTTTAACGAATTTCTTTTTTCTTTTTCGGTAATAGCTAGTGCACTTCTTGAAAACTTCAACCAAACCCATATTTTTTAGACTGGCTACTGCTCCACTCATATGCTTATCCCGGATATTTATGGTTTGGATTTCACCTGCCTCCTTTATGAAATTGTAAGTTTTCCTTTCTATCTGACTTAACTCTCTCATGTCTTGGTTCTCCGTTCTTAATAATTTTTAACACTGTTCTGTTTAGGGTTGGTTTTTGCCAGCCGAGTCAAATATCCTGCGACTCTATTCCTAATTTTAGTTGAGGCGACGTCTGTTAGAACAGCCACCATTCTTTTGTTGTTTTCAAAATCTGAATTGAATTTCTCTGGAAACAACTCCAAAAGCTTTCTCGCAACTTTTTTTATATGATCAGGCCTTACTTTTCCCATAATCTAAAGTACCCCTCTATTATCAGAAGCGCCTATGTCAATCGCAGGCGCAAAACAAGAACAGCTTTCCGGTATACATTTATGGCTGAAGCAAATCAAGTTTTTTCACAAGTTCTTTCTTTCTGTTTCTAATGGTGACTTCTGTTACTCTTGCTGCTTTTGCAATGTCCTTTTGTGTCACTTCTTTGCCCTCCATTTGGCAGGCGATGTACAGCGCTGCAGCAGCCATTCCTGCAGGGTCTTTGCCCATTGTTACCCGTTTGCGTTTAGCTTTACGTAAGATCTTAGCAGCAAATCCTTGAACCTTCCCTGAAATATTGGTTTTCTCAGCGATTCTGGAAATGTAGCCTACAGGGTCGTGGGAAGGCATCTCAATTCTTAGAGTGCGCACGAGTAAACGGTAAGCTCTTGAAACGTCTCCTCTGCTTCGAGAACTTGCTTCTACAATGTCGTCAAGCGTCTTCGGTATCTTAGTAAACCTACAAGCAACATACATTGAAGCCGCTACTATATCAGCAATGCTTCTTCCACGCGTGAGTTCTTTTTCAAGGGCTTTTCGGTATACTACTGCAGCCAACTCTTTAATTGATGATGAGATGTGGAGCTTTTCCGAGATTATCTGAAGCTCATTCATAGCTTGCATTAGGTTTCTTATGTGGTTTTCATGCGTCGTTGATCGCAAGTGCCATTTTCGGAGACGCCACGCACGGCGTTTTGCCTTAGCTGAAAGAGGACTGCCTGAAGCATCGGTGTAACCCAGAATTGTTGTGTGTAATCCCTTATCAAAACGAGCATATCTGATCGGCGATCCATTTCTACTTCTGGCTTGTTTTTCTTCTAGCGTGAAGCCACGCCATTCAGGATGTTGATTAAGAATTTCTTCTACTACAACCAAACCGCATTTGTCGCACACAACTTCGCCCATATTTTCATCTGTAATAAGATTGGAGGCAGAACATTGCGGGCATCCAATTTTGTTCACTTGTAATACATTAAGCATTTTTCTCATCTACTTTGATTTCTATCTGTAAGTAACCCTTGACGAAAACTTTTCAAATAAAGCCATCACTAATCAGGCGAGCCTTTACCTCAAAAGTGTCTGTTTCTAGTTTCTTTTTCGGTTCAGTCGTTATAAGGGTAAATTACCTGTAGGTAACATATTTATACTCGCTAACCCTTATAAGTATTAGGGTACACGATGCCGCGTCCTCATGGCTCAATCGGAGAAACAAAGTTCAAGATATTAGCAATATTATACAGAAACGACGTTGATGGGATCGAATCCTATGGCTACAATATTTGGACTCTCATGAAAACAAAGTTCCATTGTTACCTCGAAAACATTAGTCTTCGCAACGTTTATCGTCACCTCAAAGACTTGGAAGAAGCTAGACTGGTAAGAAAGGGCGTTAAAAAAGGAGTTGAAAACGCACCACAACGTCAACTTTATGCCCTAACAGAGAAGGGAAAACAACTGGAGGATAGGTTCAAAAAATATCTTGAGATATTATCAGTAGCGATTTAAATCAAATGTTAGCTAATAATTGAGAATTTGGTTCCTAAGGTCATATGCTATATTTAAATATCAGAGCCTATATGTACACTTTGGTATATCAGATTTTTCATAAAGCCAAAAAAATATTGGGTTTGCGGGTGATATCTCCACTGTGAT
>CAYFXZ010000057.1:0-7056 GCA_964347245.1 uncultured Candidatus Bathyarchaeia archaeon | reverse complement strand
GAGTGGATTAACAAGCTGAGTTCAGAAGCCAAATCTTGGTCCAAAAGCGAATTGCTAAGCACCCGTCCAGTATCAGCCTACACTTTCTTCACTTCATATTTCGAGGATAAAAGGTTAAGGGTTTTTTCTAAATTCACGTGTTTCTTGTCAACTATGATAATGATAATTTCTTTCTTCAAGATGTTTGATGTATTCATCAGGGGTTTCTTCGGAAATTAACATAATAATATCTCTGCAGAACTCAAATCTTTGACACTGTGAAGTAACCCTTTCAGGGCTCCCTAGTTTCAGGTATGACCCAATAGGCCATATTTTTAGCTCTTTTTGATTTCTCAAAATCAGTCTTTTCTTCCAGTGGAACTCCTTCACCATATAATTCAGCGCCTACTTTGACAGTATTAGATCCAATTAAGTGAACGCCTGGCTTGTATTCCTTACAATTTAATAATGCAAGTCCATATTTAGTTCGAAATTGGTAAGAAATCCATCAAGACTAACCGAATTGTGAATAATGACTTAAGGGATCATTATTTCTAATCACACTTTAATGGCAGTAAGTCGCTTTAGGGATTTTTCTAATCCATTTCAGCCGGCCGTTTCAAGAATGCTCAGGTTTAACATTTCGGCCCACGCTATGTTCCTAAGAGGCACATAGGAGCTTTTGCAGTTTCCGTAAGCAACAAATTCAATCAGACGCCCTTTGCCAAAATCCTTCTTTCGAATTCCAGTCAACTGCACGTTAACTATAACGGCACCGTCCTTCATATGTAGATTCACGTTTTTTCCCAAAAATGATTTAGCGCTGTTTAAACTAAAACTTTCCGTGGCTAATCACCCCAGCTGAGTTCTTTATCCGCTATGTTACCCCAGCACTTCTTACATATGGGAAGTCTTTCACCTTTAAATTGAATGTAAAGTCTGATGTTCCCACTTTTGCATGTGTTTTTCCAAGGATTTTTGCAACGCTCCATTTCAATAAACCTCAAGTACTACAGTCATTCGTTGTGAGCGAAATTACTTTTAAGACAAAGGTACAAACAACTCTAGAACGCTGTGGAGAGGTAGGTTAAAGTAAAAACCGAAGATTAGTTAGAATGAATGACCTAATAGCAAAAAGCAAACCAGAAGGTGATTAAACCTGAATTATCTCGGGATTCATTGTGTCCTTCGTAATCTTAAGTAACGCCAGTGAGGGCTTGTTCATAAAAGAAGGAATAGGGTCTGTGGGACTTCCTGGATTTACAAAGAGGGTTTTTCCCTCCCATTTAATGTTGGCGTTGTGTGTGTGCCCATAAACAAATGCATCAAAATCATTTTGCTTGGAAAGCTCCCTCATCTTGCCCATTCCAAACATGGTATTGGGGTCATGCATGACTCCTATTTTCCAATTGTAGATTTTTAAGGTGTTAAGCTTAGGTAGAGCGCCTCTGACTTCCGAACCATCCATGTTGCCGTGCACAGCCAAAACGGGGGCGAGATGCTCCAATTCGTCAATTACCTCTAATTTTACCAAATCGCCTGCATGGATAATGAAATCAACGTTCTCAAAAATTTTGAAAACAATCTTGGGGATATATTTTGCTCTTGAGGGCACATGCGTATCTGATATTAAACCCACAATTTTTGATGCTTTAACATTTGCTACCTCGCGAGAAATCATTGTTAGCTCGCTTGCCATTGCTTTCGCCCCCTTTCAAGCACAGTTTTTGTTTCTTAGATTAATGATGCAAAAGATAATAAGTATTAACTTCCGTCTGAAACTGCCTAAGCGCAAATCGTTGTTTTTAGCAAGTGCTTCAACGCCAGCGTGTTGTGTCAACTTTGAATTTGCTGGATACCATAGATTTTAAAGGGTATGAAGTTTTGGCTGTAACAAATGCAAAACGCGTGAAAAAACCTAAACTTTCAAAGAAAAGGTTGCTGAAGAAGTCTATTAAAAGAAAAAGCCACTGATCTTGCTAGACGGCAAGCTACGGAAATAAGAGACGATACGGAATACCAAATCTCGGTCAAGTTCTGACCTAAGTGCGTTTCAACTGACGAGTCCTAGGCTTTAGGAATACTTTTGTTCTGGTAACTATTTGAGGGCAAAAACTGTGGTTATGAAGGGTTTTCTTATTAGGAGATTGAACCCCTACCCTTCATCTTGAAAGCTGCTAGAAAGAGAGTGTATGAATTGGCCGCGTTATGTGCGGTATTCGAGTTTTTTGCTTTTAATTATTCGGGTTTTCCAAGGTATTTCAAATGGAAGGGTTTGATTACGCCTCCATTTTTCAGGTCTGCGTTGAAAGATTGGTTTTCAATTATCCAGTCTGACAGTTCTGAATCCTGTATCCTTATGAATTCAGCAAAGTCTGAAAAGCTTCTGTGAAGCGACACGCAGACTGCGTCCCAGCCCATTCCTCTTCCATCGTGAACGAGAAGAACGTTTGACTTGTTCATGTACCATTCATTTAGTTTTTTGAAGGCTTCATCCCTTTCTTTTCCTTTTTGTTGTTTAAGTTTGCTTTTAAGGAAAGTGAACGCGGCAATTTCAAATCCGATTTTTCCGAATTTCGGTATTATTGTGTAGCCATCTATGTAGTTTTGCTCTAGAAGAGCTCTCCTTCGTGTTATGGTTGGCTGGGATACGCCTAAAGCTTTAGCTAATTGTCTGTCACTTCTGTGTGAATCCTTCATTAGCTCATATAAGAGCCTATAATCGATAGGCTTGAGTTCTTTCATTATGAATCTACCTCTTATCCCATAAGCATTTTAGATTTCATATATAAATCTCATTGTTTTTTCCTTCCTTTTAGTTCATCAGGTTTTCTGAGCAGATCATCCACAAATAATAAGAATATATTGAAACATCTTTAGTGACGTGGGTTCTCAAAAATTATGGCTGAGTGATTAATCGAATGTGTGTTCAATTATTGAAGGAAGTTGAATATGAAGTTACGAACTTTTTAAGCGAGCTTATTCGCATAAACACAACTAATCCGCCGGGAAACGAAACGACAGCTGCTAAATACGTCGCTGAAACTTTAAGCCGCGATGGTTTTATATGTGATTTTTTAGAATCCGCTCCCGAAAGGGGCAGTGTGATTACAAGGCTAAAGGGAACCGGTGAGAAGCCGAATTTACTTTTGCTTTCTCACTTGGATGTTGTTGCTGCTGATCCGAAAGAATGGAACGTGGACCCTTTCGGCGGCGTGGTTAATGATGGTTTTGTTTGGGGTCGTGGCGCTTTGGACATGAAGGGCATGACTGCAATTGAAGTTATTGTAATTAAACTTCTGAAGAGAAACAATGTGAAAATTAAAGGTGACGTGATTTTAGCTGCAACAGCTGACGAGGAACAAGGCGGATTATCAGGTGTAGATTACCTATTGCGTAATTATCCTGAGAAGATTTTCGCGCCATACGTTTTGAACGAAGGTGGCGGTTTGGCGATGCCAACTCAAAAGGGAAACGTTTTCACTGTGCAGACTGCAGAGAAAGGCATCTTATGGTTCAAGGTGATAGCAAAGGGTACTCCAGGTCATGGTTCAATGCCTAACATGGCGGACAATGCCATAATGCGTATGAACAAGGTTATCGCGAACCTTGGAAACTATCAGTCACCAGTCTTACTTGTTCCAACCGTGAAAACGTTTCTTGAAGAAATTGCCCGGCAAGATCCAACTCTGAAAGAGCCTTTTTCACGTTTGCTAGCAAACCCAAAGCTTAGTGACCAGATACTTGATGAACTATCGAAAATCTCACCGCAACTGGCAGAGGAAATTCGACCGCGACTAAGAATGACTATTACGCCCACGATTATTCATGGTGGCGCTAAAGAAAACGTAATTCCTTCAGAATGTGAAACTGTGTTTGACTGCAGGATACTTCCTGGACAAGAATCAGCCCAAACGATTGGTTTAATAAAATCATTGCTTGGAGAAGTTGACTTGGAAAAACTTGTGCTTGAAGAATTGCAGAGGCAGGAGCCGTCAGAATCCACAGCTGAAACACCGCTTTACACTATAATTGCCAATATTCTCCGAGAGTTTGAACCCAACTGCGGTGTTACGCCCGTGCTTACAACTGGCGGAACTGACTCACGCTTTTTCCGAAGAAAAGGCAGTATATGCTACGGCTTCCAACCCAGGTACCAAGAAATATCCTCAGGCAAAGTAGTCAAACTTGAACACGGCATAGATGAACGCATCAGCATAAAAAACCTTATCTTCGGAACAAGTGTACTCTATGAAACCGTTAGAAGATTCATGACTTAAAACCGAATCCGCCAGAATCTATATTCTATTCAATCTCCTTTTGTATTGAAAGGAACTGTCTATAGCCGCAGTATCAAAAAAATAGACTACTCAACTTTTTCTGTAATGATGCATCATTAGGATTTAAACAAGCTATTATTTTGCTGAGAAGTGCAGTTTGAGGATTTGAGAAGACTAGAATTTTTAAGGAAAAAGAGTTAAATTATTATCGTGGAGGGTAATTATGAAAGACGTTGATTTCTTGAGAGCTATACTTGAAACTAGTATACTCTACGTTGATATGATTGAACGGTCAACCCAGTCAAAAAAGCCTGAAGAAAAGAATGAAGCAAAGCCCGTAAAATTCGGTTTCTGCAAATGCACTGACTGTGAGAACTTGAAGTGGCTAGCGCATGCAAACAAGAGGAAAAGACTAATTCTTGTTTCTAAGAAAGCTTTTGAGAAGGAAATGAACAATAGGGCTAACAGGGGAATGGGCTTCTTCATACTAATCTATGCTATGATGCAAGCGTACCTACAGATTCTACATCCTTACTCTAAGCCAAAAACAATTGAACGCAAAACTAACCGGTACTTTAAAAAAGCGATGCAGGTAATAGCGAAAGACGGTTTGCAGGTCATCATGAACAAAGTAAGCGTGTAAGTTTCCACTATGCGCACTGATCTGTAACTTATGCACAAGACTTCGCTGCAACTAATGCTCGCTAATTGTTAGTTTTGACCTTTATTCCTTCAAATTTAGTGTAGCATATCCCCAGTAAGCCCTTCTAGATTATTGCCTCTGATAGAGCGTGAAGTCTAGAAAAGCCAAGAGAAAAAACTAATTTTAATATACCTGTTTGCACTAGTCAAATTTTTTTCAATATTATCAGAAACGCTACCTCAAATTCACTTTTTTAGCATACAGCATTAAATATTCCGTATAAACGTTTAGAGCTAACCTAAAAAAGTTAAGATGAAGATTCGGCGAGGGTTTGACCCGAAAGTCGCGTCATCTGAGATGTGGGTGAAGTTACCTGAATCATAGAGCTTCATGAATATTTGCTGAAGATTTAGCGTCGTGTTATAGTAGGGTACGATACCTCCGAACTCGTAGGTGAACACGTACCTAACATTGTTCTGCTTACACAATCCTATAAACTCGGTGATATTGAATATCGGGGTGTAAGAGTCAACTGGTAGTTCTGGATACTGGGAGACCTTGTTTTTTCTCGTGACGTCAGCGCACAAGTAAAAATGTATCATATCTTGATTGAAAAAGTTAAATGGACATAGAAGCATTATTGACTCATTCTGGTTGAGGTTTTTGCTCGCGTATTTTGTTGCTCCTTCAATGTCGATTTGAATCTGGTATTGGGCAACGTTATCGTAAGTGTCTTTGGCGCTCAAACCTACTCCTGTCGCTATAAACACCGTGAACAATACGGCGGCAACCTTAACGATGCGTTTCTTGTTTACGTTTATAGTGTCTCTCCAAGTTTTCTCAACTTTTTCATAAACAAAGAAAATGAAATTCGCTGCTGTAATCGCCAGAACTGGAAATAACGGTAAAACGTACCTCCAATGCTTGTTAGGTATAAGCGTATAAATAATATAAAGAACCATAAACCATGTTAGAAGAAATTTGTCTTCTCGTTTTCTGCGCCACGAAAGCAAGCCTATGCCAAACAAGCTCACAATATAGATGAGGATTGAAACAGGATGCACTTGGTTGTAGGGCCACGTCATCTCGATTAAATAGAAGATTGGAAGCGGGTAACGTTCGCTGTAAATCGACTTTGCAGGGTTGCCTATTTGCAACGCATATGTCCAGTTATCCAGCATCTCAGAAGCGTATGTTTTGTAAGAAATTATTAGCCATGGTGTAACCACGGCTATCGCAATTATGATTAACAGCGTGAATCTGGAAAATAGTGTTCTTAGGCGATTTCGAGCTAGAAGAAAAATGGCTACAATCATTACTACTATCGCAATAAGCATTTGGTACTTGGTTAGGAACCCTAGCCCTAAGGCTAGACCACCTAAAATTAGCGGTTTTTTCTGCGGTTTATGTAGCCAACTAAAGAAGAACATCATTGCCACTGTGAAGAAAAAAACCAACATTACTTCTATCAGAGCTACACGCGAAAGCCAAAAGTAACCTGGGAACAAACCTAACAGAACGCTTGCGGCTAACGCAATTTTCGCATCATACATTCTGTAGGCGAGTTCAAACACGATCCAGAGCGAAATAAGAGAGAATATTACCGATACCAACCTGCCTGAAAGAACACTTACTCCCAATACTTTGAAGAAAACTACAATCACCCCATCAAAAAGCGGCGGGTAGAAGTAGTTTATATTTTCGTATTCGCCGCGTAGCAATGATACCCCATCATTTAAATGGACAACTTCGTCCCATTGTGTAGGGGCCGTTGAAAGTTCAAGTAAAAGTAAAACGGCGTAAATTAACGCGAAAACAAGAAACCCCAGTCGCCACTTGTTTATTCCTAGCTGGAATCGAGTCAAAAGCGATTGTGAACTTGACTTATTCGTCGTAGTTCTCACCGCTTAAAATCCGTTTATTTAATTCAATATAATGGATGCAAAATTATATAAAATCATCTAAAGATTTGGAATTTTTTGTTTTAAAATACGTAGCGAGCGCTAATTGTACAATAGGAATTTGTATGGAAGAACTTGACAATAGAAGCAGAGTTGTACTACACAAATGTTATATTCAGAAACAGACAGTTAAACGCGATGAATTAGGTGTTCCAAGGGGAGCTAGGCAAGCCTGGCTGAGAGGACAGCTGAT
>CAYFXZ010000056.1:0-7186 GCA_964347245.1 uncultured Candidatus Bathyarchaeia archaeon | reverse complement strand
CGCAAGCCTTCGGAGCCGGAGACCCGGGGTTCAAATCCCCGCGGGCCCGCCAATTACATCTAAAGCATATTTCCTCTTTTTGTTCTTGAAAGCCAGTTTGGATGCTATTGAAGAGAATTGGCTAGATTAGAACGAAACTGTGACATGCGCACACACTATTTCACTGGCATTAGTCGCCACTCTCTATAATCAGTGACAACTTTAATGTATCCTTCAATAATGCGAGTCACTTCTACATCTCCAATATCGACTCTTAGAATACCACCGGAAATACTTTGAAGCTTACCTTTTGTCGCCACAACAATTATCCGCTGTTTTCCAACACGCTTTATGATTGCAGGGCTTATCTGCTGGTTTCCCCTCCCAAAAAGAATTCCCTGACGCCCAATTGGCGAAAGGATAATCCAAGTGTTCTGCCAGTCCTCTACTTCTGAAAAAATCATTTGCTCATTTGCGTCAAGTATGATCCACCCATTCTTGTAGATATCTACTCCTAGAACTGTTTTCTCTACATCCAAAAGTTCTGCAATCCTTTTGACTGTTGTTCCTGGTCCGAGTATGTACATTCCTTCCGGCTTCATCTCTTCTATTATGAACCTTGCTATGGCTGTTTGGTTTTCCTTCTCGTCAACAGTTTCCGAACTTATTTGCTTGCTTCCTTGAATCCGCATTGGAAGGAATGGAGTCTTAAGAAAGCCTTGAAGCTTTACCGCAAAAATGTCACTTCGAATAGCCGTTTCGTCAGCATCCATAATTTCAAATTCTGTTATCTCCGCTTGGTTTTGAGCAAAGGCCAAAACAATATCCACAGCGTCTGAAGGATTGAACGCAAAAACACCGCTGTACATTTTAACTCCAGATGGAACCCCTAAAACAGGTATTTCAATGAAGCTTGGCATGGCATTAAAAATGTCCCTGGCTGTGCCATCCCCACCAACAAAAACAATCAAATCTACTTTCATACTTACCAATAATTTAACCGCAGTTTTTGTATCTGCATCGGTTGTTTCCTCCCCAATCTTCATTGGCAAAAGCTTAACTGAAAGATCTGAATTTTTAGCCTCGTCTTCACCCATTATGCCAGGACAGGACAAAATTTCCATTGGTACTTCTGTTATGTTTTCTTTTAGTTTTTGCAAGAATTCCCTTGCCCGTTTTGGTGCGACTTGTGTGGCTCCCCTTGCAATTGCCTCTTTTAAGACGCCGTCTGTTCCTTTTAAGCCAACCTTGCCTCCCATGCCCGCTATTGGATTAACGATGAAGCCTAGCTTCAAATTTCCATCGTGACAAGATTCATTGCGTGAGCTATAAACTGTTTTGATAAACTACACAGATTGGCAGCTCTACAAAGAAGATAAGAACTCAAAAGTCCTCTGTTTTGACCTTAGTTCCCAACTTCAAAGTGATGTATTTCGTCGTCACTTCGAGTACAGTGTCATTGAAACTGAAAATCAAAATTAGCGCACATGCAAGTTCAATTGAAGTACTGTATTGCAACCTGAAACGCCAGAGAAACGAAATTTTCGTCCGAAAATTCTTATATCTTGAATAATCTAATGTCGTTCTCGCACAATAAATGCGGACAGTGCGCGCGAGGTCATCAAATGCCTATAAAAAGCATGAAAAAGATTCTCGTGACTGGCGCCACTGGTCAAATCGGATCTGAATTAACCATCGAGCTTCGAAAGAAGTATGGTAATGAGAAGGTTATTGCGGCTGGGCATAGGAGAAAGCCCAGCGAGAAACTGTCAAATTCAGGTCCCTTTGCGTATGTTGACGTTACCGACAGAGCTGGAATTGAGAACGTTGTAAAAGAATATAACATCGACACAATTTATCATCTAGCGGCAATTCTCTCCGCTGCAGCTGAAGAAACCCCGCAGCTTGCTTGGAATGTAAATATGAACGGCCTTTATAATGTACTTGATATTGCACGGAAACATGAGCTTTTTAGGGTTTTTTGGCCTAGCTCCATCGCTGTATTTGGCTCTGGAGCTCCAAGCGTTAAAACACCCCAAGACACAATCTTAGCACCCAAAACAATTTATGGGGTCACAAAGGTCGCTGGTGAGTTGTTGTGCAACTACTACTTCATTAGATTCGGCTTAGATGTGCGAAGCATCCGCTACCCTGGAATAATTAGCAGTGAGACACCTCCGGGTAGAGGCATAACAGACTACGCTGTTGAAATGTTTTATGGAGCGATCAAGAAGAAACGTTACACGTGCTTCGTAAGAGAAGACACAGTCTTGCCAATGATGTACATGCCAGATTGCATCAAAGCCACAAGTAACCTCATGGAGGCTGACCTGTCTAAGATCAAGCGACGCCCAAGCTACAACGTAGCTGGAATGAGTTTCTCTGCTGGAGAGCTTTCGGCTGAAATCAAGAAATATATTCCAGAATTCGAATGCGAATTCAAACCTGACTTTAGACAGAAGATTGCTGATTCTTGGCCTATTTCAATTGATGACAGTGTCGCCAACGAGGAATGGGGTTGGAGCTCAACATATGATTTGGCTGCTATGGCAAGAGATATGATTGAAAAAATGACAAAACGGTCAGCTGAAACCTCTAAGACACAGTTTTCGCTCCGAAGAGAACAGGAAATGTTAAGAGAATAAAACAAGAGTTTCTTGAATGTGACAATTATGACTATTTCACGTCACCCAACAAGATATCTAGGTGAAGAATATCAACGCTTGGTTCGTGAGAACCTCAACTGGGAAATCAAGGTTCTCGAAGGCGCAAGTGAACCAATTTGCCTTGTGAACGGAAAAGAAGTTCTAATGTTGTGTGCAAACAACTACTTGAACCTCGCAACACATCCAAAAGTTGTTGAAGCAACTATAGAAGCAACCCGAAAATATGGCGCTGGTGCAGGAAGCGACAGGTCAATTTCTGGCAACATGATTTTACACGAGGAATTGGATCGTCGTCTCGCAAAATTCAAGAACGCTCCAGCTTCACTAACTTTTCAAACTGGGTTCATGGCTAATGAGGGGCTTATTCCGCAACTTGCAGGTAGAGGTGACCTTTTCGTTTCGGATGAGCTGAACCATGGGTCAATAATTGATGGAGTAAGACTGAGCCACACTGACAGGGCGATATTCAAACATAAAGACACAGAAGACCTGTCACGTGTGATGGAGGAAGCGGAAAAACATGAGCCCCCATATAATCATATTTGGATCTTAACAGATGGGGTCTTCAGCATGGATGGAGATCTTGCGCCTCTGCCCGAAATAGCTAGGATTGGCAAAGAACACGGTGCTGGGGTATACGTTGATGACGCCCATGGCGAAGGGGTATTAGGCGAAGGCGGACGAGGAATTGTTAAGCATTTCCATCTTGGACGGGATGAAGTGCATGTAGAGATGGGAACGTTCTCTAAGGCGTTTGGTGTCATTGGTGGCCACATCACCGGTGGCGAAGATCTTCGCAACTTTGCTTACAACAAGGCTAGAACTTGGCTGCTGAGCGGTGCTGTTCCACCAGGAGTTGCTGCTGCTTGTATTGCAGCCATAGATGTGCTGGAAAAAGAACCAAAACATGTCAAAAGAGTTTGGGAAAACCGTAACTACCTTCTTGAAGCTCTAAATGACGCTGGATTTGACACTGGAAATACGGAGACACCTATAATTCCAGTGATGTGTGGCAAAAGCAAAATTGCAAGAGATCTTGCAGACTTCCTCTGGACAAAGGGAATATTCGTTCTGCCAATCTTCTATCCCATGGTTGCGAGGGATAAAGCTAGAATTAGGGTCCAACTATGCACAAAACACAATACCGAACAACTAGACGGAGCCATAGATGCCTTCAAAGAAGGCGGCAGAAAACTTGGAATAATCTAAAACCTTCAGGTGCCATCAATCATCTTCAATTTTTGTCATAAGAGCCAACAAGTCTTGTTTCAAAGTCGGTGTGAGCACATGCTGACCTTATTTTGCTCAAAGACGAGCTAAATCTCTCACTTTACAGCTTTTAGCAAAGTTTATTTTGTTCAGGCTTTAAAAGACTGAATGCGAATAAATATGAAGTTTTCGTTTGTGAATCCGACTCCTTCTTCGGAATCAATGTATATGGTTCCAACGGCATGGCCCCCTTTGGGCATTTTGTATTGTGCGGGAGTCCTAATGAACGAGGGAATTGAGGTTTCCATACTTGATCAACCGGCAAAAAGATTTTCTCTAGATCAGGCTGTAAGTTGGGTGAGAAAGGAAGATCCAGACATTCTAGGTTTTTCTGTTTTGCTTAGCGCAGCGAAGGAAGCGCCGAAAATTGCGGAACGCGTAAAAGCGGAGAATCCTAACATCACAATCGTTTTCGGCAATTTCCATGCAACTTTTAACGCTGAAAGGATTTTAAGAAAATATCCTTTCGTGGATGTGATTGTTAGAGGAGAGGGAGAATACACTGGCCTTGGACTTGCACGGTGTTTGGAAAATGGAGGGAACCTAGAGGAAGTTGAAGGCATAGCTTTTAGGAAAGCGGGCAAAATAATATCCACTCCAGATAGGCCTCTAATTAAGAATGTGGATGAGCTTCCTTTCCCAGATCGCAATTTGACAGATGCGAAGTATACTTCAAGAATTTTTGGAATAAAGGTTAACACGAAAAAATTCACTACTCTTGTCTCGTCCCGCGGATGCCCTTTTAGATGCAGCTTTTGCGGAATCAGAAAATTCGCTAAAGGAATATGGAGGCCAAGATCAGTTGAAAACTTCATAAAAGAACTGGAGTTTCTGCAGAGCGAAGGTTACGAGCAGTTTCTCTTTGCAGACGACAACTTTACCCTGAACGCTAAGAGAGTGTCAAAGCTTTGTCGAAGAATCAAAAAGGCTGGAATGGATGTAGAATGGTTCTGCGACTCCCGGGTAGATCACGTCAGTTACGACATGTTTAGGGAAATGGTGAAGGCTGGATGTAGATGTCTCTTCTTTGGGATAGAAAGCGGTAACCAAAGGATCTTAGACTTCTATAATAAGGGAATCACCCCTGAACAGACTGAAAGAGCGATTCGCAAGGCTAGAAAAGCTGGTGTAGATATAATTGTAGGCTCCTTCATTGTTGGGGCTCCCGACGAGACTAGACGTGAGATCGTGAATACCTTGCAGTTCGCAAACAAACTTGAAATCGACGTACCCGACGTTAACATTTTAGGAGTTCACACAGGAATCGACCTGTGGAACAACCTCGCGGCTAGAGGACTTATCGACGAGGAGAAATATTGGGAAACCGGAGTTTGCGTTCCTAAGGATTTGCCGACTCCTGTTCCCTATGAAGAAGTGTGTTCGCTTGTTTACGAATATTTCAGAGCGTTCTATCTTAGCCCTAAGCAGCTGCTTGCACAGATATTTAGAACTTCAAGGAGCTCCTTCAGAATTGCAGCCATCCTTAACAACATCGCCAATTTCAGCCAATTCACTGAGACAATAAGTCAAGCGATCCGACGCAACTAAATACTATATTTCACGATACTATCTACCGGCTTTCATCTAATAGAAAGTCAGACCAACTCATAAGGAGGTGAAGTAAGTGGAACTCAAACTCTTAAAGATCGAGGTTCCCCAGGAATGCAATGTTATATTAGGCATGGCCCACTTTATCAAGACCGTTGAAGATCTATACGAAGCGTTAATCAGCTCTGTACCAACCATTAAATTTGGCATAGGATTTTGTGAAAGCTCTGGACCTTGCCTAGTTAGATTTACAGGCAACGATGAAGAATTGAAGAACCTGGTTTCGCGCCAAGCTTTGGAACTAGGGTGCGGTCACTGCTTCATCATTTTTTTGAAGAATGCTTATCCAATCAACGTCTTGGACAAAATCAAACAAGTACCCGAAGTTTGTAGTATCCTCGCCGCAACAGCTAACCCCCTGGAGGTGCTAGTAGTAGAGACGGAACAAGGCAGAGGAATTTTAGGCGTTATCGACGGCTCAAAAAGTAAGGGAATTGAAACCGAAAAAGACGTCGAAACGAGAAAGGATTTTCTCAGGAAAATTGGATACAAATTGTAGTAATCTAAGCGTTTGCCAATGTATAATGCTCTGTTATAACATTATTTTAGACGAGAGAAAAGACAAAATTTTTCTGCTCAACGCGAAATACACGTTAAACTGGACATGAGTGATTTATGAAGGTGCCTTCATTGGCAGATGGCCTCCAAAGGTTTGGATATTCGAAAGTGAGACCTAATTATATGCATATGTCCGTGGGCCTTGGCACAATGATAATTATACTTTTTATCTACTCACTGCAGCAAATACTCAACCAAAACATAGAAAAGCAGCCAAAACAAGTACTATAATTCTCTCCTTTTTCAAAGCTTCACCTCCCCTTTTTTGGATTCTATCATCCATTACGAAGGATGATTCCCATCAAGAAATTCAGGAAAATCCTTTCGCATTACACGTTATACACCTAGAACTAATTTAAATTTGTCTTATAATTGTTTTCTAGAGTAAACTTTCATTTATAACAGAAGTACCCTGATAATTGAAACCTACAGTGTAAAAGATATTAAAACAAACTTTCAAGTACTCTGAATATTGGTGTATACCTCTTTACTTTCTAAGGTGGTTAGGTTATGGTCAGTGAGGCTAAAGGAAGATTGTTCCGAAGAAAGGACGGCTAGCCTAAAAACTCTTCTTCAAAGCATTCATTGCATAGTCCATCAGTAATTTCTACTTGGGTCTTAGTTATTCTTATTCCACAGATTCTACAGCGTCTCCTTTTCTTCATGACTTTAGCTTTAACATTTTGTTCAGTAGACTGCATACATAAACCGACAATAATTGTGATAAGCCCAATAACAAGTAAGAAGCCCAAATACATCAGAGGAAGAAACAAGCTTACTAAAATAATAAGTACACCCAGAACTGTTATTGAAGTTCTCATCTTTACATCCTCCAGTATTTCACCTCTTTGCGTTACTACTACTAGATGTGTTACCTTTCCAAGAACTAAGATGTTGTGCATTCACAATAAATATGAAAAATTAGGATCCAATAAACTAAGTTTACCGTTTGTTTTTCACAATTCTAATTAATTCTTTTGGTTCTGCTATTATCTTTTCCACATTTCTCACATTTAAAAACATGTAGAGCCAGGTAGCGAACATGTCTTAGCGCGCGCGCATAGGTTCTAAAATGTTGGAATTGCACAAAATTTTTAGTTTAACTG
>CAYFXZ010000055.1:0-7578 GCA_964347245.1 uncultured Candidatus Bathyarchaeia archaeon | reverse complement strand
GTTTTTAAAATTATTTAATTAAGTGTGTGTGTGGGTTTGGGTTTGGGGTTAAATTTTAATCCCACACACACAATAATTCTCTCTTTAACTCCCTCTCTCTTCTACTCTCTAACTAACTCTCTCTACAAAAAACACACAAGAAACAAAAACAAAAAACACACACAGAATCGAAGAGTATGCAGTGAGTTGACAGAGCGCGCGCCGCAAATCATAAGAATCGAAGGATACATACTTGACCAAAATCTAAGGCGGAATATATGAGGAGAACGCTTGTTTTGTTATCTAATCTAATTCTCCTTATGATGGATATTGGCTTATTGGTGAGAGTTCAGAATGTCTAAGCAATCTGAATCCGACAGCTTAAACACATGTAAATATCACGTTGACCGACGCGGGAGGGTGAAGTGTGACGAGTGTAACGAGTGGGTATGTGACGAATGTGTTTTCGAGTGGGAAAAATTCCTTTTTACTGAAAATGCGCGTGTTCTTCTCGGCGGAGGCGGCTATCAACCTGACCATTGGCTAAAAAGGAAGGGCTGTCCCCATTGTTTTGTCAGGGCATATATAAATCCAAGCAAAAAAGAAAGAGAGCGCTATCATGGTGTCAGAGATTTCTTGAGTGGAAGATCTCGTGAGTTCCATAGAGCAAAACTGATTGTCAACAACTGGGAACAACGCATGCTCGCAGAGGGAAGAGAAATTCGTATGCTTTGTAGGGAATGTGAGAAGGATTGGCATTCCTCAAAATATGAAACATGTTTTGAATGCACTTGCAAAATACAACCAGAATTACTGGAACAATACAGAAGGGAATTTGAACATCCATGGTGTAAGAAAGAGTTTAAAATCTACGGAGATCCGCGCGAAGAGTATATGCGTATGCCAGAGAATCTCGGTGCAATCTGTGGCTTTTTTCGTTGTATAGATTCCAGTAAATGCGATGTACGTTTTGCACATGATCCAAGTACACGCGTAATATACTTTAATAGAGGTGGAGATTCTGCTATGCCAACAGCCTTCGTTTTGATAATACCAAGAAAAGACGACCCAGGCGCGACGGAGTACATCCTGCAGAGATTGAGAGATACTGATGCTGTTAAGGAAGCATACAGGATTTCAGAAAGCGATGCATTGATACCTCGGGGATATACCGTTACGGCGATACTAAGAGCCTCCACCATGAAAGAACTCAAAGATTTCCTTAACCTTAAACGCGACTTGCATGATTTATTTTTTAACCAGGTTGAATCGAGACCCAAAGTCTTGAAATGGCCTCCTTGTGGCACCTGCGAGCATGGATGGGAGTGCAATACATGTAAGTTAAGAATTGTCGATGGCTAAGTATAAGGTCTGGCCTATTATTCCCAAATGCGCGCGCGCGCATTTTGAAAAAAGAGGGCCAAGATTTAACCCAAACAATTGACATCGTTTATAGCTAGATGTCATCGGTTTACCTTCTCAAACGAGATTTCTACAAAATCCGTTATTCCCATTTTTCCTGCCACAGTTCTAACGTAACGTATTCTATGCTCTTTCATTATGTCTAAGATAATCAAAGATGGGATTGTGGCAATCAGCACAAAAGCGGGAAACCCAAAGAAGAATACAAGAGATCCGATTTGCCCAATAGGATCCATAAGAGGTCTCTGTTCGATAAGGAAGAAATAAAGGAACTGGATATATGACAAAACGACTCCGATTCCTGCATAGCCTCTCAAGAAGTCTGTGAATCGCCCTCCTACTGTTCGTCCCTCAACCGGTTGATCCGATCTGGCTACTTTTTCTCTATTTGAGTAGACAATTCCTGCGTCTGTCAGGAACCATGTAGGGGAGAAAACCAGCATGCCCAAGCCAATGGTGAACATCAATAGAACAACAAATCCTGGCATGTAAAGCGTTGAATATACTGGACCTTCCCTCAATTCTAAATAAACAATTAGATCAAGAACCCATGGAGCTGAAAGCAGGATTACAAAGTTTATACTAATTGCTAACAAAGTGGGGAACCACCCACGAGATATCTTATCAAAAGTCTGAGGTTGAGGGCGATCTTGAATCCCGTAAAGCATCTTTGATCCAAAGACGTTTTTTTGGATGAACAGAAACACGGGAGCCAACAAATATCCTCCAACTAATCCTCCAATTACCGCTGAGATCGGGCCAATTACCAAGAAAATTAATGCTATTTGAGCCCACATATTGTAGATTGGGATAAGCCAAGTCAGATAATTCCCGTGGTTGAAAGCTGCTTGAAGTTCCGCACTTGAATAGGCGTAAACAAGTAAAATGAGCACCAAGACATAGTATGCTAAGATGATTACTAGGGCGTTTTTATATTTTGGAATCGATCTTCTGATATCCAATTCTATGTCCCATACTATTCTCATTGAAGTGTGGAAAAGCCTTTAGAAAATCTTTCTGGTTCACAGTCCAAGTTTTGGAAGAAATAAAATTACGCGCGCGCGCTCGCAGATAATGTCCATATAGACTATGGATTACCTCTAGTTTGGGCTACTCATACAATAACCACCATTGTTGGACCAGTTAGCCTTTGGACAGTTGATATTCCAATTCTAATGATGGATCTCAGCTTCTGGCTTGGTATAATGCTTTTTGGGGCTTCAATAATGTTTTACTTTTTAACGAACTATACGAAGGAGAAGAAATAGGTGTGTGTGGGTGGGGGGGGGTAAATTTTAACCCCCAACACACACTTGCGCGCGCGAGATCGATCCTTTCCAATTAATAGTTATTGTAATGTGTGATTCCGTTGCCTTTACGCGCGCATCTTTTATGGAAAGTTTTTGATAAGGAAGAATGGGTTTTGAAATGGACATATTCTATTTTTCGATATATGTCGTGTTTGGAATAATCGTTTATAAGTAATATATCGTATCTTGAGTATTACGAAGCAATATTTAAAATAAAGATGGAACATGAAGGGAATAAAAAAATTTGAGGGGGATTTTGAAGGAGGTGAACAGATGAAAAAGATAATTTTAATAGCAACGCTACTTTGCTTGATTCTATGCTTTCCTTCAATTGTTTCAGCAGTCTTAAGCGATGATGGGTATCATTTTAGTGACTATTATGAAAGCCCCAATGTCTCTGATTATGGAGAATGGTGGTACTTCAATTTTTACCAAGAAAACATTCAAGGGGTGATACAATATAGCCTCTGGGACCCTGCTCATACAACAGATACCAGCTTGGGTTTAATGTATGTCAGTATTTCATACGAAGGAGAAACCCTTGACTTTCTTTTCCCATTTTATAATTGGGATGACATAATTACTTCTGAAAACAGCGCAGATTTAGTAATAGGACCTAACACTATAACGGTCTCTGACGATTTCTACACTCTTCAAGGTTTTGTTGCGGATATTCAGGGAAACACCGTTTTTTGGAACCTACAATACATTCAAACAACTCAGTCGCTCGAAGTGGAAACTATCAATATGTCCCCAGATCCAAATGAAGAAATGAATTGGTACTTGCAAATGCCTTCAGCAACAGTTCTAGGTGTTCTTAATGTCAATGGAACCCCAATTCCGATAAATGCAACAGGCTATCATGACCATAATTGGGGACCATGGAAGCTCTATAACGGTCTTTGGAACTGGTTCCAGACAAGCAATCAAGATCTAGCTGTGGTCGGCTATAACTTTTACTCCCTTGGATGTGGTTCAATAACTGTCATTTTGAATGAAGATAAAATAACATTTGAAGAAGGAACATACCAAATATTTAACTACGATTGGGAATTCAACCCTGAAGCATTTCAATTTCATCCAAAAAAAACTCTGGTGTTTGCCGAAAGTAGAGGGTATTTTCTAACACTAAATATTGCCGTTCAAAATACTGGACTCGTGGGTCGTGGCTATGAAAACGAGGGAATCCTTTGGACGGTGTTCGAGTCAACTGCGTCGTTTAGAGGGCTTCTTGTTGGGCGGGGATCATATAAGATAATTGATTCAGGAGGATTTGCAGAATATACAACTTCGATTCCTTTTCCTCCGATGTAGGGGGTCTTAAGATGTATAGATTTAGTCTATAAATGTGTGCTGAGCGCGCACGCGCGAAAGACCCACACCAAAAATATATCGATCAAATCGCACATACAACAGTAATGTAGCCAATAAAATTCGCTCTTATTATCCAAAATCAATTATCGTGCGCACGCAGTTCAAGGTTTAAGATTTTCTAGGATCAACTCAACTCTTTCGATTAAATCATCAAAAGTTATTACTTCTAAGTTAGGATTCTCGTTGATTTTCTTTAATCGCTTTTTCTCCCCTTCATCCAAAGTATGTTTTCGACCAATTACCACTATTGTTTTAGGCAATGGCGAAATCTTAGGAAGTTTAATTTTTGCTCCTTGACGAACATAAGCAATGTTATCTTGTATCCATGTTTGGAAATCACCTACTTGTCTAACCGCATGTGTTAATTGGTGAGTTGGGTCTCCCCCCTTGGTAAATAGCTTTAATGCTGATTTTTCTAATTCAATTAAAAGGTATTGTGAATCATAACATTCGGCAACAAAATCTACTTGATAAGTCTCACCGAGAGGATATTCTGGAATTATTGTTTTTGCAAGAAATGAAAGCTTAAGTAATTCTTTATTGTCTTTTAAAAATTGCTTCAAAACTTCTTCTTTAACATCTTTATTTATTAGTTGACGAAATTCCAACAAACGAGTATTTATGGCTTGAAACGTTGTATTTCGTGAAGCTAATTTGTCTTGTAATGTCTCAAATTTTAGACTCTCGATTATCATTGCAACCCGAGAGTTGAAATCAATTGACGCATATTTCTCAGCAATTCCTAGAGTCCATTTTTCAGTTCGGTTACTTCCAAAAATCCACAAGCAATCAGTTTCTTTACTAAGAACCTTATTCTTAAAAACCGATAAGAATCGATTATTTATGAGTTTTACGTCTGCTCCCTCCATGACTTCCACAAATCTTCCTCTATCACCTACATCAAAAGTCCCTCCTACAATATCATTATGTTCTCCCGAAACCCTAAACATCAAACCTGTACCCGTTGTCTTAGGTAAGACTGCTTCTTCAATTCTTCTCGTAGTCTTTCTTACTTTTATTACTGGTCTTTTCGATTTCCTTACAAACTCTATTGAAACACCATGAACTGTTGAGATTGTTCCTATAATTCTATAGGGGAATAACCAAAACTGGGGAAATATATCTCTATTTTTGGGGGCGAAATTAGAGATTGATTCGTTGATTTTTTGTAAATATTTTTCTACGAAGTTCTTTAGCTGAATTTTTGTAACGGAAACCATTTTAACCACTATTTTTTCTCAAATATCGATAACGTATTGTGTTTGAATTCTGTAAACGCGTCTAACCTGAATCCATGCATGCATGGGCGCACTTTCATTTTCGTTTGACCCACTTGTTAAATAAAATTTGCTGTATTAGGATTCTGTTAAGTCTTTTGACATAACTCCCCAGATGCCACTTTCCTTGCGAAGCGTTAACAATCGAGACTTATTTAGCGGAACAAAAGTTTCCGCTTTTTTGCTAGCCAATCAATTATTTTGCGCGCGCAATCTGATTACTAGTAAAATCGGATTTTTGTTCTGTTGTTAGCTTCTTTTTCGGTCCAGCCAAAATGCAACGACTATCGTGCCAAGATAGACTGCCGCAATCGTTATTGCGAAGTATTCTGTGTTTGTTGGAGGCGGTCCGAACGTGTTGACCGCGTTCAGTATCAGTAAAACTACGCTGAGAATCGGCAAGCCATATTTTCCGCTGAAGGCTATGCTTTTTGTGGTTCTTAGGTAAATCCATAATCCAGTTATCAGTAGTAGCGCTTCGACAACATAAGAGGCAAAGGGGTAGTTCCATAGGCCTAAGCCGATTTTGTATGCGCCGTTGCCGAGCAGATCCAAGTCAGGGTTATGGACGATAAAATCAAGGATAAAATGAGATAGGATGGCGATTGCCGTGATCATCGCAGTTCTTGTCTTGGGCACGCTTGACTTGAACGGAGCTACCAGAAAAATGAGTGCGAGCAGACCTGCCCAGAGCAGAGTTGCCACTAGACTGTGGGAGTACGGGTAGAAGTATTGAACCGAAGTGTTAGGAGTGGCGCCCGCAATAAAGCTGACTTTCTCTATTCCAGTCAGAAGAGTGACACTATAGACCAAGTCAGAAAGTTGAACAGCAATAAATAACAATCCCAAAGATAGAGTCTTATCCGCTCTTTTCAGAGCTAAACCAACAGCGAAATGCCCTATGAACATTTCATTCGCCTTCTCGCAAAATTTCAGATGTTTAGTTTTTATTACTTGCGGTTGCTTTGGCTTTTTGGGTTTCGGTTTGGGTTGGGGGTTAAAATTTAACCCTTAAAAAAAGAGGGGAGTTTGCGGGGAAACTCGGGAGATATCTCCAGTTTCGGGGACAATCAGCTGTGGCTGCAGACATTCTCTCTACAATTGGAGATTTGCTAAAATTAATGGGATTGGAATTGATAAAAAACTCAAGCCTGGCTGAATTGTATAAGAAGTTGCTCAGCCCAAATGAGAAATATATCGCTTAGCATTCGCGCGTGTTGCGAAGTGTCCCTAGAACCCTTGTACAACTTCCTTCGCAGTTTACTTATATACGGTTAACATTTTTTAGGAATTTTAGTTTTGTTTTATAGAGAAGTAACCTAAAGCGCGCGCATTTTTTTCCTCTTGTTTTGATGCAAATTCTTAAACCAAAATAGCACACAAATAAAGAAAGGAAGTGAGAAAGTGAAAAAGATTGTGCAGATAAATCTGAAGTACAAGGTGACAAGACCAGAGCTGGAAAAAGCATTTCTAGAAATCGCCCAACCTGTCGCAGATCTCAAGGGACTCCTGTGGAAGATCTGGATTATCAACGAGGTTGAAAAATCAGCAGGTGGAATCTACCTGTTTAAGGATGGTGCCTCAGTACAGGCATTCCATGAAGGAGAACTCGTTGCAGCAATAATGAAACATCCAGCTCTAAGTGATATCGAAGCAAAAGTATTCGACGTATTGCCTGAACACACAAAGATTACTCGTGGTCCAGTAGGCTGACATAAGTCTAAGAAAACAACGAACCTTCCCCTCTTTTTTTGCGCGCGCGCATATAGCAAGGTGGGCAGTAAATTCTGTAGTTGCTGTTTCCGGTGTGGCTCCAAGCTTCTGAGCCTTTTTCAAGTTTTTTGTTGCAGTGGTAACAATTATGTTTGCGGTCTTTCCATCTCGACACTCTTAAAACTATGTGTTTCCAAGCCAATTTAACCGTGAAAAAAATTATGACATATGTCTTAATATCTTTTTTCACCAAGAAAATGTAAAAAATTTACCACTGAGAGGAGTAATCAAAACCATTTATTTAGAGTGACCGAATAGGAAAAATGTTTAAGTCAGTTGATGGGAGAGGGACGCAAAGTTATATAAAGGCTTGGTTGTGACACCATGCATACATGCATGATAGGGGATGGTGAATAACCCTGCGTCTCCTCGCCATCCACTCATATTTCTAATATAACAGTGTTATAAGTATTGTTGCAATTTTTATTCCAGAAAGAATTTTT
>CAYFXZ010000054.1:0-7603 GCA_964347245.1 uncultured Candidatus Bathyarchaeia archaeon | reverse complement strand
CTGTGTGGCTATATGTCTGTTTGTTTATAGTCTAAAACGATTATGTGTGTCATCTTCATTTCCCCTATGATGATTATGATTGTCATCATCATTATGATTACGGTTTGGGTTGGGTTGGATTAAATTTTAACCTTTTTCTCTCTCGTACTTGCATGCTAACCTGCTAACTCCATTGCCGACAAATCTGTCTGTTTAGACTACGCTCTGTTTTCCCTATTGGAAACTTAGAAAAGTGGAAGGCTCAATGTTTGATTAATTCTTTGTCCCAAATTAGTGAGCTAAATCCAAGAAAATCTTAAATTCATTATGATTAATCTTGATGTAAGGAGTGAGTTTCTTATGAATAGAAAAACATTCCTTCAAAGGCATCCTGTTTTTATTTATTTTTTTCTTACGTTCCTGATCAGTTGGGGAGGCAGTTTTCTGGGAGTAGGTTCGAAATTTCTTAGAGAAGAAACCATAGCGTTGAGTGATATTGGAATCATGGGTTTTGCCATGCTTGCAGGACCGTTCATAGCAGGGATATTAATGACGTATCTGAACGAAAGACAAGAAGGGCTTCGCAACCTATTTTCTGGAATGAGGAAATGGCGGGTTGGTGGTGGTTGGTTGGATTAAATTTTAATCCCCCCGTTGGTTGCTTCTGAAGGGGCAAGGGGGACTGATGCCACGCCATATATGAAGGAGTAGCCTAACCGTGGCTGTCTGAGAGAAAAAAAACGGCGAGAAAGGTATTTGGAGGTTTTTTTGTGCTTCAGAAGGTTCGCGGTGATATAGCAAGGGAGATTGAAAGCGTCTGCGGTAATATCTCAGAGCGCATAGTATATGCTAAAGAGAGGGTAAGCGGGGTATCCAAGAGGAAATAGTTTTTAACTCAATATAACATTTAATTATAAACAACTTCAAAAAATTGTAAGTAATTAGTGGAAAGAGAGGTTTTTTCTTATTTCTGTGGCTATCTTGCTATTGTGGGTGGCTAATATTATTCCGTCTACGTAGTTTGATATTTTTGTTATTGCGTTTTGTAGGTTTTTTTGTTTTGGTCCTGGATTGGCTGCATATAATTCGATATAGAGGGGTTTTTTGGTTTGTTTTCGAAAAGCGTAAGCTAGGGTTTGTAGCCAATAGGTTGTTGAGTAAGCCATATCATAGATTGGAACTATGAAGAAGTCTACATGTTTTTGTAATGAATGTAGGTCTTCTCCGTATCGTTCTTTGCCAAAGTATGGGTCTGGTAGTAGGGTTACTGAGAAGGGTTTTTTGTTTTCTTTAACAATTTTTGATGCTTCAAAAACAAAATCTGTTACCGTCTTTGCTTTCCATTGGATCCAGTTCATTTGGGTTTTTTTATAAAGAGTTGTGCATCGTTGACAATAGCAGTAGTTTGGTCCGGGAAATCCTATACAATCCAGATGGATCCCAGTTATTTGAGCCTTTGAGGTTTCTTGTATTAGGTTTAGGAGTGTTGTTTTGTATTCTTCTATGTTTGGGCAGATGTGATCCCAAAGAAAGTCTTGACTTTTATTGGTTCTTGTGGCTTTGCCTGTTTTTGAGGTGGCTACCCATTCAGGTTTTTTTCTTGCCGTCCTATTATCTCCAAAACAGATAATAATATTATCGATGTTCTTTGCGGGTTTGTTTATTTTGCCAGTACAAGACTTGACATAATATGAAGTAAAATCAAAACCTTCAACAGGTTCCGGTTTATCTGTTAATACTCCAATTTTGATGGTTAATATCTCCTAGGGAAATTCAGAGACAGATTAAATAAAAATTTAAGCATCCTGATTTGATATATTTATTTGTGTTTCGAGTTTCATATATCGCATGATATAAGAATTAAAATTTAATCCAACCAACCAACCTGTTTCCGCAGGAAGGCAAGAGCATTTCAGAAGGCACTTCCCGCAGTATACACGGTTCAGAACACATATGATTCTTCTAATCATAGGAAAGGGGTAGGGTAATCCTAAATCAACTCAATATAGGGAGAGAGTATTCGGAATCGAGTATACGCTCTTGGGCAGCTAAAATCTCATAAGCCAAATGTTAAGGATCTCATTTTTGTGAAAGAGCTTATAGAAGCTGCTAAGGTCGTACCTGTTATAGATAGACGTTATCCCCTAAGTGAGGTTGCTGATGCTGTCCAGTATTTTGGAGAAGGTCATCCTTCAGGAAAAGTAGTAATAACCATGGAGCATAAAATAAAAAATAACAATAGCACCCGCGTGGGTTTAAAGCTTTGCTTTCTGCCATAAATTTTCGAAATACCCTAACCCTAAAGAGACCAATGAATCGCTGTTTGACCAAAGAGCAGGAGAGCTTTTAAATTCTTCTTTCGGATTAGCTACTATCATTATCTCTTTTTGATCATATATTGCAAAAATGGTAGATGGGTTATTACTAATAAATCTCATTTGCAAATTAAGATTTTTTTTGCAAAATTTAATTAGATTTTTGGCTGTTTCATTCTCAGGAGGCTCCTCAACTATAAGACGGATGTCCAAATTCTTTGCATGCGCATTTTCGATGTCCTCGGCAAATCTGTTTAATATTCCTTGCGAGAATCTCTTCCAAGAGAGAACATCATAGATGCTTAACTGAGCTTTTCCAATAGCAGCTTTTATTGCATTAGTAAGCCTTTTTCCTTGTGGGATCAAAATAAATTCCGGACTTCTTTTCGTAAACTCTATATTCTTATCTTCTTTATCTGATGTTTCAATCAAAAATCGAGTTTCTTTTCTCAATTGATTGTATGCCGTTGTTTTCGCCTCAAGCAAAAGCGAGAGAGCTTCCTTTTTCGGAATTGCCATGTATTTGGTTGGTCTTCCAAGAATTTTTTCAACTACGCCCAATTTTTGAAGTTTTAACAATTTTCTATAGGTATCTGGTCGAGCGATATTCGCCAGATCTGCAAGTTTCGATATTTCCAAAACTCCGAAATCGACGAGAGTAAGATACACTTTTGCGGTTACTGGTGCAAGCCCCAAATCCACAAAAACCTTCAACACTGAATCACGTTCTTCCATGTATCTTTTTCTCCCTAATATTAATCCACACATACTTTCGCTTCTTTACTTAAAGCTGTTAGCGTTCGTTGGTATTTCACCTACCAACAAAGGTGTATTAGCTTCTCCCTTTTTGGAACTATGATATTACGCTGTTATAGCGTAAAAAAACTGAAAGGAGAAAAAAACAATATTGAAAAATAGAGCTAAAGCTACTTTGATTTCTTTGTTTACGATACTAACTATTACTTTCACACTTGTAACGATCCCAATTAGTAACGCACATGATCCGCCATACGTTTACCAGACATATGCGAGACTACATGTTGCACCCGAAGTTGTGGGAGTTGGTGAAACTGTCATTATCATTGGAACGCAAAACTGGGCCCTACCAGGAGCCCTTTTCTGGAATCAAATTCGACAAAAGAACGTTGATTTCACTATAACCAAGCCAGACGGAACAAAAGACGTAGTACATTTTGATTTAGCGCCCGACTCGGGTGGATCAGCATTCACAACGTATGTGCCGGATCAAGTTGGTGAATATAATGTCCGCGTTGATTATGGCGAGACAGTTTACACATGGAACACAGCGAATGCGCCAACACTGAGCAACAACAACACTTACGGAGATATTTGGCTGGCTAGCAGTGCAACAAGGACATTCATTGTTCAAGAAGAGCCTGTACAAACTCCCGAGACGTTCCCGCTTCCAACTGAATATTGGACACGCCCTATAGACGGAGCAAACGTTGCTTGGGGAACCATCTCATCCAATTGGCTAGCAGGAGCATCAGCTGGAGGATCAAGCATATCTACTGGAATAGCTGAAGGAACACGCTGGCAAGAAGATGGTACCGCACCTCGAACGGCACACATTATGTGGACAAAACCAATCGAGTTTGGCGGTATAGTCGGTGGAACATCAGTTGAAAACGCAGCATATTATTCAGGCATGGCATACGAAGTTAGATTCACCAACCCGATAATCATGAACGGCATACTCTACTACAATGCACCACTCGGTCACGATGGCAACGATGGAGGATACTACGCAGTTGATTTGCGAACAGGAGAAGAACTGTGGCACAATGAGGATCCCAGCTTTTTGCCCACCAAAGGACAACTACTAGACTATGGCTCGGGAAACCAGCATGGAACAGTAGCTGGCATACTATGGGACGAAATAGGTTGGGGAGGCCCTACATGGCGTGCGTATGATGCATTTACAGGAAGAGCAATATTTAACATAACTAATGTCCCAGGGGGCTTCGAGGTTTATGAAACAGAACGGAGACGAGACATAACCAGCGCAACTTCAGCAGAAGGTTCAGGTGCAAGCTTTTCAGTAGAGATTGCAGGAGATATAACACAGTACGTAGTTAACTACGATACTACCACTGATACTGGATGGCTAGCTTTGTGGAGTGTTGCTAGAGCGGTAGAGCTGGAAGCTGGACCTTTAGAGGGAACTGAATGGAGACCCAACGGAGAGGAAATAGACACAAGTAACGCCTATCTTTGGAATGTAACGTTGCCTAATTTAGATGGAGATAGATCGCCTAGAATAGCTGGGGTTATCCCGAATGACATATTGCTAGGCACCAGCAGTAACACAGCTCTCACATATCTGCCTCGAACTACACAGAGTGATCCATGGACGATGTGGGCGATAAGTTTGAAACCTGAATCGCGAGGTCAACTGCTGTGGAAGAGAGACTACCCAGCACCACCAGGCAACCTCACCAGAATGTTGACTATGGCACCGGTTGACAAAGTGAACCGTGTTTGGATAATGACGGACTTTGACACCGGACAACATCACGGATACAGCATTGACACCGGAGAACCCTTATGGGATGAAACCGACAATCCGTTTGAATTCAACCCGAACTATCGTCCAATGCAAGGGTACGCCGTCAGAGAAGGTGTTATGGCTTATGGCATGTTATTCGTTAGCGGCTACGGAGGAGAAGTCGTCGCTTATGACACTCTGACCGGAAATATTCTTTGGAAATTCAACGACACTGACATAATGAAGTACACCACCGGTATACCCTGGGGACTACAGCCACTACACGTGGGTGCTATGGCGGATGGAATGGTCTTCGCTTTTGCTGGAGAACACTCACCTGGCACACCTCTGTATCCAGGATACAGGAACTTCGCTATCAACGCTACTACAGGAGAAAAAGTATGGGACATTTTCGGCTGGTCATCTTCAGGATTAGGAACTTCAATCGCGCCAGTTGCTATTGCTGACGGATTCTTAGCAATGTACAACTGCTATGACGGTCAGATCTATTCGATCGGTAAGGGACCGAGCGCCACTAGCGTTATAGCTTCACCTAAAGTTTCGATACACGGCGGTGGCGTCCTCGTCGAAGGCTCAGTGATTGATATTGCTGCAGGCACTAAGCAGAACGAGCAAGCTGCAAGGTTCCCACATGGGGTTCCAGCAGTTTCTGACGAAAGCATGACTCCATGGATGGAGTACGTGTACCAGCAGAAACCGTTGCCACTGGACGTAGTCGGCGTTGACGTAACCATCACAGTGCTAGACCCGAACGGAAACTACTATGAAGTTGGCCAAACCACAACCAATTCAGACGGAACCTACAAGCTCCTATTCACCCCTGAGGTTCCAGGCGAATACACTGTTTACGCAATATTTGCAGGAAGCGAATCATACTGGCCATCCCATGCTGCAACCGCCATAGGCGTAGAAGAGGCTCCGGCAACTACTCCTGAACCTACACCAATTCCAGCATCAATAGCTGACACATACCTGTTGCCCGCAACAATCGGAATCATAGTAGCAATCGTTGTAGTTGGACTAGTACTTGTATTGATGCTCAGAAAACGCTGAAAAAACTTTTTAAAACGCACCAATTTTCCCCCTCTTTTTTCGGGGTTTAAATTCATTGGCATAGAAAACGGGGCTGAGAGGGCTTTGCACAAAAAACGCTAACAGCGGAAGTTGGTTAGCTTGCTGCAATCTTTCTTTTCTCCTTTAAGTCGTTGTGCAAAGCCCCAGCAAACCCGCTTATAAATTATTGAAATTTTGCTATAGTGAGAAATAGGTATGAAGAAGTAACCACCATACCATTTTGTTTGGACAATTCTCAAATGAACTCGTCTTGCCGTTCTATATTCTCCACCAGACCGTGATCGTTGCAGTAGCCTTCTTTGTAGTCGGTATGACCACCATAGTAATTGTGAAATATCTCATCATCGTCTTTGCAGCATTTGCGATTATAAGTCTCCTACTAATTCCTATCAGAAAAATCAACGTGTTTCGGTTCTTATTCGGCATGAGGTTAAAGAAAAAGCTAAATAAAGAGAAAACATTCTCCAGTAAACCTACCCAACCGACGCCTTACACAGCAACTCAACTAACAGAACAAGAAATAATTATAATTTTTCTAACTCAAACGCCTCTGCCAATTTCTTCAAACCTATTATATCAGCGCTTAGGATGTTTTTCGCTTCTATGAATCTTTTTGAACCTTCTGACACTTCGACGAATTCGAAACAATTTGAACATTTTATCCATTTTGATGTTTGCCTATAGTCAGTCATTATGCATTGTCTATTTACTTTACAATTTCCTTCTTTATCAAGGTCATAACCTTCGCAAACACGAAAAGTATCGGGTGATAAATCATCAATTAAAACTATTTCCCCTGTTTTAAGATCTCTTCCCCACTCCATTTTCCCATCGACTAGATGAAAACCTCTTTTTAGAAATTCTTCATACATTATATTGCCAATTTGTTTCGTTCTACTTTTCATAGTTTCCATTTCTTTTTGATTCATCATTCCCAGTTGAACTAAGGCATCATCAACCATTAAAATGTCTGGTTCGCCTGCTTTACCTTTTGCATAAAATTCTACTACATCTAATCTACTTCCTGGAATTTGAGAAGGGTATCTTCTCCACCAACTTCCCATAACTTCGTTTCTAAAAACTGTCTCAAGACCATATATTTCATCTGAACCTTTGAAATCTTTGGCTTGATTTTCAACCCCTAGCAATTTTGCGGGTTTTACAACCATAACATTTGACTTGGGTCCCACTTTTACAAAATCTGTGGGAATGCCCTTTTCCTCAAACAATTCAAAAAAATATTGTGTAAATTTGCAAGAAATTTCTCCCTTTCCGGGAATTTGTCCAACGACTACGTCGTAGCCAGAATTAAATACGGGTTTTCCGTCTAGCATGTACCCTGTAGCGTCGTCTTTGAAATGAAAATCCAGATTTCCGTCGGGTCTAGTGAAAACATCTTTTGTTTTTCCTCTATAAAGCAAACTCACAGCAATATCTCCCATGTTAAATATTGTAATTTAAAGTAGCGATGGCGGACAATTTAAGTTTGCTGTTGTGTAGTGCGTTAACCGTTTGGGTTTGGTTGGTTGGATTAAAATTTAATTTCCTTCCTTATCCTACAGTAGGTTACTATTGGTTATCCAACCTAACCGTTACCAGACGTTTATCCGTTGGTTGGTTGGATTAAAATTTAATCTTTTTTCTCTCTCACACCCACGCCCACACGTGCGCGCGTACCCTGTCTGTCACTCAGTCTGTCACTGTC
>CAYFXZ010000053.1:0-10372 GCA_964347245.1 uncultured Candidatus Bathyarchaeia archaeon | reverse complement strand
TAGTTTGAATTAGCGATTCCAAGGTGAGGTAATTTCTCTCTGGATAGCAGTGTTTTCATTATCCATCATCCTTTTTCCTTCTTTTTTGTCTACAACAAAAGAATACGAGAATATAGCACAACATTGTTAAAGGAAGGGATAAGCATATTTGAGGGCGTGCGTAACTTTCTGTTGGTGAGTTTGTTTTGGATGTTTTTGAAGCAGTTAAAACTCGGCGAAGTATAAGAAAATACGCAGATAAACCCGTGGAAAAAGATAAACTCTTGAAAATTCTGGAAGCAGCTAGGCTTTCACCGTCGGCTAGTAATAACCAGCCTTGGCATTTCGTTGTGGTTTCCGAAAAAGCCACTATTGAGAGTTTGCTACCAGCCTATACACGAGAATGGTTCGTTAAAGCCCCTGTCGTAATTGTAGCGTGTTCTTATCCTAATGAAGCTTGGTCAAGGATGGACGGTGAGAGTTATTGGAAGGTGGACTCTGCAATCGCTGTGGAAAACATGGTTCTCGTCGCCCATGAAGCCGGTCTTGGTACATGCTGGGTTGCAGCTTTCGATGAGACGAAGGTTAAAGAAGTATTAGGAATTCCCAAAGATGTACGTATAATCGCTATGTTGCCACTTGGGTATCCAGCGGAACAAAAAGGGCAAGTAACTAATAGAAAAACCTTAGATGAGATAGTTCACTACGAACGATGGTAGAATCTAAATTGTAGATAAACTTCACACGCCTGTATAAAGTTATTCGCATTCCAAATTGTGCTTTTTATCTCTCTTTTTATTCCTTGTGTTTGTTCAGTTCTTCACATACCATGCCTGTGCAAAGGTGTTTGCTTTCTAATTCGATGGTGGAGTGTTCTATGTGATGGGTGTTGAGTGCTTCTTTGATTTTTTGCTTGGTTTGCTCGGGTTGCTTTGTTAGAGCCTCATCATCCAATACTATGTGTGCGGTAAAAACGTCTGTTTCTCCTTCCAATGACCAAATGTGGATGTCGTGTATTCCAAGCACTCCTTTGATTGCTGCAATGTCTTGTTTGACTATTTCGAGGTTGATGTGTTTGGGCACTCCTTGAAGAAGAATGTTGATTGCTTCTCTAAGGTTTTTGGCTACGTTATAAAGGATGAAAACTGTCAGAGCCACGGTCATTAGCGGGTCAACCAAATAGAAATTCCAGAAGTAGATTACTACGCCACCAACAAGAATAACGATCCAACCCAACACATCTTCCAAAAGATGCCATGAAAGTACTTTTTCGTTTAAGCTCTCACCCTTTTTCAATAGAAGAAAGCCGACAGCGTTAAAGGTTATTCCAATAAGGGCTATGCCCAGCATTCCAAACGCGTTTACTGGTTCGGGACTGAAGAGCCTGGGTATAGCTTGGATAATTATTACGATTGAGCCGCCGATTAGAACGGACGCGGAAAAGAGCGCAGAAAACAGAGAGAGCCTTTGATATCCAAACGTGAACTTAGCATTGGGAGTTCTTTTTGCTCCTCTTTCGAAAATCCATGAAATGATCAAAGCGGTGCTATCGCCGAAATCATGCAATGCGTCAGAAAGTATAGCTAAACTGTTAGTCCAGAAACCGCCAATAATCTCTATGATAGTGAAAGCTGCATTAAAGAATGCTGCTAATCGAACCCTTTCTTCCCTTTCACGCATAATTTAAACTGGATTCTACAACTGATAAAAATCTATCTCAAATTATATATTCTTGAAATAAATTTGACCAACATAAGAAAGGTGAATATTAATTAACTAACCAAGGGTTGTTTGCGCAAGATATCATGGTTAGTTTAACGTATTCTTTTCCGATATAATATGCACTTTTCACTCTTTTTCGGTTTGCAAATCTCTATAGAAGACATCATTTAATACAAAAGCAAGGGAAATCAAAAAGATGTCAAATAAGATAAATAAAGACTTGGGGCGTAAGTGTCCCCATTCAGGTCATCACGAGCAAAATAACTCAGAAACCATAGTAAACAATTCAATACGGTAAGTGAAAATTTTGGTGAGGAAAGCTAAGTGCCAACAGCATTTGTCTTAATAAACACCGAACCCGGATCAATGCCAGAAGTAGCGAAAGCAATTAGAGCAGTTGCAGGTATTGACGAGGCAGAAATGGTATACGGGATTTATGATATTGTTGCAAAGGTAAAAGCAGAAACCATGGATGAACTGAAACAAATCATCGCTTACAAAATTAGAAAAATCGGAAAAGTGTTGACCACACAAACCATTCTGGTTGTCGACAAGAAAAGCCCTTTAAGTGGCGCTTTTTCATCACTAGTCACTATTAGAAAAATTGAAAGAGGTTTTTCACCGGAAATATAACTCACAGTTACCTCAGCTTAATTGTTTATGTGATATATAACTAGCAGTTTTTGGTGTCTCTTGTAGGTTTAAAAGCGTCCCCAATAAGGCTCAAGTTTTCTCTTCACTTTCCTAACCGTGTTTGTTACGTCTTCAAGTATCTGAGTTTCTTCAGTTCTCAACGGAGATAGTTCCTCCAAGTCGACATCAACTCCAGCTATTCCTGAAATTAAAGCGGACCACGCTCTGGATAAGACCTGCGGTTTATATCCTGAACAAATCAGGTCAACTTCTTTGTCATTGCATATCTTTGCGATTTCTCTTAGACTTTTTCCAATATATCTGAACCCTTCTAGAGTTAATCCTAGTTGAGTTATCTCGTCGCTGGGATGGGGATCAGAACCTCCATTTCTAATGACAAGCTCTGGATTGAACTTATCTACCAAAGGAAAGATTAATTCATCAAATATGAACTTGAAAGCCTCATCGTTTGCGTAGGGCGGTAACGGCACATTAACAGTGTATCCCTTTCCCCTTCCTTCTCCAATTTCATCTTCGTAGCCTGTGCCGGGATAGATGCCCTTCTGATGTAAGTCGATGAAGAGCACTTTAGGGTCTGAATAGAAAGCCTGACAGGTTCCGTTTCCCGCATGTGCATCTGTGTCCAAAATCAAAACTCTTTCCAAGGCATACTTTCGAATTGCATGTTTAACAGAAATAACCACATCATTATATACGCAAAAGCCTTCCCCATAACTGGGTTTCGCATGATGGAGCCCTCCTCCTATTGAAACGGCTTTCTCGAATTTTCCATCCTGAACAAGGTCGCAAGCAATCATAGAATTCTTAACGATTACTCTGGCTGCAGACTCTATGCCTAATGGAAATTGCCTTGTTGTGGGATTCATGTTGTCCCAGCTTAGGTACCTCAACAAGTTGGAAACCCGCTTTCCCGTTGACATTGTTTGCATTGCTTGGATGTAATCTCTTGTATGCCAAAGTTCAAGATCCTTATTGCTCGCAGAATCCTCGTTCAGAAAGATTTCAAACCGGCCGCTTTTGCCTAGCGTTGTGTTAAAGTAGGACATGAAACTTCTAAACCTGTCTCCCCTAAATGGATGCCCGGGCCCGAAATCGTAGTTTTTCAGTTTATCGCTACATATTATTCCTACTTTCAAATTATTTCCCCGCTTGTCTCGGTTTTTCAACCGAAAATATATAGAGAATCAAACTCTATTTAATTGCCAGAAAGAATTTTTAGAATTTGCGACTAAATATGTTTGTATTACAGGAGCAACTAGTTTTGTTCAAATTAGATAGAAGGAAAGGAATAGAAAAATGACCAAAGTCGTTAATCTTCCAGAAGTTATTTACGAGGATTTAGCTTCCATATCCGGCGATTTGACCTCCCTCGCTAGAAAACCTATTTCTCCAGCTATGACAATATCATTACTAATTGCGGTTTACCGTGCATACGTAAGTGAGCCGTGTGCAAGAGACGCTTTTAGACAGAGAATAGCGACATCTGATTTTATGTCACCACAAGACTTCGAGAAAGAATGGGATACTAAACCTTCAAAATCTGAAAGAGAATAATAAACATTGCATCTTGTTCTATGGACTGCGTTTTGCTTGAAAAACCAAGATTGAGCATTAACTTATATATGTTTTAACCGAGGTGAGGCAGCTATTGTTAGAAGAGGATCATGATTATTATCCCTCGTAATCTTTTCCCTCCTTTTTAGTGGTTAAAATTAAGATTATTTTCTATTCAAATTCTTGATACATAAAACTAATAATTGATTTCAGTTCTCAATTGTATGGGATCCTAATGGATAATGTTGCAAACAATAAGCCTCTAAAAAAGTTGGCGCAAACATTTGAGCGTCTTGATTTGGAAAAGCGGATTGCCGCTGCCAAGTGGCTCGAAGGTGTCATAGTCTCCCAAATCCTGAATTCGGAAGAAAGAGAAAGCATTGTAAAAGCTTCTAACGAATACACGGAAATCCTGACTGATGAAGACTATGAAAACAAAGTTGACGATTTGATCGAGTATCTAAGGAAATTGCAGGAATCCCCCGAAATTTGCCAAACATGAAACGCAGGGAAGGTTAATCAGAACTGTACATATGGAAGAATCAATCTTGAGCAATTATGTAAAGCCTTCGGAGATACAAGCAATCAGCATGCGGATCAACAAACACTGTGAAGAAATTATTAGACTGGAGTATGCGTTAGAAAAAGCTCAGAATAACAATCCACAATTTAGCTTAAATCAGCCTTTTGATTCAACCAAATCTAGTATGCTGAAGACTGTGCTAGTAAATATGGGGAGAACATATGAGTCAATACGTAGCGATTTAGGGAGAATTGTTCATGCTAAAGGTGTGGATTTTGAGAATATGTTTCCCAAACTCTACATCAATTTTGAAACCTATTATACTATTGCTATCAGCATGCTAAACCTAACTTACCAATTGCAATACATGAAGGTTTATTGCCAAGTAATTTTAGAATCTTGATCATTTGTAGGTGTTCCTTTTTTACAAGTTTGTTTTGTCTTAGTTATTACCGAGATAGGTAACCTGGTTCGTTTTGCTGTCAACCATAACCTTTTCTCTTTTCTATAATTGATTATTAGAAGATGTAAAATGAAAATAACCTAGGTGCCCACTATTTTTCTTTCGCAGTCTTTGTTAGGGTGACTGTTTTATTTCTTCTGCGAAGGGCTATGTATCCTCCCACTCTGATAATAGCTATTGCAATTAGCCCACCACCAACCATAAAAGAGGTGTAATCTACCAGACAAATGCAACATATACATCTTCGCTACTTGATTGAGCATAGGTTGTGGTGCCATCGAACGCAGCACTTATTTTGTATGTTTCAGTTTTTTTTGCCTCAAAAAGGCTCAATCTAGGATAGTAAAACAAGGGAGCATTATCTTTAAGTTTTAGGGAAACTACACCAGCTGAATCAGTTTTATTTGTGCCATTTAGCGACGTATCACATACCCAAAAGCCAATATCCATATTCTGCATTGGAACACCATTCTCATCTTTTAGGGGTGCCTCTAGTGTACATTCCTTCTCCGTTGGTGGAGATGAAACAGCAATTCTGAGTGAGGTATTTATAGGCTGAGCATTACCAAAATCATCGAGTTTAAGCAAGCTAATATAATGATGCAACAAATATCAAAAGAATTATTCTAATTTTCAACGTTTCACTCAAATTTTTTTCCTTTCACTATATTACTAAGAAGTAATATCGTTATTAAATTTTTAATTGCACTCTTCATCGAATTAAATCAAGACCATTTAAATTTTTGTCACACACTGTTAAGAAAAATCAACTTCTTAAACATAACTCAAGTTTTTTTTTCGTCAAATTTGTCTAAATGAGTCGGTAAACTCGGAAAATGAACTGCTTTTTTGGTGATTTTTGCCGAACAAGTTTCGTGTTTTTCGCAAAAAAGATAGCATTTTATTGCTGTTTCCTTGTCTAAATAGCCATGACCACAAACTTCGCACTCAAAATATTTCTTTTTGCTGTTTTTGTTATCCTTTGGCATAAAAATCCCTATTAACTGGTGTTATATATCCTTTTGAATCTTTAAAAGATATCTCCTTCAAAAACCGTAACGGTTGACCTCCTTCAAAAACCAAATATCCCCATTTGGCTTTCTTCGGATGATCCTCTTAGTTTGGTTTTTTAAAATAATTGAAGCATTCAATTACTTTTGAGCAACCAAAACATTCATCTGGAATTGGTTTATTCTCGTCTATTGCTAAAAAGCCAAATTTGTGTTGGCAACCTTTGAATTCAGTTTCTCCAAACAGGTAATAAGCCTTCAATTTGTCTTTTTCTATTGGTTCCTCTGTTTGTTTTTCCGGTTCATTTATTTTGGTAATCACTTCAGTTATGTTGGTTTGCTCAAGAAGTAAATTTCCTTCACCTGCTGCTTTGGTTGGGAACGATGACGGCTGAGAGTCAAGCATAGCCATAAAAACCTCGGGCTCAAAGCCTTTCTCTTTCTCTTTGCCCTGTATTATGTTTCTTAGGTCAGATAGCAATCCAAGTTTTTCCATACCAAAAGAGAAAGAAGTTGCAGCTGCAAGTATAGCAACTAACCAATAAAGCAATCCGAAGAAGGCTTCAAACGGTGAGGCAGAAGACAAGGGTACTTGGGGGTTGGAGACTAACCTAAGTACAACATTAATAACTAAAGCTAGCCAAAAGCTAAAAAACAATAGGAAAAAAGTGGGGAAAATGAAACGTTTTATATTCATTTGTTCACAACTTTTAAGCATTCTCAGCCGTTACAGTGATATTAACTGTGGTGCCTTGATCACTACTGACAGCCTTTGCGGTTGTCGTTACTTGGAAATCAAAAACGTAGGAACCCGCAACGTCTAGGTCAATTCCGGCCGCCGTGTCTGGAGAAGCTATCGTCAGAGTGGCTACCGTGCCGCTCAAAGTTGATCCTCCTGGGGCACTGCTAACAACGACTTCTATTTGATATGTGTCATAGTAGGTGGTTTGGGTTTCTAAGTCGGTGTCAAAATGTAAATACACATTGGCCATAGAGGTGGTAACGCTTAGAACATCGTCTACTGCAGTGGTGTTTGCTGGCGTGTAGAGCATTGTTTCTCCTTCATAAGTATTGCCAAGTGCAGCATTATTTAGAGTCAAAGATGCAACGTTAACGACAGTTTGGGTTGTGGTTTGAGAAGCCTGATCGTAAACAAAAGCTGAGACTGCAAGAATCATGAGGCTCAATGCAATTAGTGAAATGCCAGTAATACTTTTTTTCATAATTCACCACCTTTCTTCGCTTGATATAATTGAGCTCTTAAAAATAACTTATGAATTTAGACTAATCATTTGCAATTCATAGAGTTAAAATACTAATTTTGCAGAAAAGTTCTTTCAATGAACAAAATAGCTAAAATATTCGTTTTTACTGTACTGCTGAGTGTTCTTGTTTCTAGCATAGCTTATGCTTACAGCTATGAACAGCAAACAGAAAATGCAAATCAAACAATAATAGATGTCCCCTATTTTTATGTTGACAACAATACTTCTGATGTGGATGCAAACACAGACAAAGGAACCCATTCAAACTTTCCTGCCCAAAAGCAAAGCCCAGACTCAACCTACGACTTACTAACTGAATCAGACACTAACGGACTTTCCTTGGATGCAACAGGAGGCCATATGATTGTGGGCGATGGCTCCGTCGATTGGGGATCTACTGCTGGCACCATCTCGTTCTGGGTGAAAATGGATTCAGTTGTGCAAGGCAGATTCTGGGGACAAAACGGCAACATGGAAACCCGGTGGGCAGGATCCAACCTTGTCCTAGACTGGGGATCAGACACTACTATGACTAGTGCGACTTCGTTTTCTGCTGACACGTGGTATTTTATAGCTATTGTCTGGGATGAAACTAGCAATGATCTATTCTTGTTCATTGGAGACACTACTAATCCTCCAACAGCAGATGCTAATAGTCTTAATGGAACCTGGACTGATACGACTCCCGTTGTTACTGAGAACCGGTTTTTAAATGGACATGGAGCTAATCAGCCAGTTGATGGTCATGGAGACGATTTGAGATATTGGGACACCTCAAGAACTTCAGCAGAGCTACAAGGCGATTATAACGTAGAGCTTGCAGGTTCTGAGACTAACCTAAGATCCTACTTCAAGTTAAGTAGCGATTTCACGGATATTGGGCCAGATAGCAATGATGGTTCAGGTTCAGGAAGTTATTCGTTCTCAACAGATGTGCCCTTTAGCCAAGCAAGCAGTTATATGCTTGACTTGGAGGTTCAGTGGACAAACGTAGTAGATTATAGTGAAACCAATGAAGAATTGTGCATATACCTCTCTGATTACAGTCAGGGATCTTTGGATGCAACGGGCGGCTATATGATTGTGGGTGATGGCTCCGTTGATTGGGGATCTGCTGCTGGCACTATCTCGTTCTGGGTGAAAATGGATTCAGTTGTGCAAGGCAGATTCTGGGGACAAAACGGCAACATGGAAACCCGGTGGGCAGGATCCAACCTTGTTTTAGATTGGGGAGGAACTAGCTCAATGACAAGTGCTACCTCATTTTCAGCTGATACATGGTATTTTGTGGCGATTGTCTGGGACGAAAATAATAACGACTTACTCTTGTATGTTGGGGACGAGACCAGTCCTCCAACATTGGATGCTAACAGTCTTAACGGAGTTTGGTGGAGTACAACACCCTCACCGACCGAGAACCGTTTCTTAAATGGGCTAGGTGGAAATCAACCTGTGGACGGTCACGGAGATGATTTGAGATACTACGATATAGCCAGAAGTCCGGCTGAAATTCAAAGCGACTATAATGTAACAATTACGGGTTCCGAGACGAACCTAAGATCGTATTTCAGACTAAACAACAACTTTGATGATGCAGGACCGGACAACAACGACGGTTCTGGATATGGAAGCTACTCGTACTCGTCAGACACTTCCTTTAATGTTCCAGCCACAGAGAGTCTAAGAGTCGATGTTTGGACAGGATCGGTATGGCAGAACGTATTTGCCCAACTCACTAACGGTTGGAATAACGCTTCAATTTCAGCGTATCTTACTTCTTCAACATTAACAGTTAGGTTCAAAGGGAACAGTGAAACAATTGATTCAGCACAAAATAGCTGGAACATTGATTCATCTGTGATTCATGCCTGGACCTAAAACTATCTACAAAGAACCTGGATAGCATAAAAAAGGTAAATGTTTTTTCATCTAACAAGAGTCGATTCTGGGAAAAGCGGCTGAAAAAGACTGAAAAGATAGAATCCTATATCAGTTAATTCGGACCAATTCTTGCCTAATGAGATGAGCTTAAATGGAAGTGTTTGAGGCAATCCAAACTAGACATTCAGTTAGATCATATTTGTCTGATGAAGTTCCTAGTGAGAAATTGGCTAGGATTTTGGAAGCCGCTCGTTTGGCTCCTTCTGCAGGAAACATACAACCTTGGCACTTCATTGTTGTAACCGATCAACAGTTGAGGAAGAAATTGTCAAAAGGAAGATATGCCAAGTTTTTGGCGGAATCACCTGTTGTAATTGTGGGATGCGGAGATAGACGCGCATCGCCCAACTGGCACTTGGTTGATACTACTATAGCCATGCAAAACATGGTTTTAACCGCTACCGGTGAGGGCTTGGGTACATGCTGGATTGGAAGCTTCAGTGAGAATCAAGTTAAAAAACTTCTGAGCATTCCAGATAGATTTAGAGTTGTAGCTCTTTTAGCATTAGGTTATTGTCGTAAAACAGTGGATTATTCGAGCAAAGTTCTGCATTTCTTTAGAAGAAAGAAAAAACTTGAGAGAATAAGAAGCCTAGAAAAGTTTGGAAATTTTTAATTCAATAGAAAACTGCTTTGAGAATATGAATCTTCAGGATAGATGGGGATATCCCGTTTTTCTCTGTTTCCAAGTGAATGCAATCAAGAATAGGTGTTAATGCTGTGGAGGAAGTCCGTGAGTTCTGTACATTTGCTTTGGAGTATTTTGACTCTCTCTTTTAATTCTTCGTTTCTTTGCTTTCTGAAGTGGAGTGCGTTGGTAATTCTGACTAAAAGTTGCTGTTCGGATTCCATTAATTCGTCTATTTTTTCATTTAGCAACTCTTTTTCGGTGTCCAGTTGCTCTATGTCTTTCAAAATGTTCTCGTAGGTGAATTGGCATTGTTTGAAATTTTGTTCTGGTTCGATCTGCATTCTTATCCCCCGAGTATCTTATATCTTACTATATAATATCTTACTTCTTGAAACCGGAATATTACGAAATCGAAATATCCGGAAAATCATTTTAACAAGGTTTGAAAAGTCACATGGAGATATACTTCAAAAGGCAGTGACATCTCGTTAGAAAAAATCGCCGTTCAACTCGAGTGTTGTTTTATGAAACTTGAAATCCAACAGATTTTGATCATATTGAAATTTTAGATGAGAGAGGCAAGCGGAAGCAAATTTTAGATTCAAAGCTTCCCAGAATTGTAATTTGAAC
>CAYFXZ010000052.1:0-10464 GCA_964347245.1 uncultured Candidatus Bathyarchaeia archaeon | reverse complement strand
TGCACCCGACAGTGGTGTGGCTTTCGGTTCATCAGTAATGATAAGGGGCACAGTAACTGACATTTCAGCCGGCACAGACGATAATGCAATTAAAAAGCGCTTCCCGAACGGAGTTTCCGCTGTTTCTGACGCAAACATGAGCCGATGGATGCTGTATGTGTACAAGCAATTCGAGCCTGATCCTCACGAGACATGGGTTGGCGTTGACGTTGAACTCTACGTTGTCGACGCTAACATGAACGCTAGGCCGATTGGAACTGCAACAACAAGCGCCGAGAACGGAGCTTTCGCTTTCGCCTGGACTCCCGACATTCCAGGCACGTACTATCTGTACGCTGCATTCGAAGGCTCAAAAGCCTACTTTGGCTCACACGCCGAAACCGCTTTCGTAGTCGACCCCGCGCCTGAAGCAACACCTCCGCCTACACCACAACCAGAGTCAGTAGCTGATCTGTACTTCCTGCCCGTGTCAATCGTTATGATAGTCGTAATCGTTGTAATGGGGCTAGTAATAATCCTGATGCTTAGAAAACGGTAAACAATCAACACAAACAAATCTTCCCCCTTTTTTTTCGAGTTTAATATTATGGACATAAAGTAGGGGCTGAATAGTTTTTGTGTTAAACATGTTCACTTAAAGGGTTGTAAGTAGCTAGTTGTTTTCCTTTCTCCTTTAGTCTGGTGGGTAGGGTTCCAGAAATCCTCCAAAGAGTCCTTTTAGAGTAGCCGAGGAGGTTTTTTCGGACCCTAGCTTCCTTCATTTTGGCAATTTGCGATGAAAAGAGTAATCTCTTAGAAGATTGAACTATGATTATTGCAATGGACTATGGTGAGGCAAATTTGAACAAGATTGAAGAAATCAGAATTAGGCGAAAAGAAGCTCATTCTAAGCTTTTGTCTCTAAAATCAAAGGTCTATGAAAAATTTCTCCAGCTGGAGGAAGCCACTTTCAAAGACGGTGCTTTGAAGAAGAAAGATAAGGAATTAATTGCCACAGGTATCGCTGTAGCAACTAATTGTGAATCTTGCGTGGAGTGGCATATTAATGAGGCTGTTGAATCAGGCGCAACGTTTCGCGAGATTCTGGAAGCTATTGAAGTTGGAATCGAGTTTGGTGGAGGAAAAGCTACGGTTTCAGCGAGGTTCGCTTTGGAAGTAATGGATGATATTTCGAAAAAAGTAAGAGGTTAACTTATTTTCGAGTTTTTGATTAAAATTCACTACAAAATGAATTTATCCTGAACTTCAAAAAACCTCTATTTAAAAACTGAAGGTTGAGGAAAGATTAGACTAAACTAGGATAGCGATTTGCACAGCTCAATGAATGGTTGTCTTTTCAAGTCAGCCAAGTTTGGGTTCGGGACAAAACATTTTTTGTATATCCAGGGTGGAACGTGTCGTAATGTCGTTTGCTTCCTAACTAAGATGGTTAACTGGGTTGTTTTTGGGTCGATGCTCCATGCCCTTGAACGCCAATTTTTAACAGCCTTCCCCTTTCTGCTCCAGAACTTAAGCAATTCCTTAGACCTCAGTCAGAGATATCGCGAGTATTAATAAAACAGTTATTTCTTACTCATGCATGTTGTTAATACCAGATATATTACTTTGAGGAAATATTGTTCTAAGTTATAGAAGTAAGTTCTACTTTTTTCTGCATGTGAAATGCTCACAAAACGAAAGCAGCTCGCCTTCTAAAAGAGATAAGGAATTAGTCTTTTGGTTTTTCGTTTATATTCCTTATATTCCTCACCGAACACGGCGATGAGCATTTTTTCTTCAAGCTCAATACGAAAGAGCAGGAAAATTGAAGCCAGCAAAACTATCAATGTACCATAAACGCTTGAGAAAATTACTGCAAACCCAAGGTTTCGCAAAATTTCACCCAGATATAATGGATGCCGAATATGCTTGTAAAGACCATCTTTAACTAGTCGATGCTCTTTCACTATCTGAAGTTTCCCAGTTCCAATGAGACTGCCAAACCTTGCTTTTTTCTTCAATTCTAATCTCGCTTTCATGCGAATTAGTCCTCCAAATAGCAGCAAAAGCAATCCAACAGCTGCAAAAATTTTGAAGTTGAAGTTTTGACTATAAACAAAGTCGAGAATCGCGGCTATGAAACCCAACATTGTCAGTGTAAGAAAAGGAAGCACCGTCCAATCTTCTCTTATGGTTTCTTTCAGTTTTAGAAGTTTATCTTCCATGAAATCACATATTTCCAGTTTCTTAGATAATTCTTTTGGTATCCTGTAATTCTTCCGTGATTTTCGTGCTAGAAAGAAAAGAGCGAAAAAATCAAAAAATGTTTTCCCAAATCCCAGAGACCTCAACCCTCTCATGTTGTTGGTGAACGGAAAAGAAGATTGGAGTTTAAAGTGTGAGCATCTGGTTTTTCAGTTTTTCCTAATATTGTTTTTTCCAGTTTGATCTTTTGCGGAAAAGGCGAACTGCGATTATGGCCGAAACTGTTGACAGTAGCATCACTACTCCTAAGGTTAAGCTTTCTGGAATAATCTCATTCGTTTTCACGACATAAAAATCTTGGTCTCCAACCCCAAACGAGTATGTGTTTCCAGCTATTATTGCGTATCCCCCATCAGCGGTCCCAATAAGACTCCATCCTTCGTCATCCTCTGCTCCTCCATATGTTTGATTCCACTCCATGGTTCTAGCCGCATCAGTCTTAAACAACCAAGCATCCATACCACCAAACCCAGACGAGTTTGCAAATCCCACTATTGCGTATCCTCCCTCTACTGTCTATAGCACGTGAACCCCGGAGTCCAAGCCTGTTTCTCCAGAGGTCTTGTTCCACAACATATTTCCATCCGAGTCGGTTTTTACCAACCAACAATCTCCACCTCCAGCACCAAAAGAAAAGGTGAATCCCAGTATCGCGTATCCTCCATCCAGAGTTTGAATCAGATGAATCCCAAAATTCATGCTTCTTCCTCCGTATGTCTTATTCCAATCCATGTTTCCGGCTGCTTCAGTCTTAACCAGCCACAAATCAAGACCGCCAGCTCCGAACGAGCTCGTGGTGCCTTCTATTGCATATCCTCCATCAGAAGTCGTAGAAAATGTCAATATAAGAAACAAATAGTTTTTAAGAAATTTTAAAAAGCACAACCGTAGCTCGCTTGCTAACATATTAGTCCAATTGTTGGAACGATTTATTCTTATAATATCTTGGATTGAATTTTGAGTAAATGCTACTGGAACGAGCACAAATGAGATTTCAATTAAGTACCGGTCGAATAAAACGGAATTACATCTTAGGTTTTTGAAACCCTTGTTTTTATCTTCTTTCCAGTTGAAACCTATTGCAAAATAGCCAAAATATAATTGATGAAAAGTATTGTTTATTTAGTAATTTATCAATGAGAACATTGACTATGTGAAAGAGGAATGGTCGCAAATTCCAAGGTTGCTGTATGTGTTGCATGCAAACGAAGAGAAGCCTTCTTTTCTAGGCGCTACTCTGGCGAAAAACTCTGCAAAAAATGCTTTGTTGAATCTATAGAGACCAAGGTTAGAGGCACCATTGGGAAATATCAGATGTTCGGTTTTGACGACAAGATAGCCTTGGCTGTTTCAGGTGGAAAAGATAGCGTAAACTTGTTGCATATATTATCGAAAATAGAGCGGGCTCACCCTAAGTCTTCGCTTGTGGCAGTGACTGTTGACGAGGGAATCAAAGGCTATCGAGATGAAGCTTTAGAGATTGCGGCGGGAAACTGCAAAACTCTGAGGGTAGAGCATCATGTGGTCTCGTTTAAGAAGCTTTATGGTTTTACACTTGACGAAATAATTACTCGCGTCAGATCAAAAGGTGAGAGGGCGTTGACTGCGTGTGCTTATTGTGGTGTTTTGCGGCGAAGAGCTTTAAATTGTGCTGCGCGAGATGTCTGCGCAGATAAGCTTGCGACAGCCCATACGTTGGACGATGAGGTTCAAACAAGTTTGATGAATATTTTCCGAGGGGACATTGGTCGTTTGGCTAAAGAGAAACCTTTCACTGATAATGTGCATCCGCTTCTGGTTTGCAAGGTTAAGCCATTTTGTGAAGTTCCAGAAAGGGAAAGCACTCTATACGCTTATGTTAAGCAAATTCGGTTCCAGGATACACCTTGCCCCTATGCTTCAGAAGCCTTGAGGAATGATATTCGCACCCTTCTTAACAGGATGGAGGAGAAGCGGCCGGGGACGAAATTTACCGTTTTCAAGTCTATAGAGCGTTTAAGACCTACGTTGGTCGAGGTCGTTGAGAAAGGTGAATTCCAAGAGTGTATTGAATGCGGGGAACCTGCGTCTTCTAGTTTATGTAGGACTTGCGAGATGCTGAGAGATTTGGGTTGAGGTTATTAGTGGTTGGACCCTTTTCTGCGTTTTATGTTTTGCAGCAGTTCAGAAGCTTTAAATGCGCTTTCGACTGAGGCGACGGTTTTGGCTTTTCTCACGTTTACGCGTTTGCCGCAGTAGGGGCAGGTTCTCGTTTTATGTCCGTCTGCAGCCAGAAATAAGCCACCGCACCGAACGCATTCGATGATTAGGGTTTGTCCCATTAGCGTTTGACTCCGAAAGACTTTACTCCAAGTCTCCAATTTACAACTCCCGCATTTATCCCTTTTTTTCTTTTTTGCGGTGTTCTGAATGGTGAACGCAAATCGCATAAAACGCAAGCTGCCATCTCTACTATGCAATGGCAACACAAGCGAAAGGAAAAGCAACAACGAGTTTATGCGTAACCTCTATCGACTCCAACAACTCAAGAAACGGAACCCAGAGAGGTATAACAATTTAACAAACGAACTATTTTCAGTTCTAAAGAAAATCGAAGAGGAACTATCCATAATAACGGAATATACATCTTGTTTTTAAAACCTTTGATGTTATTATATCTAAGACTAAAATTTAATCCCCAAACCCAAACCCCCAAACCATTATTACTTTCTCTTACCTACACTCTCTCTAACACCACATAAAAACCCGTGCAGCACACAACACGTACCACAAAATAGCAGAAAGAAACAAAAGAAATTCTTTTACAATTTTCAAAAACCAAAAATTTGAAGCTTCTTTTACCCATTGCAGTTGCGAACGTTTATTAGATACCACCTGTAAAACGTAGAGATAATCGAGCTTACTGCCTTTTAGAATTATTGGCCAAAGCTGTAATACTTGGGTTTTAAGCTTGGCAAAAACCTAACTTAGAATGGATTTGATGGGGGTGATATTGTGCCTACACATGGTGCGTTGTCCAAAGCGGGCAAAGTTAGAATGCAGACTCCAAAAATAGAAACTACGTCTAAGAGTAGTTCTTCAGGCCCCAGAGTTAGGAACCGCAAGTTATATCATAATCGTGTGGAATTACGCAGAAATATCGGTCAATTTAAAATGGACAGTTACCGCCGCAGATAGACCTGCGGTTTTGCTATTTCATACTAAGGCGGCTTAGTTACCTCATCAACTATTTTTTTGGAGTTAAAATTTAATCTTTTTCCCCCTTTTAAATAATTTGAATTGCTTTCCGAAAGCTTAATTCGCGAGCACACGAAAGTAAAATGCAGCAGAGGCGAACTGAATGGTACAGGAAGAAGAGCTGCCTCGTTGCGACAGATGCGGTCAATTCATTAACGACTGCAAGTGCGTGTGCCCATACTGCGGCGAAACCGCTAACTGCGAGTGTTGCATTGGCTACGGCAGGGCAACAGGAGGATAAAACATCATTCTTCGCCGACTATTATTTAGTTGTGAAAAAGGAAATGGTAGTTAATAGTATGAATTGGATGGCTGGCGGAGCACAAGGAAGCGGCGTGGACACTGCAGCGAACATTTTCGGGAAAGCCTGTGGCTATGGTGGTCTTTACGTTTTTGGGAGACGCGAATACCACTCTAACATAAAAGGACTGCACAGCTACTTTCACCTTCGCGTATCACCAGAAGAGATTCTAGCAAACGTAAACGATGTGGATTTGTTGGCAGCTTTTGACGCTGAAACCGCGGTGAGGCACATAAGCGAAGTTGTCCCTAAAGGCGGCGTGATAATAGATTCGCAGCAGGTGAACACTAAGGTTCTTGACATACCGACGTTGCCTCCCGAATTCAAGGATGAACTCGTGAGGTTCATGGAAAAGAATAACGTTGGCGAAACCCTGAACGACTGGCTTAACCATGCAAAACAACGAAAAGTCCAGGTTTTCCCTGTGCCTTATATGGAGTTGCTTAGCCAGATTGGCGCAAAGCTTGGGATAGCCCAGATAAGCAAGATTACACGAATGATAAACGTCATAACCATAGGTGTCTCGTTCGCACTTTTCAAGTATGATAGACGCCTTGCGGAAAAAGCCGTGAGAGACACTTTTGCAGGAAAAGAGAAAATTGCTGAGATGAACGTGATTGCATTGAATCACGCATACGATTATACGAAAGAAAACCTTAGCGGGTTTGAGCACCTACTTGAAAAAACCAAGGTCAATGAAGAGCGGCTTTTCCTCACTGGAAATCAAGCAGTTGCCATGGGCAAAGTTCTCGGCGGATGCCGAGTGCAAACATACTATCCTATCACGCCTGCGGCTGACGAAAGCGAATATTTGGAAGCCCACCAAATAATGAAAACGGGTGCCGGAGAAGACGAAGCCATAGTTGTAATCCAAACTGAAGACGAGATTGCAGCCGTAAACTCCGCCTCGGGCGCCGCGCTAGCTGGTACGAGGGCAGCAACCTCAACGTCTGGACCTGGGTTTTCACTGATGGCAGAAGGCATAAGCTGGGCTGGACACAACGAAGTTCCACTGGTGATAACCTACTATCAACGCGGCGCTCCAGCTACGGGCTTGCCCACTAGGAACGGTCAAGGCGATTTGCGGTTCGCCATGCACGCTGGTCACGGAGAATTTTCCCGCATAATCCTCGCATCAGGAGACATCCAAGAGTGCTTTTACGACGCGGCAAAAGTGTTCAATCTCGCAGACAAATATCAGATGCCCGTGATTCACTTGCTCGATAAAGCTATGGCTAACTGTTCACAAACGTATCCAGTCTTTGACTATGGCAAATTTAAAATTGACCGAGGCAAAATACTCACGGAAAAAGAGCTGGAAGGCAAAGAATACAGGCGGTTCTGTCTCACAGAAAACGGTGTTTCTCCCAGAGTTGTGTTGGGCACAAGAAACGGCGTGCACTGGTACACTGGAGACGAGCATAACGAGGCAGGGCACATCAGCGAGGAACCCCTAAACAGAAGGCTTATGGTTGAGAAAAGAATGAAGAAGCTTGCACTGGTCGAGAAAGAAGTTCCTGTTGGGGACAAGTTGAAGTTTTTCGGAGACCATGATTCAGAAAACATTGTAGTGAGCTGGGGTTCACCGAAAGGCGCAATAATCGAGTCGCTCAGCATGCTGAAACAGGAAGGCTTCAGCTTATGCTTCATGCAGATGCGTCTGATTCACCCCCTTCCTGTGGAAGAAGTAAAAAAAGCTTTAGCGGGCAAGAAGCGGATAATCGACGTGGAAGATAACTACACAGGTCAGTTGGGAGGAGTAATAAAAGAGGCAACAGGCATCGCCCCAAACTATTACATATTAAAGTACACGGGGCGCCCGATGACAACGACAGAAGTGTACGGCACGCTTAAAGCGGTTTTAGCTGGCAAAGCCTCTGAAAGGGAGGTGTTGATGGTTGGGTCTTAAGCCGTCAGATTTCAGAACAGACATCTATGCTGACTGGTGTCCAGGCTGCGGTGACTTTGGCATAATGAACGGGTTGCAGATGGCATTCTCGGAGCTGGGCTTGGAACCTCACCAGATCGTGGTTGTTTCAGGCATAGGTTGCTCAGGCAAAGAGGCGCACAACGTTAAGGCGTATGGCGTTCACACTTTGCATGGGAGAACTTTGCCCTTCGCTACAGGAATCAAAGTCGCAAATCCCAACTTGGAAGTTTTAGCCATTGGCGGAGACGGCGACGGCTTAGGCATAGGCGCAGGACACTTTGTCAACGCTGGAAGAAGAAACCTAGACCTTACCTATATAATTCACAATAACGGCGTTTACGGACTAACAAAGGGCCAAGCGTCGCCGACGTTGCAACGCGAAATGCAGACAAAGTCTTTGCCGAAACCAAACATCAATGAGGCGGTTAACCCCATTGGGCTAGCGGTTATTTCAGGGTACACTTTTGCAGCGAGGTCATACGCCTTTGATGTAAGGCACCTGAAAGAGGTGATAAAACAGGGAATCCAGCATAAAGGGTTAGCGTTCATCGAGTGCTTGCAGCCATGCCCCACTTACAACAACATAACCACAAAAGCGTGGTACGCTGGGGAAGACCGAAAAGACGCAAGCGGAAAGCCGCAATCTAGGCTCTACAAACTTGAAGAAACGGGCTTTGACCCTAATGTGCGCGATTGGTCTGAAGATTTCCAGAAGAGAATGGCAGCACTGAATAAAGCACGCGAATGGGGAGACAAAATCCCCATAGGCGTTTTCTACAAGAACGAGTTGGAGCCAACTTTCCAAGAGCGGATCGCAAAAAGAATACCGTTTTATATGGATAGACCGCCAGCGAAACAAAAACTCTGCGACGAAAACGGATTTGCCAAAGTGAATTTGAGAGAGTTCATGGAAGACTTGAAAACAAGCTGAGAGGCAGACATAACAATTTTGTGCCAGAAACATAAAATGCCTCTAAATTTACGGAATGTAAAATTTTATAGTTGTTAGCCTCCGCTGATTATAGAGAAAAATTGAGCCTCAATGGCGCGCGCTCAATACCTCTTTTTTATCCTTATATGCTGCTTCTAAATCAGCTTTAAAACAATTTGTAGAAATTGCGAAAAAAGAAATGAGATTGTTCTCGTTTTATTTATTAGAACCAAACGAAATTGATACTCCAATTTGGAACAAAGTTCCTATTTCTTCTAAAAATCCATAAAGCCTGTAGATTCTGCAAAAGAAACTTTGGATTCAATAGATTTTTTCAATTAATAATCCGCGCGCCATGTTAAAACTTAAACCCAATCCAAAACCTAAAAATGTTTCATACCTTTTGTTCGATTTAATTTACTTAATTTACACTATTTCCTTGATTATTTCTCCAAGACCTGCTATTCTATAAACATAATTCAGATGAATTATTCGCTTTAGCATTTGGGCAAGTCGTCCCTCTATATTCACCCCAGAAATTTTTCCTATACCGTATTTCTCCCCTACGGCCAAAATTAACCCATTAAACCTCGGAACGAAAACACTTCTCCTACCATGGGTTAAATCCGCACAAATGTTATGTGCCACTACTTTGGCTTGTTCCAAAGCAATCTCGATGCACTGGGGAAGGATTTCTCCAGTTTTGCTGTCAACAACAAGAGAACAATCACCCACCACATAAACGCCAGGAAATCCAACTGCTTCACAAAACTGGTTGATTTCTACCCTGTTGTCTTTTCCAGTTTTCAATCCGCTACTACTCGTTACCCCTGAGCTTTGAACTCCACCCGTCCAAATATTGAGACAACAATCAATATGACTGCTATCATCAAAAACAATACGGTCTGCCTTAACCTCAACAATTCTTTTATTAAAAATAATCTCGGCGCCCATCTCCTTTAAAATATTGGCTACCTTCGATGAAAATTCTGGTCTACCCCAAGATTGTAGCAAACGTTGAAACCGTTCGATTACGATAACATGACATTTGAATTGATCCAGAATTTCTCCTGCGACCTCAACACCTGTGAATCCTCCGCCGCCTACAACAATTGTTGCATCTTTATCTTGCTCTAAGATGCTCCTTAACTTATCTCTGATTTGAGCAGCTGCCTCTACTGAACAGACAGAGAGAGAATGTTCCTCTGCACCCTTGATATTATAATAATTTGGTTCGCTCCCAAGGGCAATCACAAGCTCAAAATAAGATAAGTCGCCATTATTGGTTTTAACTACTTTGTTTTTGAGGTCAATCTCATGTATAGTTGCCTGAAAAAACCGAATTTTCCTTTTTTCCAGCAACTCATTCAACGGGACTGTGACATCAGAAACTTTCTTAGCGTCTGTAATAATCTCATAGGCAAGATGTAAATATTGGTGATAATTATTTTTGTCAACAAGAATAATTTCAATATCTTTCAAAAATCTGATTTTTTCTTCAAGTTCACAAGCTGCCAGCAAACCGCCATATCCAGCTCCAAGAACTACTAGTCTTTTTTCAATGATTAAGCCCCAATATATATTCTGTTCAATGAAATTCATATACCTATCCTCTCTGAGACCCTTCGCGCGCGCTTTATACATGAAGTAGATACTCTTAATGGAAAGGTAATCTCGACTATGAACGTCAAATTAAGAAAATAAGTGCCTTTAACTAATCGGTTTGGGCTCTCCTGTCCATGCATCACTTTTTGTTTTTAATCTGAAAATATTTAGTACAATTTATTGTGGATGGGGGTTGGGTTGGATTAAATTTTAGTC
>CAYFXZ010000051.1:0-11022 GCA_964347245.1 uncultured Candidatus Bathyarchaeia archaeon | reverse complement strand
TAGCTACAAAAATTTCAAAAATAACCAAAAAATTGAAAGCATATGCGAAAACGCATTTGAGAAATAAACAAAATAAAAAATTATTTAAATCATACTAAAGTTTCAAAAACTTAAGATGCAAATTCGGTTTGTCGTTCCAACAATCGGACTAACATGAACAAATGGCGCTTGGGAGCAAAAATATATCTACAAGCTAATTAAGTATTGCTTTACTGCGGTGAAAATTGGTGCCATTGTTTGAAAAAATCTTAGTTCCGTTCGATGGGTCTGAACACTCAATTTGGGCTCTGGGAAAGGCAGTTCAAATCGCTAAGAAGGTTGATGGCGAAATCACACTAATCCATGTATATTCAATCAGCCGTATTGCGATAACTCCTATGCAGGTTTACAAGTATGCTCAAGCAATGCGCAAGCACGGTGGAGGCATTCTAGAGGACGGCAAGAAGAAAGCTGAAGCTGAGGGAGTCCAAGTGCAGACTTTGTTGGTTGATGGACACACTGTCGAAGAGATTCTCAAGGCAGTTAAGCAGGGCAATTTCAGTCTAGTTGTTATCGGTGCTAGGGGCTTGAGCAAGATAAAGGAACTACTTATGGGAAGTGTAAGCGAAGCGGTTACGAAACTCGCACCTTGCCCAGTCTTAGTAGTGAGATAGTTGAAGCGTGCTGAGCGTCACATAACACACAAAATTATTAAAATAAAATTCCAACGATTGGATATGAAATTTTAATCCCACCGACCAACTTGGATTGACTGTCCTGTTGGAGTTGTTAATTGGTTTATACCCGGTTCAGCATATACATGGAATAAGGAAGGAAATTAAAGTTTAATTTATTAATTTTATTTAAGAGTATTTGACGGTTGTTGGCAAGCCTGAGCTTTGGTCTTTGGTCTTTGAGAGTAACCTAATACAAAAGATAGTATAGCTAAACCAACTACTGCAACTGTTAAAACATTTCTCGTATTATTGTCAACTCCTTCGATTTCAACTGACAAAGGCACAAGTGACGTTAGTAGTAGGAAAATAGCCAATATGTACATGATGTAATCCAAACGCATTCTTAATACCTGACTATTTAACTCAAAATAAGGTCTTAAATAATTTTCTCCCTTTGAAAATTTAGCGGAATAACGTAATTAAAGGATTAAAATTTAATTCAACCAACCCAAAATGAGTAGTGACTACGAGAAAATAATCATACTTCTAGCAAATAATGAACTTGTTTTAGAATTTGCTGATTATGGCAAAATACGATTTTTCACGGATATCGCCATGCGCAGTAATTCTGCTGAGATGCCAGTGACGAATCGGAAGAATTTGGAGAAATGCTTAGCTGAAGGAGTTCAAGTCGAAAATATTTCAGGCGAGATTGATTTGCTTGATGATAGAAAAGTGTCGATTGAATGCACGTCAGATATTGAAGCCATAATTGTGGACAATGAAAAAATTAGGAGAAAAGTCATAGATATCGTTAGCAAGTATAAAACTGCAGGAAAAATGCCATCAGTATTAGTGTCGAAGCTTCCTCGAGATCCTATCCCACAAGTTAAACCTTATCGAAAACCCCCAACCGATAGACAAGTTGCTTTTGCGACATGTATTGAAGATTTAAAAAAGCAGGGTATAACAGGAGAAGAGTTTCGAGAAAAAAGAGACAGATGGCTGAGAGAGCACTCGTACTCACACGTAAAGCGCGCGCACAAAAAAAACTGAAAATCTGAAACTTTAGCACAATCTGGAGCATCAAGATGGAAGAGGTTGTGTCAACTCTTTTCACTTTTCTTCCAGTATCCTAGACCTACGAAGACTATTCCTAAGATCTGTGAAATCCACTGAATATCCCCGATTATGCCGACCTCTTCACCCCACATATTGATGAATATATACGAATCCAGACCAAAGCTTACGACCAGCAATGCAACACCTATAAAGAAGAGAACATGACTTGACTTCATAATCTCTGCCTTCTTCTGGATAATATTGGCACCCTGAATTAAGCTTTTCTGTATTGTATCCACGCACGCGAGTAGAATGTCATAGAAGCGCGCATGCCATAGATTTACGTTGTTTGTCTCTTCCACTCCTTTAGTACTCAGCCCAGAGCCAATCGGTTATAATTCACGATTCTAGCTCCTCTTTCATCTTCAAGAATTGTTCTCTTGTAATCTCGCCCCTTGCGTATCGTGCCTTAAGGGTTTCTAATGCCATTCCACTTCGATATCGTGAAGATCGCCGAGTTCTTGAGGATCCAGTAACTGAGTAGTAAACAAGGTAGGCTATCAGTGCCAAACAATGTCAACGACGAGATATTGTGTATTAAACAAAATTTATGATTAGGCAGAGTTACTTGATTTATTTGAATTTTCGGCTAAAACGTAGGTTACTATAATAACGATCAGAACTACTAACCGACTTGGGTATAGGATTTCCAAAAAAAGGGGAAGAATTTGTTGCTTATATAATGTTTACCGTTTCCTGAACAGTAGTAGACCAACTATGGCGATTGCCACAATTATGGCTATTGTTGAGGCTGCAAAGTAAGTTTCAACCGGCGCTTGCGGAACAGGCGTCGGTACTGGCGTCGCAATAGAAGCTTCGGTCACGTATACATAGGTTGCTGAAGCGGAAGGCCAATAGGATTCGGAGCCTTCGAACGTTGCATAAACTGTGTATTCGCCTGGAACTAAGGGATCGAACATTAACCCAAATGTGCCTTCTGTGGTGCTTGTTGCAGTGCCAACATCGTAAACGTTGCCGTTCGGGTCAAGAACGCTTATTGTAATATCTACGCCAGTAGCACTTGCAGGCTTAGGTTGCTGCATGTAAACGTACTCCATCCAGTCACTCATGCTTTCGTCTGAAACACATGGAAGACCATTCGGGAAATTAGCCGCAACTGCTTGTTGTTGCGAACCAGCAGATATGTCAGTTACTGTACCTCTTATCACGATGGGTGTACCCAAGGGATATGCTCTATCAGGTCCTGAAACAGTTAGTTTAGTAGGTCCTTTACCATATGCGTATATTTGGTTATCATAGGCGTTTAGCGTGGTCATGATTCCGTCTGAAATAGCTGGACCACTGGTGACATCGAAAGCGTCAATGCTCCAAACCACTTCGCCTGTACTGAGGTTCAAAGCCAGTTGTTGTGCCCCGTGGTAAAGCGGTGGACTGTACATGTGACCTTCAGGGACGAATAGTTTGCCGTCAGCGATCGACCCTACAGTGAAAGTCCATATGGAATTATGACCATAGGGGGATTCCAACCCAGCGCTTGGTGAGTGATATTCCCAATTCAGCTCTCCGGTGAGAATATTATACGAATAAACGTCTCCTCCATATTGCCAAATGTAGATTTGGCCGTCAGCAACGATAGCATTTGAACCCAATGTACTGAATGGACTAGCATTTGGAAGTGAAGTTGGACCCCACAATTTCTGTCCCGTTTTCAGACTGAAGCTTTCAATTGACAATGTGGATTCCGTCAATTGGACATATGCTCCGCTTCCAGACCAGACACCACCAGTGTACACAATCGCCAAAGGTACCTGAGTTCGATTGACTACGCCCCAAAGTTGGTGACCATCTATTGCGCTGAAGCCTGCTTCTTCTGTCCAACCAGGTTGATACAGATATGAACTGCCAGCTGTCGTTCCTCTCAATAACACGACGTCGCTCTGCACTGCCGAAATACCGAGAAGATACGATGGAAACGAAAAACCGAACATGCTCACCATAACAATCAAGGTATTTCCCTGAGTATCTTCAGTAGGCAATGGTGCAGTCCATTGTATTCCGGGTGCGAAGTCGATTACAACATTTTGCGGAGGCCTCCACATCCATTGATCTGGTGTTGGCCCGCCGCCTCCGTAGTTGGTAACATATGGTGAAAGATTTATGCACCTCGTTGAGTTCCACATGTTAAGCGTGGGTTCATATGGATTACTGGAGTTTACATAGTAGCCTATCAAATCTCCGTTATCATCTGAAGTGAGCGTCATCGAAGTGGCGTTTTCAATGGTAAGAATATAGTCGCCCGTCATAGCGTCAGACATGTAATATGTGGTTTGGGCACCCATGAAACCGCCAGCGCTCTGTGGAATGGACCAGAGGTAAGCTAAAGCGCCGTATTGGTTAGGAGTTATCATGTTTATTATTTGGCCGCATCTTAGAAGTTCAGTTGTCTCTTTTGTCCATATTGTTTCTCCAGTGTGGAGGTCGACTGCAGCCCACCCTGCGGGGTGAGTTGAGGCTCCGGGATATATAGTGTAGTAGAGGATGCCTTGCATGATTATTGGCGCGAATTTAGGTTCATATTGCGAAGTTGAATAGTAGTTTGCTGTTTGAGTGTTGCCGTATTCTCCGCCGATTATGCCGCCGAAAGCCTCAGGTTTTGTCCATAGGATGTGGGCAGTATTTGGTGCTGTAGTATATGGGTTGTAGTTTCCGGTTGCGTTGTACATTCCTGTTGTGGCAAATGTGGAGGCAGATAGACCTAGCCAGTTACCGCTTATTGAGTACCATTCGTTGTTTTCACCGTATATTGGGCGTGTCCAGTAGTTGGTTGGAAGTGGCACTGTTGCTGGAAGTGGTATTGGTTCATCTTGAACTGTTAGCGGAAATACGTTACTTTCGCTGGGTTTATAATAGTCACCAATTTCTGGGTATGCAGACGCAGGGGCTCCAAGGTTTTCACCCACCAAAGTTTGTCCTTCAAAAATCATCTGAAATTCATATTCCCCTACTACGTTGGGTGTATAAGTGGTGAATGTTCCTCCAGTGGCATCGGATGTAAATGGCCCCAGTCTTTCCGTGGATCCATCCGGTCTTGTAACCGTCACATACATGTTATGCCATCTGTCACCGTATTGTGCACTTGCTGTTGGCGGTGGCAAGTTAACCCAGAAGTTAACGTTAACCATTTGTCCTACTCCAACTGGATCAGGCGCCACGCTTATGAATGAATATGTTGGAAACTCCCATGGAGGATCATGTGCACTGGCGATTGGTAGAGCAATAATCGAAGCAACCATCGAAACCATCAAAAGTAAAGCGATAGAAGTTGTCATAGTTTTTCTTTTATTAACTGTCATTTTTCTTTCTCCTTAATATTTATAGTAATCTACATCTTCTGTTTCAGCTAATATAATTTGTCACTATATGTAAAGACGACAAAAGTAATTCATATTTCGAGAAGATGGGTAGTTTTGGTTGGTTGGATTAAAATTTAATCTTTTTTCTCTCTCACACCCACGCCCACACGTGCGCGCGTCCACCCTCTCTTTCACTGTCACCCTGTCTCTCTGTCTGTGTATTACTCCCTCTGTCACCGTCTCTCTATTAATCGCTCACTCAGTCACTTTCACTCCACCATCTAAGAAATGCTTTTCTTTAGATGCATATCCAAAAGAATTCTACATATTCTGGAGAGTTTAATATTCTTGTATCTGAAGGCAGGTGAATGTGGTTTCCTGTGAAGCCTCTATATTGTTTTGATCCTGCTTCATAAACCCAGCCGCATCTTTCTGCAGCCACATCATTTTCTATTGCTTCGACCCAATAGCTTCTAACTACGCTTGCCGTTCCAATAGAATCGTACCATTGAAGCTCATAATCAATCTTCCCCTTTTCTCCCAACGAGAGAATTACATCGATTGCCGTGATTACGTTTTCTCGGAAAACATCGGTTCTCAGATTGTGGGGTGTTACTTCAACGTCTTCAAAACTTCTTGTGAAGGTTTGTCCTCGAATTACCACTTCTGGGATGATGGTTTTTCCGTTGTTTCTTTCTTTTCGTTGAATTTCCTGTTGCCACGTCGAATATATGCTTTTTATCTTTGATTGGCTTTCTCTATAAAATCTCAGGGTTGTTCCCGGTTTCCAAAGATAATGGTCTGGTCTGAATACGTTTTGTTCAGCCCATCCTCCATCATAGAATGTTATGTACCACCATCCTGTTTCCCCGTCTATGGCATCAATTAAATAGGCGTTCATTGTTTCGTCGAAATGATACTCTAATTCAATTTCGTTTTGGTTGTTCAGGTAGACTAGAATATCGAACATAGAGAATTGACCTTGATTGAAAAGGTCTGGTCTTGTGGAGTTTACATCCAGGGGATTGAAAATGTAATCTTTATCACCGATTCTTACTTTTGGCCCTCCCAACAAGGTTGGTGGAGGTGTTGTTTGAACTTGAGACGGTTCATTCTCATTAGGCATTTCAGGTTTCTCTGATGGTGGTGGCTCTTTTGGTAAAGGCGACCCTACATCAGGAGTATCTTGCTCTGAATTCGGTTGTTGATTCGTTGGTTCTTCGAAAGGCAAGTCAGGTTCAATATTATCAGTTTCGTTGGCCAAAGTACTATGGTTCCAGATTAAGATACCCGCTGTAACTAAGAACAGTGATACAGCAAAGATTAAAGCTGTCTTGGCTATTGAAACAGTTTTTAGTTTCCAAACACCCATAAGCAATCAGCATAACAGTGTTATATAAATTGCTCCCCGTTTCACCTAATAATTTAATAATAAATAACTCAAGTTCCTGCCACAAAACTAGAAATGCAAAGAGAAATCCAGAAGTCGATGGCACGAGATTTACATCTGAAGAAAATTAAAATTCAATCTCCAAACCCAACAAAAAATATCAGCTACTGTAAGAGCCCACTAGCTAGTCAAAGGTTTCTTCACTGTCAAAACAATATTTTGAATTCATATTCTTTAAAAATGGGAAAAACAGAGCGACTGTCTAATTCGCCTAAGAAGGTCATTAACCTGAAAGCCAAAAAAATTTCATTAATACTTGAATCAATAATTGCATTTCTCCTCTTCACCCAATATCTTTATTTCATCCAATTAATGCACAACCAGATTTACCCCCTAATCCGTATTTCACCTCTTCTGCAAATGATGAATTATGTCAACCCTAGACCCCGACATAGTCAAAGCATATGAACCAATAGTAGATGTTAGAGTAATCGATCTTGCGGACGAAAAAGACATAACTCACTCAATCTTCGAATTCTCCCAAAATGGAATAGACTGGACTCTAATCGAAGAAGATTACAATCCTGGTTTTGAGGAATTCAATTTAATGGAGATTACGGAAACGGCTCAACAAACGCTCTAGGCGGAACTGGCTGGAATACAATCTGGGAAACAAGCACTCTAGATGAAGGTTACTACTTTCTGAAAGCAACTTTCTTTGATCAAATGCTTCAACAAGGAACAACAGAAAACATGATTCACTACGACCCTACACAACCATTCCTAAATCTAGATCAAAAGCCAACGGTAAACGAGAGAATATTGGGTCCCTTAACTGGTACAGTTTATATTAATTCAACAACAATAGATGAAGACCCTGCATTCTTTCAACTAGATTATATAAACGCCTCTCGACCCATAATTGACTAACAAGGGCTTGGAGACGCAAACCAAGAAAATGTGGGAACACCAAACACACAAGGTACCCCACAAACGGACGATGATCAAAACAATTTTTGCGGTTTTCATCAATCAAACCAGCAAGAAAAAGGAACTTCCTGTCTGAAGTAAAAAAGAAACACATTTATCCTGAAGCATTCCGCTTCAAGTCTGCCAAAAAAATCCCGCGAGTCCCCAAAATCATTAACAGCTTTTTACATTATATGACAAAATCGATGTTAGCTGAAAACTAAATACTTAACGCATGAAGAACAAGAAATTAAACTCTAAATATTAATTTGATGACGACTTTGACGTTGGAAACTCAAGGGTGCTCCTGAATACAAAAAGGCAAGCTTAGAAGCACAGGAGAAATGAAGGCAGAAGGCAAGTGGGGTTATCTTATTGGCTGAATAGTGTGTATAAGTATGGAAGAAGCTATTAGGTTAAGGCATATCAAATTATGTTTAATCAAAGTGAAAACGTAGATTTCTTAGTTTATGGCTTATTTATGAAGAAACAAAGACGAATTGCCCTGGAAAAGCCCAAGGTCGCCAGCCCGAATTAATAGATATAAATACAACGCTAAACAAAAAAAGAGCTTAGAAGAGGAGGTAGATAATATGGAGGTTTAATGAAATGAGACTTGTTACTAGATGCGAGTGTTGTGGTAAGTTACTGCCGAAAGAGAGAAGCCCTGCACCTGTTCCTGTATTCTATAAGTTAATTTGTATAGAATGCTTTAAAGAATTAATGCAGAAGAAATAGTTTTTTTGACAGAGAATAACACGTGTCGTGATAGTCACGAAATTTTGTTTGAGTTGAGAGAGAGAAAGATTAAAATTAAATGCTACTGATGCTTTTGTCTAACACGTAAAGTATTATCAAGCTAACTAATCCAACTACTGCCTCTGCAATTAATGAAACAAACACAGGCGCACACCACTTTCATTTTGGGGGTAAATGCAGGGCAAATTCACAAATCTGATCGCCCTTAATGAGCGATTTCACAACCTCTACTTTAACTGGCTGGTCCAATACAGCTTCCCAGAAGTTCTTGAAGAATCCTGCACTGCAACCACAAAAGACCGGATCAATTGGTCGATCTTCTTTCAAGAATGCCTCACGAATCCACGGATTATGGCAGTAATAATATCGTTTTTTCCTTTTGTTCGTTTCATGAATAAAATCTTTCGTCGAATACGGGATCTTGGTAATAATTACGCGTTTGCCTTTCCGGATTCCCGTCTCGATTGTTTGGTCGCATTTAACATACGCAATTACTTCGTCATTGACCTCTTGGGTGAAGAAAAGTGTATCCTCCTTCAGGTGTTTTTCCAATTTGTCTATAAGGTTTTGGTGACTCCTTTCTAGAAATTTGTCAACATCATTCAATTCTTGAAACAACTTTCTGGGTTCTTCATACGATCGAAGATACCTATTGCGAAGTCCAGTTTCAAAGAACTTTTTACACGCTATATAATCAACTTTGGCGAGAAATCTAATAACTAATTCTTTTGTAACTTCAACCTTTTGATTTGGGCGGATACCCAACGGCGGTAACTTCACATCCTTAAAAACTTCGTCTCTAATTTTTTCACCATATTCCTCTTTTACTCGCTTAGAGAAATTTACTATCATTTCGCTTCCATCGAGGATTTCCAAGAAAGCGATTATTAATCTCTTGTTCTTCTGAAAATATCCAAACCTAAGGAGAGACGCATAATTCTCGAATGTATTTTTCTTTTTATTAATCATATAATCCGAAAAATCGTAGACATCCTCATAGGATGCAGTCTCTACCAACTTCTTTTGAAGACTGAGAAACTCACCAAATTGGTTCACTATATCAACAGCAGCTTCAATCTGTTCTTCATTAAGCTTTTGCTCTTTTAAGGCAACTTTAAAGGCATTTAATTCCATCTTGTTGATCTCGGGCTTTACAACTTTGTCCTATTATGAAGTTTTCATAGCCCGCGTGATTTATCTTTTTCTACAAATAAGCCCGACTAAAAATTACTGTCCAACCAAATCAAGTTAAGAGTCTTTTCTATATTCAAGTATGCGTGGCGCGTTATTTGTTTGTGTGTGTTTTTTTGTGATGAGTTTTTAGAGAGAGAAAAAGATTAAAATTTAATTCAACCAACCAAAGATCAAATAGTGAACAGATTCTCAAATCATCACTAAATTTAAAACTGTAAGATTAACAAGTTGGCAATGGAATTCCAAGAAGACTTGGCAAAAGCGTTGTTTGAAGTTTAAAATGGAAAAGAAGGGAAGAGGGCGTCTTAATGTTTCAGATATGCTAAATTAGAGGGGTAATAGACTGTATGGATAGCCTCTAATCTCAAAGCATTCGCAGTGATTACCTGGACCTTGTTCACCTGTGGGGCCTCCTCCTAGGAACTCTGGCAAATAGTCCGGTCCATTGCAGCATTGATTTGGAAGCGCATAGTTATTTCCGATGTTTGAACGAACATTGGAGGGACAACATGGTCCACCCATCCATTCGTGGAAATAGGGTGCGCTGAATCCAAAGGAATCTAGTAGTTCGCTGGGTACGTAAACCCAATACTGGGTTTTTTGACTTGATTGCAGGGGTGGTTTACACCCAGATAATCCATTGAGGATGTCAGTTCCTTGCGTACCATTATCACCATTAGCATTGCGATTTCCAGCAAAGACGCTCTGCGCGGAGAGGGCAAATGTCAGTAAAAGCGTGAAAATCAGTGCAACCATGATCATCTTTTTCATAATTTTCACCTCTGTTATGCTTTAAGCCTAAAGCGTAAAGACTTTGATATAAAATCTGTAGAACAAACTTGGGAAGCCAATAGAACAAAACTTAGACAGCGAGGCACATGTTATCGTCGTACTCGCGCGCGGAAACCATAATAAGAGCGGATTCTCACGCCAAAATTCTAAGTCAATTCTTTCTATAATGCGTTCTATTTTGATCTATGTTTTATTCGACGATATTTATTTTCTTCCGCTATAATTTCTCAACATAAAAGTGAAAACGAAATGATTGGCTTAAGAAAACAAGCACGGATTGCAATCCAAATAGTTCTAGTCTTGTCTATCATGATCGGAACCGGTATTGCTTATGCGACTCCGCCAACAACAAAGACATTGCGTATGTCGGTGCACTAGGTAAAAGCCAATAACGACAATGGTGCGATGGCAAGCGCCTTTTCGCCGCAAAACTTCAAAGTAAACCTTGGAGACACAGTAACATTAGTAGTTTCGAACCGTGACATGGTTGCCCCTGACGAGCCATATTCTGCAAGCGCGCACCCAATCCGACTCAGCGCTCCAGACGGGGCCGTAGTTGGAGAACTTCACTTGATTCTAGGTGAAACTGAATCCATAACTTTTGGTGCGGAACAGGTTGGCGATTACATATTCAGATGCGTAAACCGGAATTGCTTAGCTCATCTGTACATGACGAGTTTCTTCGGAACCAACGGCGTCATAGCAGTTGTCGCATGAATAGATTAGAAACCAACATTAATCGCTCTTTTTCTTAGAAACCAAGAAGTCAGCTTCCATGAAATTTCGTTCGTTATTTTCCAAAACGAGTTTCCAACCAAGTGCGCAG
>CAYFXZ010000050.1:0-11091 GCA_964347245.1 uncultured Candidatus Bathyarchaeia archaeon | reverse complement strand
GTCGGTGAAAATCCGACCCCTGCCTCCAGATAACTTTAGAATCAAAATTTGCTTTACAATTTTGCCATTATGCTCGACAATAAAGATATTAGCAGGATCAAATGATGGAAAGCGGGGATAGAGATATCGCCACTTTTTAAGATCTCCCCATTTTTCATAACAAAAATTAAGAAAACGTACTAATTCAGTTTCATCACCGCCCTCGAAATTTCTGAAAATTATTTCTTCTAACTTTCGCTTCATTCACAACCCAACAATAATATTGCAAACCATAATTATTAACATAATCAAGAAAATTGCTAAAAAATCCAAGTTCAATTAATCTTCAAGAAGCACATGAACTTTCATATCTTGACGGCAGATTATTTGAGCAGGTGGGAATCTAGCATTTTAGTCTTGCCCTGCTGGGTGTGCGCTGTATTTTACAACTCAGCAGTTCTCTTGATGCAACTTTTCTCTAAGAGGCAAGCGACTAATGTATTTCGGATTTAGAAAATGTCCACATAGGCCATATTAATTCTCATAAACTTTGGGTTTTGGATTTTTGGACAAAACCTAAAAGGTTAAATCATTAAATAAATCAATTGAAACTTAGATGAAAAAATTTTTAGAATTTATCCTCATTTCGTCACTAATAATATGCACAATAGTAGTTGGCAATTGTCAACCATCCGAAGAAGCAGCTGTAGATATTACCTTTGAGATATTAACTGAGTCAGATAGCAGTGACTACTATGTTGGAGATCATTTCTGGTATAATATTAACTTGAAAAATACTGGTTCATTGCCTATCAACACAACCTTCAAAGTTGAAGTTCAAAATCCCAATGGAACAATAATAGGGGCTGTCAATTACTTTCCATTAACACTTGAACTTAACGAAACCAAGTCATTATATCCAAATTACACTATGCTCGGTAGAGAAGTAGTAAATGTGTACTTCTTTGAGATTCCGAATACATACACTATCACAGTTTCAAGCGACGTTCCCCTTGGGTACTATAGATATTATAGCGAAGGAGTTTACACATTTACTACTGGTACCTCTAGTCATGTTTTCGATGTTATGCCCAATTATGCGAGAGTCCAAAATGAAAGATGGAGCGAATTCCTGGAGAAAAACGAAGATTACATGGAACAAGTAGAAAGTTACATAGAAAAATCAGAAATTAAATCTCAAAAAATAACTCTGTTAACATATTGCACAGTAATTATCGCCATTACCTCTGTCTTCGTAGCATACGGAACTTTCCATTTTTCTTGGTGCCAACTTAGTGACTTGAAAAAAGAGTGCAACAGACGCATGTACCGAGTTTTTAGCCTAGTTTTTATAATACTCATAATCTTCATTGTAATAGTGTTGTGGCTTATTGCTTCAATGCCATAACTTCAAAATTTTTCATCTTTCTATTATCATTAGGTTAAAAACACGCTTAGTGAATTGTTGTATCTTGTAACCTTTTAGTTCTTACCAAAATCCGCCTTTTGAAGCAACCCTTATGTTTGCTTGCAGTTCTCCAAACCCTATGGTTCCGAAGGTGAAGTTGTATCGCCCACTCGGCAGTGAAAGCCAGCTGCTTCGGTAGCTGGTTTGATCTCCCTGAGCATTGCTGTGACTCCAGACTTCTTTTCCATTCGAATCAGAAATTTTTGCGTTCCAAAGGGCTGAACCACTGCCAATGATAACTTCCACTTGCACTTTGTCTTGGAGCAAGGGCACTTCAAACTCTTCCACTTTTCTCTCAGCTCCGATAGCGAAGGCAACATTGAAATCGATAACAGTTTTTGGGAGTGTAAGCGCCACATAAACGCTTGCAATCAAGACAACGGCTATTATCGCAGCAACAGCAATTTTCATGGTGGAGATCATAATTGATCCTCTGCTATTCTTGAGCTTTGATCAGAGAAGCATGCTTAAAAAAATTGTGAATCACAAATACATCAAACAGCAGAGGCATCAGTATGCCTTTTTCTTTTTGTACAAGTTAGCAGATTAGGAATTGTGCTTTTTTCAGCCTCTCTGGTGTTTCAAAAATCAGCTTCGAAGGTCATTTTACATCTTTAAGATGACGGTTGAAAACGGTTTTCATGTGCAATGAGTGCGTGTTTCCGCGTAAACGCGTAATTCTTGCGGTCATTTAGCAATTTTTTGTTGTTCAAAAATGGAAATCCGCTTAGGCTGTGAAACCAACATTTTTCTAGCTATAAAACACCAGAATAAGATAGACACTTATTTTCAATGTAGTGAAGAATTGAGATAATCGTGCACGAAAGACTAGCAGAAAAATTCAGTTATTGAGCTTTCTACCGCATTTAACACAGAACTTGTCTTCAGCATAGTTCTTTTCTCCACAACATGGACAAATGACAGGTTCTCGGTGAGTTACTCTCCTAACTTCTTCCCTTACTTTGTTGAACGCTTTCTTCATCTCTTCAGAAGTTATTAAAAACGCTTTTTCTAATTTTTTTTCCATTTCCGAAAACATTTCACCATAGGGCATTGAAACGTTGGCTTCTATGCCTTTTGCCGTTTTCACACCGCATGAAGGGCAAAAATATGCGTTTTCAGGAAGCTCTTTTCCACATTTGGAACAAAACGCCATGAATTTTCACCAACACCATCAAAGAAGCAAAGTCATTTAAAAGTTATGCGTTCTCTCTTTGCAGAGATAGCTCCAGAAATTTTTGGCCCAGGCTCGATGAACTTCTCTTTTTTTCGTAAACCGTTTTTTATCTTGTGTCAATTTCTCTTTTTTGTAGAATAGTATTGGAAGCGGAAATGACGGTGAAACCCAAACGTTTTATAAAAAAGCTCAACGTTTTATGTAGTATTTCTGAAGTGGTGATGTCACCATTCTCTACGCAACTTCTTTCCCTTTTTTGATAAAAAAATTGGATACTTATTTAACTAACCACTTTCTTTTCTGAATAGATGCTGGTTAGGAAAATGCAAAAAATAGTGTTTATTGGTTTGGTCTTTTTGATAGCAGGTATTCCATTTATCTATTTGGCTGGATCTGTTCCCTATGTAACTACAACTAAGATCAATGATTCAGTAAATCCCGTGGAAGACGGAACCACTGGTAGGACTTCATGGCAATCCTATCCATTTGGATTCATGCATTATATCTCTGTTAAACCATACACATTGTACTTGCAGCCGGGGGATTCTCTATCTGTTGAAACTGTTGGCAGTTTAACCTACACAATAGTTAGTGATGAAACCTCTTATAGCATTGTAGAATACACTAATTCTCCTTCTCTGAACCATAGAAATGAAGGTTCTTCAGCAATACTTGTAGCAGTTTATGTTGCAACAGACCTTGAACAGATCATTGCAACAACGGTCTTTCATGACAAACCTCAAACACCAAATTTAATATACTTAAGTATTGGCTTGTTTTTCGCAGTTCAGGGAATTGTGTTCATTATTATGTCACGGAATAAAAACAAATTATTAGCAAAGCAGCCAATTGAAAGCTAATTTTTTCCATGAGATTATTCGACGCGTGCGTTTAGAATTTATTTCTTGCTGCTGTCTTTTCTTCCGTAAACTTTCTTTTTTTCTTGTTCTTGTTGAGTGAATAAAGATTAGAACGATTAGAATAAAAATGCTAATAATGTTATGAACGAGGCATCTGTTGGAAAGAACGCCTTGTTCGCGCAAGGGGAAACATTTTTGCCCGAAAAACTTTTTACTCAATTACCTTCAATTTTTGAACTTCAGAATAAGTCGGTCTAGTAACAAATATTGATTTATTCAAATGGGATTTCCCATAATTAACTAAAACTTTATCGTTTGAATTATCTGAATAAAATGCGGTTAAACCAGCTGCAGTTGCAATACTTTTGTTGGTTTTTCTTCCTTGAAGAAGAGTAATAGGACTGCCACAATTAGGAACCTCAAAATAGTAATCAAATGTTTTTTTAGAATTTAGCAATCTTTGATTTTCCTGCTGGTTCTTTCCCACAATTATCTTATTTGAACCGAATCGAAAATGCCTTCCTATCTTTAGCAAAGCAATGTCAGATTCAGTAACTTTTTTCTTATGTGCAAACAAGTCACTCACTTTATGAGCAAATTCCCTATAGGTAAGAAGACAACCTCCTGAAGGGCAAGGATAATCAATTAATTTTAAATCTTTGGCAAGCTTGATTTGAGGTTTTCTAGACCTTCCTGAGATAGCTAAGAGTTTTGATCTATCAACTAATCCATCTTTTTCCATAGGAGTTTCTGGCAGAAGTTTTGCAGATAAAGGTCTTAGAACTTTGTTTTTTAAGCCTGATTCTTGTTCAATTAAAAACATTGCATTTTTATGTTGCGACATAGGTCTTTGACGAAGAACCTCCCCAGTAAAAATAAAACAAGCACCAATTTTCTTGGCATATTTCTTAGCTTGTTTAAACATGAATATTCTGCAATCAAGACATGGATTCAAGTTTTTTCCATATCCATATTTAGGATTTCTTATTATTTTCAAGTAGTTATTTCCAACTCGAATTGTTTTGAGTGGAATACTCAGTTTTTCTGCAGTTTTGTAAACTCCGCAACCGCCTTTTCCACATAAACAAAAAGGGCTAGTAAAATTTACTGCTTCAACTTCTACACCTTGACTTACAATTAGTTTGATAGCTAGAACACTATCTAACCCACCTGATAAGAGAGCTAAAGCCTTAATTTTTTTCATTTTCCTGATAACAACTTTATACTCAAATATGAACTTAACTATAAGAATAAGATAGAAGCAAAAACCTTAAGACGTCAATAGATTGCTTGGAGCAAAGGGTTGTATATTAGCATCTACAGATTTTTTAGGTGGCGAGCACTTTAGAAAATTGTTCTTTGGGATTCTCTGAGATCAGAATGGGAATTTGGCGTTTCAGTCTTGCCCTGCTATATGCGCACGAATCCCAGCAACTTTTAGAATTCGTATAAGTTAACTTTACCTGTTTTGTTAGTAAGAGTCAATATCACAAAATCGATTAATTGCCAATGACGCAACACCGCAAATTAGAATGTTAAAATGGAAAGAATTAACCTGAGTCCCGCGAGGAAAGCGATTATTGAAAGAATCACTCGTATGGTTTTCCCTTCAACACGCCGGGCAAGCAAACAACCCACTTGGGCTCCAACAACCGTTCCCAACGTCAGTGGCAGAGCATATTCAACCAGAATATTGTTCAAAAAGCCATGAGCCAACACTCCAAAACCGTTGGTTACTGCCATGGCAAACTCCGAGCTTGCCACCGCTATGTGAGGGGGAATGCCAAGCAACATCATCGTTGAAACATCAGTAATTCCACCTCCAAGACCAGACAAACCCGCTACCAATCCTCCCAAAAAACTGCTGCTTAACGCCAAAGGAATACTGCGAAGAGTGTACCTGAAAACCTTTCCCTCAGAATCGGTTTTACTCGTTTTCCAACTCGCTACAACAACGTTTGCAGCCAGTTCCTTTTCTGAACACCCCTTCCTTCTTTGCCTTATCACTAAGACAGAAACAACAACTATGAAAACACCACAAAGAACGACAAGAACACCAGTAGATAAAACCGTTGTTAGGTAGGCACCCAGAAAGATGCCTGGAACATCAAGTACATCATACAGGAGACCAAGTTTAAAATCAACTCGTTTCTGCCTGACATACCCCAGAGTTGCCGAAACTGTTGTACCGAGAATAGCTACCAAGCTGATTGCCACAGCATTATTAACCGGCACCTGAAAAAACAGGATTAAAACAGGAACTATAATGAAGCCGCCTCCGAGACCAGCCAGAGACGAAGGCACACCTACTGTGAATCCCACTATCAGGACTAAGAGAGCTTCAATAATGTTCATGAAAACCTGAAAACATAATTGTTACATAATTTAAAACGTTTTCTCAACGCGCTATGACTATGTTCCAATCTCATGATTAAGGCGCTTTCTTGCCATGTCATAAATACTTCTTGTTTAAAGTTTGATAATGCTGAACAAATGTTTGGGGAAAAAGAATTAAGGAAAAAACATTACTGATTCCTCTTGTAGTGCTGCTTTTGTCTGCATTGGCGGCTCCAACCTTTGCGCAATACAACTGGGACGTTGGTGTTCAGGTAGACGACTGGTTTTATTACATACCCACATTTATCGTTTATGAAAGTGAAAATGTAACATTCCGCCTCCAAATCTGGAGTATCTGCAAACGTATAATGAAATTTCTTGGATGAACTACACCGTTACTGACATAACATTGGGCGATGGCAGTGACGTCTTAACCTTTGATCTCGTATATTACTGGAAAAACGGAACCGAAACTAATTCTATATTGGACGACAATATTACGAGCAGTCAATCGCTGATGGTATTGGGCGCTAACCTTGCAAATTATACAGAAATACTACCTGAATATAGTATTTCGGACTGGCCAATGCCAGCAAGATATCTCAACGAGTAATTGATACTGATTATTAATTCAGCTATGTACACAGAACCAAGAGAAGTGAACGTGCTGGATCATGATAGCAATATCTGATCAGATTTATCACCACATGTATTATTGGGACAAAGAGACTGGAATTCAAGTTTACCACGAAGAGACTGCAACATACATACTAGAAGAGACTATTGGGCAGTTCAGCTACATCTTGAAAGTAGAGCTATTAGACTCAGCGCTTGCTCACATAGGCGTGTCAGTGCCTGAATTTACAGGTCCAATTCTGCTGGTAACGTCTATGGCAATCACCATTTCAATAACAATTATGCATAGACGCGGAAAACCATCCAACTAAAATAACCTCTTACATTTCTTTTTCATTTAGGTGGAAGCAAAAGCTAGCTCGTTCATTTCAGTATTTGCTCCTCAAAGCGCTCATTATCGCTGAAAAGGTTGGTGCAATAAGGAAATGCTTGCATCAGGTGATATAACTCGCGCAAAACATCTGACAAAACGTCCGTATTCCTATGCCAATGAGGACATTACCTTAAAAAAAAGGAAGGGAAAATGTTCGCTTTCGAATAAAAGCTATCGCCTTCTGAGCATCAGAATCAGAACAACACCGATTACGATGATTGCAACTATTATGCCTATTGACATTGGCAGGAAGTAGATGTCAGCAGCAGATGCGGGTTGCGGTGTTGGTTCAGGCGTAGCGGCAACTGCTTCTTCAACATTAATAGCAGTTACAGACTGTGAAGGCCAGTAGGAATTTGATCCTTCAAATGTTGCGTATATTGTGTATTCACCTGGAACCTGTGGCGTAAACGCTATCTTGTAGAATCCGTTGCTGTCACTTGTGGTTGTGCCGACTTCGTAGGAGTTGTTGTTAGGATCCAGAACAGTGATTATTACTTCAACGCCTGTTGCATTTAGTGGCATAGGATGCTGCATATACACATACTCCATCCAGCTGCTCATACTTTCGTCAGACATAGCTGGCACCATATTGAATTCGCCGTTCTCAACTTTGCGCTTCGCGCCTGCAGAAATGTCACTTACGAAACCTGTTAAGAGAACACTTTTACCGTGGCTAACAACATTCGTCTGAACATCGACTGTTATGGCAGATGGACCCTTGCCAATCGCATAAAGCTGATTATCATATCCGTTGGCAGCCACCAATATACCGTCTGCAATTGGAATTGAGTCTCGATAGAAACCGTTTATTCTCCATATTAACTCTCCAGTTGTCGCGTTTATTGCATACATCCGAGCTCCTCTGAAAAGTGGATCGCTGTGAGAATTGCCAGTGGAAACATAAGCCTTTCCGTCTGCAATGGTGGGTCGAGCACCTAGGAACGGATAAGTGCTAAAGCCTGGAAAGTCTTCACCGCTTGGGTCACCGTAGAAATCCCATACCCGCTCACCAGTTTCTAGGTCCAACGCATGAATCCCATCGAGTGACTGCCCGATCAGAAGCCCATAGGCAACACTGGCACTTAATGGTTGACTGCCCCAGGCATTTTCATAGGGCACTGAAGGTCCCCAAAGCTGTGTTCCGGTTGAAGTGGAATATCCGTACCATTTCATAGCTCCCTTGTCGAATTCAGTGTAGATACCATCGGCGACAGGTCCCATCCTTCCAAAGCTAGTTGATCCTTCAGCCACTGTCCGGTTTACAGCCCACAATTGTTGACCAGTTTCTGCGTCATATCCAATTTCCCATTGCCAGTTTTGAGGTTCGAAAAAGTTGCCCGTTGTCGCTAAAATAATGCCCGAATTTACTCCGTTAATGAGTTGTCCAGGATAAAGTTGTGTTGTAACGTTCCACTGAATGCCTTTTCGCCAATCTAATGTTACTCCAACTGGAGGTCTCCAAAGCCAAGCAGTTGTACTAAAGGGACCTGCAGGACCTATGCATAACGATGAGTTCCACATAGCCAGCCAGTTCGGTCCTGCGTAGTACATTAATAGTTCTCCGTTTGGTCCTTGAACATTATAGCCGCCAGAGGTTGTGTTCGTTATTGTTAGTATAAAATTGCCCGTCACTGCATCGTACATGTACCAATCGATTGGAGGAAGTGGTAGTCCCACGCTTTGAAAGTTTGGCGTGCGCCATAAATATGGGATGCCTCCGATTTGATTTGGCGACTTGTAGTTGTAAATCTGACCCATCGTAATTCCAGCATGGCCGTAGGCCGGAAGAAGCGCACTAGCAAGTACATCGATTGGTCCGCCTGTGCTGTTTTGCCACCATAGAGTTTCACCTGTGCGTAAATCAACAGCATAGAAGCCCATTCTTGGCGGTGAAGGCGCGTTGTAGTACAGTACTCCATTGATAATTATTGGAGGTGTGAATTTTGGTTCATAAGACTTACCCGTGTAATAGTTGCTTGTGGTGGTTGATCCGAATTCTCCTCCTATCAAACCTCCGAAGTCTACTGGTTTAGTCCACAATATGTGTGGACTCTCAGGCGCTTTAGTGTATGGGTTGAAATTTCCGGTTGAATTGTAATACATGTATCCGAAGCTTCCAATTCCCTGTGCTAGCCAGTTACCAGCTATTGAGTACCATTCCGAGTTTTGAGAATTGATTGGGCGCGTCCAGTAGTGAGTCGGAAGGGGAGATTGAGGATAGGAAGCTGCGCGTTCATCTTGCACAGTAAGAGTCGTACTGAAGCTGCTTGGTTCGTAATAGTCGTCGACTGGCAGAAATGGAGGCACTACTCCGGGACCTGCTACCTGCTTTCCGGCAAAGTTGGATTCAAAAGTGTACGTTCCAGTCTGATCAGGAACATATGAAAAATAGGCGTAGGATGCTGGGTCAGCTGTCAATGGTCCAAAAGTCTGAGTAGAACCGTCAGGCTCTGTGACCAGCACCGTATATTCCCATCTTCCACCCATTGGACCTGAGGCTGTAGGCTCGGCTTTGTCCAACCACGTTATAACATTCACGCTTTGACCGACTCCCGTGGGGTTTGGAGAAACAGCAATATAATTATATGTTGGAATAACGTCTGCACGTCCATTTTGAACAGATATCAAAGATGCAACGAATATTAACATCAGTATCAAAGCAATCCCTGAAGAAAGTTTTTTCATTTGTTATAAAGCCTCTTTTTACATAATGCGTTTTTCAGCGCATACTTTAAAAGTTCAAAAAAGCCGCTTTTAACTTTTATTAAGTGGAATCTCCACTGAGAATTTTAGGCGGAGTCAGAAGCTAAAAACTGCGTTTTCTCCAGTTCATGATGAAATCATCAAGAGTAAACAGCTGCTTAAAAAACCGAAGAATGCGGAAAAGGATAAAAGAAAATAATTCAAAATAATATTATGCCGTAACCACGTTGAAAACTGAAAATGAAATCAAAATTTTGACTCAGCTCGGACTCACTCTCAATCAAGCGAGAGTTTATCTTGCACTGGTCAAAAGAGGCTTTGTTGGCGCGAAAGAGATCTCTCAGAGTTCCAAGATCGCAAAGCAAGACATCTATCGCGTTATGCCTACATTGCAGAAACTTGGATTAGTCGAAAGACTCCTTGCTTCACCAAACCTTTTCAAAGCTATTTCGCCCATAAATGCTATTTCGGTTTTGCTTCAGCATAAAGAAAAAGAAAATTCTGTTCTGCACGAAAAAGCACTAAGACTCATAGAAGTACTGAATCAAAAAACCGAGAACATAACCACCGAAGAAGACACGGTTCAATTCTCAATTATTACCGGTAGAAACACGATTTTGACTCGATCAAAAAAGGCAATAGCAGAGGCAAAAGAGAGCATATGCCTTTTATCGCCGTGGAGGGCTAACTTCAAAAACGCGTTTCATTTCTTGTCACTTTCCAAACAAGCACTCGACAAACAAGTCAAGTTAAGCTTCATTCTTTATGTAGAGGAGAGAGATTTCGATGTATTTCTGAAAACTAAGCATTACTTCAGGGAAGATCCTCGCTTCAAAGTAAAGCTACTATTAACAGGAGAATCAATATCTTTTTCAGTGTTCGATAGGGCGCAAGTCTTTTTCTCGATACAAAATGGTTTTTTGGGCAGTGTCCCAATCTTATGGTCAAATAACTCTAATTTTGCAAGGCTAGCCCAAAACCATTTCGACATATTATGGAAAACAGCGCTAACCCCAGAATCCATAATTAAAAGCAAATATAAAACCGCATATTGAAATCTCAACCTTCCTGATAACGTGTTTCTATAGTTGTTAAATTGCAGTTTGTCAATGAACTGAGGCTAATTGGATTGGTCGCGCGCAACCATAAAAATTGTATTTACATAAAAGCAGGTTATAATCAATACATTATACCAGCAAAACCAAGCATTTCCACATTTGAATATGCAGAAAAATCATTAAAAAACGTTAATTAAGTTCTCAAAGCTCAGTTACAAGCGAAGCTCGCATGTTTTTAAAGCACATAAAACTAGCCATCTTGGCCATCACCATTTTGCTGCCAGCTTTGACTGTGCCAATCTCTTTTGCAGCCAACTACGAACGAACTTACACTTCAACCGTCCAATTTGGACTTGTCAACCATGAGCTCTATGTTTCCGTACCATCCTCGCTCTACGAATACTACAATGGCAAAACCATCAAGCTTGCTAGTGACAACCAATACGCAACGCTAGTAACACCCGACGCAGTCAAACCCATCGCAGAAAACATCCGAA
>CAYFXZ010000049.1:0-11144 GCA_964347245.1 uncultured Candidatus Bathyarchaeia archaeon | reverse complement strand
CTGTCGTTTTTCCCCTCCTAATTGCGCCCACGTCACATCTCTCCCGATCGATGGGAATTCTAATTCTGCGCGCGCATAGGGCATCCAGTTTCAAAGCTTTGAAATCGTGTAAATTTCATCTTTAGTGAGTGCAAAAGTGCTGCTCTCGAAAAGTGCTAAGCTTGATAGGGGTTATATAGGCTCTCCAACAGTGTTCTAGGTGATTGCGGATGTTCCAGCCTCTGTTTTGGTCCAACAGATATCCACTGAAAGAAAATTCAATACTCTGAGAGTTTTTCCATAGATTTTGTCAATGTTTGTTTTTGTGTGTGTGCATTAAATTTTAATCCGAGAAAAAGGGGGAATTTTCGTGGCTCTCATGTAATTAGATTTCGTTGTCATTCTTCTATTGTTTTCTTTATTTCGTCTATCTTTTCAGTGAGGATATCTAGCTTTGATCTAATATTATTGAGCTCTTTCTGTAATTCAACTTCGGGTTCTTTCATGAAGAAGACGATTCCGCCTGTGAATATCAGGCCAATTATGAATACCACCCACCAATCATTAAACATCCAAAGCAACCACTGTGTTGGTTGAACAGTTGTTGTATATGCCACTCCGAGAATGCTCAGAACTACAAAGATTGTTGTGATAGCTGTCCAAACACTTAGAATTATTAGATTCTTACTTTTCATATCTCTTCCTCCTTTCTGAGGATTTCAGGTGAAATGTGAATGTCAAAATCTTGGAGTTTGTAATACCTGAGTGCTCTTGCTTCACCTTCAACCAGAACGATTCGACTTTTAACGATGCCCTCTTTTTCTAGCTTTTTTAGATGTATTTTCGCCAAAGCCCTGTTAATACCTAGCTTGTTTGCAATTTGATTCAAATACATGTCCTCAACCTCGTTTGCCAATAAGATTGCAATGTTCAATCTTACTGGATGTGCTAGTGCCTTCATTTTTGTTGATAAGGACTTGATGTGTGTCATACATTTTTACCACAATATTACATGTAATTAAAATATTACATATAAATGTTTTTATTACACAAATTAATTTAAAAAAAGGGTCACTCTTTATTTAGCGCGCGCGAAGTCCTAGAGACAGCTATGCGTTTTGTCAAAATTAAAAAGGGAAGAAAGGTTTGTTGCCCTGTTCATTTTTTGCTCAGGTAATTGTTTAATGCTTTGAATCCTTTCTGCATATTGTCTGAATGCGTTTTTCCAAAGTTCACAAATGGAGAAACAAGAGAAAATAATGCCTTGTTGGTTCTGACGTTAGAACGATATTTCACCTTTGTCTTTCCATCTGCTGGCTCAAACGTCCATGTTTCTGTTCCCACCAAGTCACCTGGAATATCCATCTATATGGACTTGCCTTCCGCAATCTTTGTCACTTTGAAAGAACATTTGGCACTCTTAGAAGTAATGTCACCTATTGCACCCTCTTGGTCGATTGGCAAGTCCCCTCTCAACTTGAACTCAAGAATAGGCGTCCACCAATTTGTGACCCCTGCATATTTGTCCAAAACAGCTTTGTACACTACCATATGCGGACTGTCTATTACAGCTTCATCCGTAACATCATATTTTGGCATAACACTTGACCTTCTCCCAAATTAAAAGCAAAGACGTTATTTTCTCGCTCCTAACTTGAATCACTTGTGCTATTGATACAATTCGGAAGAAAGAGAAATCAAAAAACGTTCATCGCGTGCTATTAGACAGAGTGACAGACAGAGATAGACATAGTGAGAATGTGTGACTGACAGACAGGGTACGCGCGCACGTGTGAGCGGTGTATGAGAGAGAGTGAATGAGTAAAAGTGAGAGAATTAGCGTAAATATGAGTATGTTTGGGTTTGGGATTGGGATTAAATTTTGATCCCAACTCAACCCAACGGAACCCTAAAAAAGGATTTAAAAATGCCCCGTTAATTCAAATTGCGTTGTTTAGGTTAAAACTTGGAATTTATTGGCTGAATTATTGTAACATAGAATCCTTTGTTTGTTTCTCGAAACTCAAAAAGAAGCTTAAAAGAAGCTTATATTTGTGGCAGATTGCCTGTTTCTTGCTCAGAACTGTCTATATTTGACAATGCGTAATTTGTTAATTGCAGGCTGGGAAGCACGCTTTAAGTAATGCGTTGAGGAGCGGAGCGTATTAGTTCAAACGGCTGAAGATTGATACGCGACTAAGACCTTACCTTCACGGGCTGGACATTACAGACGTTGCAGGGAAGCAATGAGAATCATGATCAAAACGGTGAAAGATCATGCGGCGACCAAGACATTGCTTCAATGGACCGCGGACGTATTAGGGCTTAGACCTAGCCTGCCTTCATTTGTTTAGTACTACATTCATCGGAGGGGGGAGTTTGGCTCTTGTTGAAATCAGACCCCAAGAGATAATCAATAGATTCAAAGAACACTGCAACAAGTTCAAGGGCTGGCAGACGTATGAAAGCGTGAATTTAGTTCAGGTCGAAAATAATTTCCACAGGCTTATCTGGATAGGTAATCTTATGCCAGGAACCTTCAAAAGCGCTGTAACGGATCATTCATGCGCAATTCAAATCAGTCCAGTAGAATTTGAACCATTCGACTACGTTAACGGATACGTTTTCGAGGAATGTCCCTTCAGAACAGTGAATATCCAATTCATGGCTTGGGTTCTTCCAAGAAAGCCTGAAAAGTGCATAGTGAAATTTCTTGAAGAAGAACCAAAGATTCAAGAATGGGTAGCGCTTTACGACCTAAGCCTTTTTTTCGATGACACGACTATTGTCGCAAAATTGAACAATACAAGGAGTATTGTGTTCGATGAATTTGAAAAATTCCTAATCAACTACTACGGTGCCGAATTCAAAGATATCACCTTTGCAAAGCCATAGTCCAAGGGTTCTGAGAAAAGACTTCAAGGAAACGGCTATTTTCCGCCGTGGACCCATTAACCTTATTTCTAGAGGCAGCCATTCACAATAATGTCGCAAACTTAAACGCAGATGAAATATCAGAAGTAAAATGAGTATATACTATAAGCTAACATTATGAAAAAATAGCTTATGTTTTTTTCAATAACCATGTGGAACAAGATTTGTCATCTTCAACGGAGAGAGAAAGATTAAATTTTAATCCCAACCCACCAAAAGGATGTAACTTTCAGGTTGGATAAAGGTATCATAATGTAGGAAAACGATGGATAGGAAATATATAGTTAGTATAGTGTAAGATGTAAAAAAGAAAAATTACCCTTCGCTAAAAAACTACAAGGAAAAAGAGAGACGAAAAACTCCACCAAATGCCCTACTGATGAGAGAGCAAGGATCGAGGCTTTTAAACCTCCGCAGTTTCTTCTTCCGATTCAGCGTTAAGTGAGATAAACTCTGTGATGGGTTCTGGATTAGCGCTTGGTTCCGTTGGTTTTCTCGCCAAGTATGAGTGTTTGCACTCTATTATTTTACGGCAGCTTAAACATTCATTTGGGATCGGGATGTTTTTTGGGAGGGTTTTTAGGTATCCTAATTTGTGTTGGCAGTTGGTTTCCTCTGCGGGTTTTTTCTCGTATGACTTTTCCACGATTGAGTTTGGCGATTCAGTCTCTGCGTTAGTTTCAACTGTAGTTTGATGTGTCGGAATTATGAATTTTTCAGTCAAGTTTCTTGAGATCTGTCTGGAGTAAGTGTATACTCCGCCCAAGAGAATGCAGAGCGCAAAAAGGCGGCTTATTGATACGAATTCGACACTATAGGCAAAGGAATAGCCTAGTTCGCTCAGTATTGTGGTGACTGATCCAGCAAAAAAGAAGATGCCTGAAAGCATAACGGGGATCCAGAATGATTTGCCCACATCTAAGTGTTTGATTTTGCGGAGAGTTTTCCATGATAATATGCTCAGAACGATGGCTATTCCTGCAAGTGAGACTTCGACAAACAGCTCCATAGTCTTATCATCATGAGCATCTCGGTTTTTTTCGAATAAAAGAGTTGTTAACTGTCAATAAATATTTGTGCTAGTATGAGGCGTATTTTGGCAGGGCTCTTCACGCATCTGCTCTTTCTTCAGAATTTTTTAATCTTGTTGTTCCTTCAGTCTCGCTCTAATCTCTTTCAGTGTCTCTTCTATGGAAGCTTTTTCTTCCTCAATTTCGCTGCGTACTCTGAATAGCTCTATTAGATCGTCAGACTTCAGGTCACTTATACCTTGATCGGCCATTTTTTCAATAAGTTCGTAGTCTTGCTTTGTTGGCTTTTCGCTAAATCTTTTGTCTTCGACACTATGCCTAACCATCTGAAGGAGACTCGTGTAGGGATAGACGATGCATGGGATCAGAACGTGATCTCGAAGGTCTAGACGATTAAAACATTCTTGCGCCTGTGTTTCTCCTTTGGCCACTATTTCGTGATTGCTGTCTGACCAAAGGCTTTGTTTTCTTTTTCCTTCGTCGTTTTCGGTTGGTAGCTTGAGGAGTTCCCTTACTGCAAAGTATCTTCTTTGTCCGTCGATTACCAGATATTTGCCTTTGCCGTAGAAGAAGCCAAGTCTCTCGTACATTTCTGCGACTTCGAAGGGTTTCAGTAGACCATATCTTGCGATTGAGTGTTTGAGGTGTTCTAGCTCGCTGCTTTTTAAAATCTTTGAGGCTTTGGAGTTCTTAGGGTTGCTTTCTATGAAGCGGTACAGGCGTGATCGCCTGATTTCTTGATTTTGCTGTCCTGATTCTGTTGTATCGAGGCATACGTTCCAGGGGATCGCTAGTTCTGAGAAGGGTATGTATCTGAGGTCTATTTTCTTGCCTAGTCTGATTGATTTTATTTCGTTTTCCTTGTCGATTTTAATCATCGCGGCTCCCACCATGTATGCTATATTAATATTCACTACAGTATATCAACTTTGCCTTTACCCTGAACGTTTCACGAATTTCTTAAAGAATTATCGCGCAATAGTTCTAGCAAGTAGTTCTTCTTTCACATTGAATTTCAATTCAATAAACATACAGAATAAATGATAATATTGAGAAAAATTTGACACATAAACAAGGACGAACATTGACAGATCAAACGAATTAAACTCTTTCAGTGTGCGTTCAGTTTCTGTTTTCGCAATATTGATTCTTACTTCATAATGCTTTATTTTTAGTGCGAATACAATTTGTTTTTTGATGGCGATGGGTAGGCACAGGAAACTCAAAGCTGATGAGTCGCAAAGAGATATTGTTTTTGAGACTGTTGAAGAAGCTCTAGCAACAAGGAAGAGCAATAATCCTCTCAAAGAAATTGCGCGAAAAAGACACTTCTGAAGATACCTAACTGAACAGGACTTTCGTTAGAATCGTTATCGCCAGCAACCTCAAGGTAATTAGTTCAAGGTTAAAGCGGATTCTTAGTCCTAATTTTTGTTTAGCAAAATATAATTTACCCATTATCCTTGATTATCGGTGAAAAACTAGCTGAAATTGATTTAAAAATGAGCTTTTCAATCTTAGTGATTTCAGATATCGATCGTTTTGCAGAGATGAAAGAATTTTGGGATAGAGAACTAAATGACAAAGCAAGTAATCCTTTCATTTTCAGTAATATGCTAATTGAACATTATGAGCTAAGTCAGAAACTAGGATACCGTGCTTTCTTGGTTGTTTTTCTGTCGGCTGGAAAAATTCTCGGGTTTGCGCCTTTGGTAGTGAAGTCAAGGTTTGGTTTTAAGCAGGCATTCAATTTGCATGAGTATGTATATATGGATTTTTTTGTTGATAGCTATCGCGAGTTTTTCATTAATATTTTGGTAAACCTTTTGTTTGGGCGGTTCAAATGTAAATCAATTGAATTAACCTTTGAAGAAGGCTCGGAAAATCAGACAGTTCTGGAAAAAATCTGTAGAAGAAAAGGCTTGCGCAATTACAAGGTGTCTACTGAAGGAGAGGCAATAATTACTACGGATGGCAATTTGAAAGCTTTCCAAAACTCTCTAAGCCGCAAAAGACAAAAGAACTTAAGAAAAATTGCCAGAAAGATCAATGCTCTGGGCTCATGGCGGATTTATGAAACTAAGCTTGACAGTAACTCAACTGCAAAAATCTGGGAGGTTGAAAAGCACAGTTGGAAAACTAAATTGCAGGGCAAAGAAAAAGCTATAAAAAACGGGGGTTTGCAACTCATTTTGAGTGTTATCAATCAAACCAATAAGTCTATTTTTGACTCTAATGTTTGGTTTTTGGAGATAGAAAACTTGCCAATAGCTTATCAACTGGTTCTCAATCGAAAAAGGACGGACTACTTTGTTAAAACATCTTTTGATTCAAGATTTAGAAAGGCTTCTCCAGGGATATTTCTCATTAATAATTTGATTGAGCGGGGTTTCAGGGAAAAAAATTCTGACAAAATTGACTTCATCAGTAATCAACCTTTTATGAAAAACTGGAAAACAGTGGTTAAGAATAGAACCAAAATTATCATAGAACCAAATCTGAACGTATCTAAGATTTGCCGACTTCTTCTTGAAAATCAATTCAGTTACAAAATTATCGAGTTTCTTGATTCTTTAAAGTGGAAAAAACTCTATCGTTGACATTCAATCTTGGATCAAACCATTGACAATCAAGGGATGGTGAGAAGCTAACATTTCTATTCTTTTTTACAGACAAAAACACATTTAATTGTTCTCGAATTTAATTGACTTTGGGCTTTAAATCCACTTTCATACAAGTTTATAACCAAAATCCAAATATTACTTTGCTGAAACATGTCTTTTATTCCATTTACCCCACTGCATAATTGGTTCTAAGGCAGTGGGAGAGTAGACAAAACGTTTCGAATAAGCGAAATAAAAACCAAAGACGAATTTTACAAAATGCGAGGTTACTGGGACAGCATCCTAAATTTCAGTATGGAAAACAATATTTTTTTAACTTGGGAAAAAATGGCACCATCAGTAAATCATATGAAAAAAGAACATTCCCTTAAAATCTTATGTGCATACGAAGGTGATAGAATTGTGGGAATTGCTCCTTTCCGAAAAACTCGAAAAAGTGTGGCGGGGAATTTTGGCTATAGCATAATTGAACCCTTAACAAACGGGAACACAGATTACACGGGAATGATAATGTCCGAACAAGAGAAAGAAATTCTAAATCAATTCTTGGAATATCTATTCAAGCAAAAAGACTGGGATCTTTTTTACTTCCCAGATCTTCCTTCGAAATCTTCAACCTTGGAACTAATAATGCAAAACCGCAAAGAATTGCCAAAATGTAAAATAGAAAAAGGGTGGGTTTGCCCCTTTCTACCGCTGCCAAACTCAAAAGAGAAACTTTTGGCAGGTTTAAGAAGAAAGTTCCGAAAAAACCTGGAACGTCAAATGCGAAAAATGGAAAGGGAACAAGGAAAAATAGAATTAAAAAACTACTACGAATTGGGTTCACTTGAGCAAGGTATGAAAATCCTGTTTAAGCTTCATCAAAAAAGGTGGAAGGCAAAAGGCGGACCTGGAAAGTTTGGAATAGAAGAAAATCGTAATATTGCAATGAAAACTGCTCAGCTATTTGCCCAAAAAGATTGGCTAAGGTTATACTTTTTAACAGTGAATGATAAACCAGTTGCAGCTTTCTTAGCTCTGGAATATGATAGAAAAATGTATGGTCACTTATGTGGTTTCAACCCGGATTATTCACAATATGGTGTTGGACATTTGCTGCTTCTGAAGATATTCGAAAAATGTATTGAAAAAGGGATTACCGAGTTTGATTTCATGCAAGGATCTGAATCTTACAAGTTTGACTGGACTCGCAAATATAGACAAAGTATTAATGTAAGATTTGTCAACAAGAGATTGTCTTCAAAGGTAATTAATTTTCTAGTAAAAACTACTACTACCTCATACATCTTGATTCATAAAATATTACGGAAAGTGATATCCCAACAACCTTTTTTGCACTTCTAAGAAAAATATGAATCTTCATTGCTACATTGATTCCTAGTTGCAATTGTTTTCTAAGCTAAATCAAGATAATTGGGATGTCCAAAAAATGAATTGGAATGTGCAAAACTATTTTTAGTTGAAATGAGAAAAAACTTGTCTAATATTGAATACTTGGCTGAGAGCTATATTCGAGCAAAACAAGTATTCACGATTTATCAAATAACTGCGTTTACTTAGAATTGTCTTTATAAAATCAGGTCCTTCCGACATAATTTCTTTTATTTTACAATTCTGTTTTTTGCATTGATTATTGCTCAATATTTTGCCTTAATAAAGCATAACTGATCCGTGAGATTTTGTGATTATTAGTGTTAAGTTTAATGATAATTGGTTTGAAAATGGATATATCAACTTTGGTTATTTCAGATATCGATCGTTTTGTAGAGATGAAAGAGTTTTTAGAGAACAAGCTGCAGAAACAATTGATTTAATCACCAATCTTCCATTTACAAGAATATGGAATCCATTAATTAAGAAAAAAAGCATCTTCAGAATTCTGAGGAATCCACTTACATCAAGAGCCCGCATTTTTGTATTTGAAAACAGAATTTGTCAGAAATACAAAATTCTTGAACGCATCAGATGGAAAAAAGAGCTAAATCACTGTCATTTTTACTATAACTGTTTTGATCATCTGCTCAACAAAGTTTTTTGCATCTAGTTTTGTTTCCTTTCCTATATGCATTCTGACATATTCTTTTTTCCGAAACATGGGTTTTAAAGTCGAGTCGGGTTTCTTTCGAATGGAGAAAGGAAAAATGAAAAAAGCAAAGATTACATTGCTGCTTTGCACGTTGCTAATTGTAGGAGCGATTTTGCCTTTAGTGTTTGCTGACGTTTCCTTAACAACCAGATATGACGACATAGGTACCTACGGTATGGCTGAAGCTGGCGTTGGCCTAAAAGAGTCAGCTTCCGGCGACATCATCATCGACTTTCCAGGGACAGTGGTCGTCGCCTATCTATACTGGGCTTGCATTGACGTTAACCCCGGTGGAGATAACACAGTCGACTTTGACAGCACTACCGTAACCGCAGATTTTTCCTACGGACCTGAAACTTGGTATGGCGAATACTTTAACTACGTTTACGTAAAGGACGTAACAACCCTTGTTTCTGGACCCGGCACATACACTGTTACAGGGATGGAAAGCGTTGTCTACAGGTACGGCGCAGGACTAGCAATAGTATACGAGGATCCTTCACTTCCAACAGCCAGACTGGTGCTACTGGATGGTCTAGACGCATTCTGGTTTGACTGGACGGATCCCCTTGGCCCAAACAGCGAAGTAGCCAGCATCGAATTCGATAACGAGGCAACAGACCGAGACGTCGAAACCTTCTTATTCGTCGGAGGAACAGAACATGACAACAGGCCCAACGAGATCTGGACAGAAACAGGAACTGGAACACCCCCAACTGACATAATCACTACACCCACAAGTCCTGGCGGTCCCTACCCACTAGTTGGCAGCGACGGCGCCTCCTGGGACACCTACACCATAACAGTGGAGGTACCCGCAGGCGATGAATGGATCGCTGTTCAAGTTGAATCCATAGTAAGCTGGGAAGACGAAGGCGCCGAAGACTACGAAAGCCGAGGAACAAGTGCAGTGCTAATAACCGCAGGCTTCGTGATACCAATTCCAGAAAGGCCCGACGGATTATCACCCGGATTCTGGAAACACAACATCAGAGTCGCCCTAGGATACCCCGGAAGCTACAGCGTGCCACACGAAGGCGAACCCCGTATTGACTATGAAAAAATAGTCAGCTTGGCAGAGACAGCCACAAAACTAGAAGGAAACGCTGCACTTCAAGCCGCACTAGATGCTTTAACCGCAAAGGGTCCAGGAAGCGATATTGTGAGACTTGATATGGCTAATGCTTTCAACGACGCAGCAGGATACGCCCCATACTCTGACTAGAAAACGGTAACTGAACATTATTTCCATCCAACTTCTTTTTTTAATCAAAACAAAGCTCCTAGCCTATAATACTATTGCATAAGGCACAGCATAAGTTAAAATGGAAAGGGCGTGTTTCTAAAACCATAATTCATACAAATAATTAGCTGTAAAAGTGAGATTCCAGTTGCTACACTTTCCAGTAGTGTGTTGTCTTTCTGAAAAGCGAGGTTTCCCAACCACATGTGTGACAGCAAGCTGACTTCAATTTTAAGTTAAAATCTAATCTCCTACTACAAACTGGACATTTCAATGCTGTGATTCTCCTTTGCGATAAGTCAATAGATCTATACAACTAATTGTTTGAAAGTTGCTAATCATGGCACAGAATAAGCTGTACTTACTTTTAGTGCTTCTGAATTCAAAATCTTATTTTAACTTCACGAACATTATGAGAATTAGCACTAATTAATCATTCGGATTTTTGCCGAGTTTTTTGCATTACTTCCAAGAATATTTATATAAAATATTTGCATTCCGTTTTGGATTTTCACCATCACACAGATTATTACATTGATAAAAAGATCAAATTAAATATTAGAGTAAAAGACTTAGAAAAAAAAGAAGGCGATGAACCAATCTACCAGCTTCGCTGTTTACTATAAAAAAATAGTTTTCCCTCTGTTTTTTCTCATCGATTTTGTGAAACTTGAAACAATAATGCATTTCTCTTCTTGCCTATAATTGATATTGCGCCCATTTTAATAAGACAATAAGTAATCTTCTGAGCTAGCCTAACAGAAACCCCCAGTTTCAACGCCAAAACCTTGTTAGTGAAAAACCTATCCCACTCTTTCGGCAGAACCTTTAGAAAATCTTGACCATTCTCAAAAATTACTCGATCAAACACATTCAACAACCTTCTATCTTTAACGCTAACTCCTCTTCTCCTCCAACTTCCTCTTCCATCATTACACCGGATCTCTTCTTCTTCAATCATTAAAACCTCAAGCGAAAAATTCCTATCATTAATCAGCTCGGGAGTGTGAACCAACTCATAAAAAATATCAGTAATTTTTCCATTCTTCGGAGACTTTCTCCTCCTAACAAACTCACCTGACCTTGACAAGTAAACTATCCATTTCAGTTTAGCGATAGGATAAACCAATCGGACTTGGTTGTTTAAAAGTAGTTTAGTTAGTTTGTTTTTAACAGAAGAAAAATTTCCAGTCTGAATCTCGATTAGAAGCTTGCCTCTGAGAATGTCTATTATATAATCCTCT
>CAYFXZ010000048.1:0-11385 GCA_964347245.1 uncultured Candidatus Bathyarchaeia archaeon | reverse complement strand
TCTTATGGTGGTTTATAGGATTATTAAGATTATTAACGAGAAAGAATTGTTAGAGCGCGCGCGATGGTAAGTTTTCTCGGTACGGATGAAGGTAAAAACTTTATGAAGTCTTGGAGCATTTACCTTGATCCCACATCGATATTCACACTGGGGCATGACGTATAACAATCAAAACGATATACTAAAGAGTAAAAATCCTCCCTCTTTTTTATGCGCGCGCGCATTTCTCTACTATATAAAATTTGTTATTAGTGTAATTATGTAAAGTTATCTACGGATATTGATTTACATCTCCAATAATTAGCCTTTTAGGTTTTTTCTATTTGCATGCCGATTTCTTCCAATGCAGTTATAATCTTGGTTTTGTCTGCGCCTTTTATTCCCTTCCAGTCGAGAATCGCTGAGTCTACGTTTTCCATGGTTCTTTCGACGCAGTGTCTGATTATCTCGGTGTCCACCTTCGGAATTGCGTACTTCGAAATCATGTGTCCGAAGGCTGTTTGGGTGCTTAATGCAATTTTCGTGAATTTGGCATTATAGTGGGGTCCACCGATCCCTAGTACAGTGGGGTAGCTGGAACGTTTGGTGACGGCGGTCATTGTGGCGTGAGCCACAACTTCAGCGGCCTTCGTATCTGTCCATTGCTTTATTGAGCTTCCTAATTCTGCGAACATTGTGGGTACGTTTAAGGAAGGCCCGTGGTGGGTACATTCGTAGGAAACCTCGTATTTCAGTCTCGTTTCGTTTCTCAATTTGGCCATTTCCAGCAAAGCGTTTTTCATAGGGCCTGCGGGGGAGATTGAGACTTTTCGTGGTATTCCGCCGAACTCCGCCTCTGCGATGTTGCCTGGAGTATGAACGGAAAGGGTAGGAATTCCACTTACGCTACTATGTTTGGATACGAAAATCAGTAGTTGTGGAGTGAAGAAAGTAGTGACGAACTGTGTATTTATGATCTCTTCGTTGACGAAAAGCAGCTTGACTTCCTGATTTTGAACCGTTTTGGAGTATATTGGGTTTTTTTGGAAGGGCTTTGTAAGTTTTTTAAATTTATAATGATCTATTATTATTTGAGCGATATTCATGCCAGCTATATCTCTCTTCGAAGCTACGATTAAGAACATAGTGAAATCTTCCGATCTTTTATTGAGGAGCAACTTAGAAGATTAAGGTTTTTATTAGGGAAGTAAGTGCTAGGGAATGGATAGTTTTTGGAAAAAATGTTGTCTTAAACATTCTTTTGTTACTGGTTCCAAATGAATTACTCCTGTTTCCGTGGTCACATTCTCGAGACTTGGTGGTTTTGACAAATTTTTCCCTTTTCAACTCACCTCTGGTACCCTCATCAAACTCGCGTGAATTAATCATTGAATGAAAAAAAGAATATCCATTGGATGCAGCACGTGTTTATCCGCCGTACAGTTCAAAGGAGCGCGAAGAGTAGCTGTGTTCAGACTCTGAACTGGAGATAGATATGAAACAATATTAAATTGGATATGGAAACATGAGATAGATAGGGAGTTCATAAACGTTATTTATTAAATAAAGCTACAGAAGACACAAACGCTTGAAAGGAAGAAGGAAAAGTGAAACAGCCTCTCGTATACGAAGTTGACTTGACCAAAATTCAAGGAGACGGAGATTTTCCCTGTCCTAATTGCGGCGTTGTTATATCTCCTGAAGATGAAACAGAAGATGTCTATCGCATTCTAGAGACTAAGGTTAGAGATCAATCTTTGGAAGAATTAGTTATTCAATGCAACAAGTGCGGTAGCAAAATCCGTCTAGTAGGGTTCCTAATCCCAGAGATTGATAACCTTTAATTCATCGTATAACCCAAGGAAGTAAAAAAAAGAAGGAGCAAATTCGTTTTCATCGTAAGAGTAACGCAATCCAGGTTTTTTAGCATCCAACAAACGCAACCTTGTGCATGAAAACGATTCTTGTGGATTATTGCGCGTACAACTATGAAGTAGGAGGTGTTAGAGAGGTCGGAGACGGTGGAATTTCTCGGGCAGCCATCGCGTAATAGAGGTAGGTTATAGCAATTGGATAAATTGGGCTTACAAAGGCAACTATTGTGTATGTGATGAGGGGATTAACAATTGGATGAACAGTACTGAACGGCCTTGTTACAACATTTGCAATACCGATGACGATTCCACTAAATATGCCTAAGATTATTAGGAGTGCGAAAGTTTTCAGCCAACGTTTCCTCACAAGTTTCCTGCTTCTCTCTAAACTTTCAAAGGCGCTTTTTTGTTCAATAATTATTGCGGGAGCCATCAGCGAAAACATCATGGCGAGAATTGGGCCAGGTAAGATGAAAAGAAGCATTCCGACTAATATTAGAATCCCAGCAACAAATTGAGCCACGAGTAAAGATTGAAGCTTGGATATTGTATAGTTGAAGCTGATGCCGAGATTTGAAGTGCCTTTCTCTATTCGGTCAGAAGCATTTTTGATAACAACGCCGGTTGTCGTGGTGCCTACAATCCACGATACGAGACCCAATAGAATTCCTGTCACAATGGCTCTTGAAAGGAAAGGAAAAAACCATTCAAATATTTCTTCATAAGAAGCTGTTGCGCTTGGAGGGGGTGGTAATGGAAAAGACGAGGTTAATGCATAAAGGGAGAGGCCTAGTATTATTCCGAAGACTAGAAAAGGCAAGAAGAACTGAAAAAATTTGGAACGGTAAAGGTTGAATGCTAACGAAAGGATTTCACTGAGAGACAATTCTCGTGAAACCTTTTCTGCATTCAATTTATCGCATCCATCTTGATTTCATTAAATCAGTATTTAAAACTAATTCGCGTGTCAACAACACTGTTGATGCGCGCGCAAAATATGAGAAGTTAGAAACTTTTCAGAAGATACTGTGTTCTACCAAAAACAAGGTATATACTCTCTTACCCTGAATGCGACTCCAATTCTTTTTGCTAGCTTTCTCATCTTTGAAACATCTACTTCCGGGATTGCCACAACGGTTATTTCCGTGTTCAAATCTCCCTCTTTAGCTTTTTCAATAAACTCTAAAACTCTTTCAAAGGTGTTTTCAAATATGGGTTTACACACTTCATTATATGTCGCCTCGTCGTGGGCGTTCAAGCTTACGCTCACTTTGTCTACGCCAGCTTTCTTCAACTCCTTCACCACATCCTCTCCATTATTCAGCAAATATCCTTGGCCGTTAGTGTCTACTCTAACAACCTTTCCGGAATGCTTCTTTATCCATCGGGTAACTTCTAGAACACAATCCAGTCTCTCTAAAGGTTCTCCAAATCCGCAGAAAACAACCTCGCTCCAATTTTTTTTGTTGAGAACCTTTAGTAGTTCTTTAATTACCTCGCTTGAGGATGGGTCCTTCCGCAGTTTTAGATTAAACTCCTGAATACCGTTTTTAAATTTTTTAAAACAGAAATAGCAATTGTTTGGGCACCTGTTAGTTATGTTTAGATATAGGTTGGTACCAAGACAGTAGACCACACTGGAACTCTTTTTGATTAAGGACATGAACCGTCTACACCTTCATATAATCTATTAAAAGACGGAAAAAATAGTTATCATCGTACGGTATATGTTATTCTTTAAAAGAGGAGGCAAAGTTGTTTATTAGTTGTGAGCTGATGATTTATGACATACTATGTTTACATTCTTCTTTGCAAAGATGGCAGTTATTATACTGGATACGCCGAGGACGTTGAACGCCGGGTTAGACTCCACAAAAAAGGGAGAGGTGCCAGATATACGAGAATAAATAAACCTGAGAAGATAGTGTATGTGGAGGAGTTCAACAGTCGGAACGAGGCCATGAAGAGAGAACGCCTAATTAAGTCGCTCAGCCACAGCAAGAAACAACGATTGGTAAATTCGTATAGTAAAAAAAATTAGAGAATTCATTAGCTTACACTCGTGTGTCATCCGGGTGCACTTAACTTTGAGAATGTGCACCAAGTTACGTTGTTGCTTGGAAATTAAGACCAACGTATTTAAGTTATGCAGCGGTTATGAAATGAGAAGTTAGAGGTGTTAGAGTGGGCAAAAAGAAAGTCAAAAGTGAAGAAGAACTAAAAGATATGGTTTTACCTGTAGCTAATGACGTTATTGGCATAGCCAAGAAAATGCTTGGTAACGATCGATTTTTGGTGAGTTGCCAAGACGGAAAAGAACGCCTCTGCAGAATCCGAGGAAAGATGAAGAGAAGAATGTGGATAAGGCAGGGAGACATCGTTTTGGTCTCTCCATGGGATTTTCAATCCGACAAGCGAGGCGACATAATATGGCGATACAAAAAAAATCAAGCTGAATGGCTAAAAAGGAAAGGATACCTGAAAATTTGAGAAAAGCATACACATGGGAGAAAGCTTCGCTTTGAGAAAAATTACGATAGAAGAAATGAAGACACAAAATCTTTTGAAACTTAGAGGCTACAGGCTGATAAAACGTGAAGAACAAGAAGACATCATCCGCTTCACAGCTAAGGTTCTTCGAGAAAAAATCTACATTCTCATTTGGTGTATACTAGGCAAAAAAGTGGTGGGAGTGGCTTATGTTAGCAAACTAGAAAAAGCAATGAAAGCAGCTGGAGTTGAAAAAGCAATAATAGTGGCTAACTGCAGGTATACTTTCGCCGCCAAAAGAGATTCAAGGAAACATGGTATAGAGCTAATACCTAAAAGTTTTCCATCCTTCAACATCTTCAAGCATAAATTGGTGCCAAAACACGAAATCCTTCCACCTGAAGAAGCAAAGGAACTATTAGATAAATATCGAGTTAACCTATATCAGTTGCCATTAATTAAAGCCTCAGATATTGTGGCAATTGCAGTCGGGGCCAAACCAGGAGACGTTCTAAAGATTACAAGAGACAGCGCGACAGCAGGAAAATACATTTCCTACAGATACGTCACTCCTGGCTGACAAGACAACAAACTGCGTTCAAAAGGGTGAGGAAGATCTGATTCCTATTCAAAAGAACTGGGCAGGTTTTCGACTATGAAGAAACGCACGCCCTATAACGGTTCCAGAACAAACGACCCTGAAAAAAAGGTTCATATTTTGAACATTGTCGAATTGTCAAAAGCCACGCGTAGGTTTGACCTAAAATGGGCAAAAACGGTTCTGAACTCTCAAAAATATGAATGGTCAGCTCACCGTCAGCAAATATTTCCCAGCATTTTGGTTTCCTCGCCCGCGCGGTTGAAACTACAGGATGAGAACGGAAAATTTTGAAGAACATGATAGTTTTGCCGCATACGCACATATAACTCAATGTTTGTACCGCAACCCTTAAGAACTGCGTTGTTTAATCAGCATGTCGAACCTGAATGGATGTAGAAGACATGTCTAATGAAGAAAAATCTGAGAGTGAAGAGTTAGTGAAGGTGGAGACGTTAGGTCCAAATTCTAGGGCGGTAAATGTTGTCGTGAAGGTGGTCTCCAAAAGCGAGGTTAGGAACGTCACTGGAAGAGACTACTCTGTACACAGGGTTGCGGACGCCTTAGTTGGAGACGAAACAGGATGTGTGATCCTGACGCTGTGGGACGACAACATAGACAAAATAAACGAGGAAGCCACCCTACAGGTCACCAACGGCTACATTAACCTCTTCAGAGGAAACATGCGCCTAAACATAGGAAGATACGGCAGCTACCAAATCCTAGAAGAAACGCCCATAACAGAAGTCAACACAGAAAACAACCTGTCCGAAAAACGATACGAACAACAAAGACGATACCAACCCTACAGACGACCCAGATACGGCGGAAGAAGAGACTACCAACAAAGAAGAAGATACTAAAGCTGAATAGAAAACTTCAGTTTACTTTACAAATTTACTTCGATTTCTTTTGAATCTCTTCTTACACTTCACACTACAGAAAAAATACGTTTCTCCTTCATGCTTAATCTTAAATTTGGCTGTCTTTTCGTTCAAAACTACGCCGCAAACAGGATCCCTAAGCATTGTTTCGTCTTTCCCCCCACACAGTCACGAATGTATCGAGATGTTCTTCGACCATTATGACTAATTTTTCTTGAAGTTCTTCAGGTTTCATAAAAGAAAACAGGAGAAATAAATCATCTTTTTTCGATAACACTCAATTGTCCACCTCTGCTGACTCTCAACTGGCGTTCTCCTCTAAAGTTCACTACACGCGCGTTCTCAACCTGTATAATATCTCCCACCGAAATATTGTCTATTTGTTTATTCCACAAAGGGAGTTGGATGATTCCAGTCTCATCTTTGATACTTACGTTCGCTACTTTGGCAAATTCTCCAAACTTGGTGACGACAGATATCGGCTTTGGAATATCGAGAACCTTCGCCTCCAGGTTGATTTGATTCATCCCAGATTTTAGATCGCTAATCCGCAATTTTTTCTCTGTGGTCCTTTTAGCTATATTTCTTGTCGACGCTTTTGGGTAAAGAAACTCTTTGAGAGGGTTAGTTTCTTCGAGGATATGTTTAGGTATTGGAAATTGGGCGACCACTTGACAACTGTTGGTTACGAGAAAAACTGCACGATCGCGCGTTCTCTTACGACACTCTATCAAGAGATTTTTACATTCAGATTGTTGACGCTTCCAAGCTTCAACCAAGCTATTAAAAAAAACGTTCGAATCGATTCCATATTTCATTGAGATGAGAGAAAGATACTCAAGAAGCCTAAAATCAGCAAGTGCATGATACCTGCCGCGGGGGCGACCTCGCTGTCTTGGTACCTTCATTCGCATTTGACTCGTTCCTATCCCCGCGTTAAGGTGACTTCAATCGTTGAAATATTTCTTGTTCCGCCCTCTTCTTGCTTTATCTCTTCTGTACCTATAGTTATTTTAGCTACGTTCAATTCTTTCATGAATTTGCGGCGGGTTATCTCAGCAACATCCACAGCCGTCGTTATTGATCTTCCTCTAGCCTTCAAGGTAACCTCTTTAACGTCGGATCCAGCGAAACTCGTTATGATCGCCAAAACATAACTCATTGCGGGTTTTCTTCCAATGTAAACGACATTTGATTCTGCAGACAAATCAATATTCTCCTTTAAAGCCTCTCTACGGATTAAGGATACAGAAGGTTATGTTTGAGCCTATTTAAATGTGTCTAGGAAGAAGAATCAAACATTCATGAATCTGATGCTTTAGAGCGGTGGCGCAGATAATGGAGCGTAATTTAATATAATCAACTAAGGGTATGCTCCTGTGCGTTTGCACGCGTTCCCGAAACCTTGGCGGGAAAATTTTGAACATCTCTCCAATTATCAATTCAATAGATCACACGATTTTTCTCGTGGAAGGCATGGTCCGTTTTCACTTTCGTATGACTTATTAAAAGAGAGAAGAAAATGGTTGTTAACCCCTTGTGGTCATTTATCTGCTCGTTTAGAACTGCCACCAACATTTCCTTTTTTCTGCGTTCATGCTTGCTTTGGGGTTAAATCTTAACCCAACCTGCCAATTTGGAGAAACGGCTACCTTTGTCTTTATGTGTATAGTAGGTTTTCTGGCGTGTTACAAGGCACAATCTATCTAATTTTTTTCACGATTGTGCTCTTATTGTCTTCAACAAACTGATGTCTTCTTGAGTAATATATCCGGTATAGCGGAGTAGTAAAGCATAGATAATGATGCTTGCAACCGTTCCAATGATTAGTAGGAGGAAATTGGATTTGGGTAAGAAGAAGAGTATTCCAGCCAAAATAGCGCCCGAGAATAGGACTTTTGGAAGTCCTAGAAATATGTCGATTTTTAAGTGGTTTTTAATGAAAATTGGGATTAAAATTAGAGACGTAATGCCTGTAAGTGTCAGAGAAATCGCGGCTCCGTCTAACCCAAAGACTGGTACAAGGATAAAGAGAGTGAAGGTGTACTGTGCGGCGGCAGCCACCATTAATGTTCCGGATAATTTGGGTTTTCCAACGCCGATTAATATGGAAGAAAGTGTGTGTCCGAACATGAGAAGAAATGTTCCAATGATGAGAATTTGAAGAAGCATTATGGCTCCTTGGAAATCAATTCCGTATATCCTCATAATGATCGGTTCTGCCAATGCAAAAATCGTAATAGTTAGAGGTATTCCTAAGATGAGAGGATATTTCACAGATATTTTCGTATATTTTTCAATCAGGACATCGTCTTTTTTTGTCCAAGCTTCTGATATGGATGAAATAATTGGAAGGGAGAAAGCAGTCATAGAAAAGAGTACGCTAGAAATGGTATCTGCCACACTATAGATTCCTACATTGGCGTAATCGAAGAATAGATTAAGTATTGGTATATCTAGACTTTTCATTACCATAAACGATATTTTGCCGACTGATATAGAAAAACCAAAGACGAGTATGTGCTTAAATTGTTTTAAATCGTCTAATATTAAATATTTAATTTTTTTATTTGCAAAAGAATTAATGTTGAGGAAAATTAAATCTTTGAGATATTTTCTCAAGAAATACATGCAAAGAAGCAGTTGGCAGATTGGAGCAAATACTATTAAGATTGGTAAACGATCGAATGGAAAATTGAACATTATAAAAATGATGCCTAATATTGAGACTATATAAAATCCGCTGGAATTTATAATTGAGAGTTGCTTGCTCTTCTGTAGTGATCCTATTATCGAGGCCAGTGAGTCTTTTGTTCCTGAAAACAAGAAGGCTAAGGCGAGTGAAAGAAAGATTGTCCTCAGTATACTGTCAGATGTTTGAAAAGACAAAATGGCTAAGAAAACGAATATTATTAAACTCATGACAGTGAGATATCTCACATAGTCTGAAAAAAACCTGGAAAGATTTGAATCTTTTTTTGTTAAATATCCGGAACCAAAATGGATTAATCCTTCAAAGATTCCCCCAAAAATAAATGCCCACATGAAATCAAACATTGATTGGGCCATGCTGAATAAACCGAAACCAGAGGGCCCATATGCCCTGCTAATTTCAACTCCTAATAACAGCCAAAAAACACCACTTAAGACCATGAGTCCTAAAAACCACACGCCGCCTGAAATTAACCTTCCAGGCCCCGAGTTGTCGTAATTTTCCTTCATCGTTTAACATCCTGACTTATTATCGAAATACTAAGTGGGGCATCTCCAACGAATCTTCTATGTTTGTCGTTTCCTCAAATATAAAGTTCAAGGTAAAACAAATTAGACAAACGCAAGTGTGCATGGGATCAAAATCTAACGTGAACACACGAGAAGCCATCGCTTTCCACGTCCCTGTAAGCTAGGCGAGCGTACTCGATAAAAACTCAATCCTCATGGTTTAGACTTTATATTTGACATTTCAGAATTATGTAGAATTCCAACTACAGGAAACTTTTTGAGTACCTCTTCGCCGTGTGGGGCTTGCTCTAAAGCATCAGTCAAATCTACACCAGCGCTGTGAAGAACTTGATGGTTCCCATCTGTCCAAAGAAAACTAGCGGATACATTGTATACCTTTCCGTTGTACGCCAAATAAGCCGGATTTCCGTTTTTACCATTGAATTGAATAAGCTCTTCTTCAGTAAATTCCTTCATGAACCTGATCCATCCAAGTTGAGCCAAAAAAAGAGGGAGAGAAGAGAAAAAACCTACCTGAGGAACTTGGAGACGAAAGGTGAAGTCTCGCCTCTACGCATGAAGTGGCCAGACGGCCCCTCGCCTAGGAATTCGGAAAACCAAGATTCGTGCTCAATTTCCTCGTTAAGGATTGCCTGAGATAAATCGTAGGTTCGATGGTCCTTACCAGCGGTCAAGTTACAGATATGGGTGTATCCTCTTACTGCACACCTCTCTGCTTCTACAAGCACGGTTAGCATGGCCTTTATGTCGGTTGGATCCTTAGGTAGTTTAGCAGGCGGACAGGCTGAGACATCATGAAAAGTCGTCATGCTCTCTGGGAGTTTGCCCCCTAACTCGTATATTCGGGGAACAAGAGCCTCAAAGTGGTTACGGTCTTCAATACGAGCAGCTTCCGCGATCTCCTTTATCCCTTCGCCTTCTAGTCCTATTAGGTTACATCGAAGGATAGTATAGTAGTAGTATGTAGTGAGCTCGGCTGCTGCATTCTTGACTAACAACTCCACGAGCTGATCAACGTTGATTCCAGCTCTCTCCACCATTTCTCGTGCTACCCTAGCCATATTATCTCCTCATCAACCATTGTTTCGAGAGGTTTATTTAAGGGTACTAATAGCCGACTTTCAATCCATTCTACTATCTATAAAGCTGACGCCTATTTTTCAATTCTTGATACCTACTTAATTCAAGGTGTTAATTTATTGCTTCAATCACGCGAACAAAATTTCCGGAGATTCGAGTTTCTATCGTGTTAGACCCTTAACAGTTCTGCTACTACTCTTTTTTCAGGCTTATACTTTCAATTCGTTTTAATAAAACTAAAATGTGCAGTGGGTCATATCGGATTAAAGTGTGGTCTATGGATGCTGAAATAATTCAGTTAGGTGTTATAGCAAGTTTGTTGGCTGGATTGGCAACTGGGGCAGGAGCTTTACCAGTATTTTTTGTGAGGCGAATTTCAGATAGATTGATGGATGTTATGCTCGGGTTTTCAGCGGGTGTGATGCTGGCAGCCACCTCATTTAGTCTAATAATCCCCGCTATCGAATTAGTGGTCTATGGGTTGCTGTCCTTGGGATAGTTTTGGGAGCACTTGTACTACATCTGGTCGACAGGGTTGTCCCTCATTTTCATCCGTTGCTAGGTGCCGAAGGTCCCTCTTCGAAGTTGCCGCGAGTGTGGTTGTTTGTTCTGGCTATAACAATTCATAACTTCCCAGAAGGATTAGCAGTGGGAGTTAGCTTTGGTAGTGGAGATGTTACTGCAGGTCTTGTGATAGCCTTGGCTATTGGACTACAAAACATGCCTGAAGGCCTTGCAGTGGCGTTGCCATTGTTAAGGGAAGGGTATAGTCGAAGAAAGTCTCTGGCGTATGGAACGTTAACTGGTTTAGTGGAACCTGTTGGAGGTTTATTGGGTGCTGCACTAGTCTCCGTCTTCATGCCGATTCTCCCTTGGGGATTGGTCTTTGCAGCAGGCGCTATGCTTTTTGTTGTAAGCGACGAAATGATTTCTGAAAGTCACAGGAAAGGTTTTGAGAGGGAAGCAACTTTCGGGTTGATAACAGGATTCGTTATTATGATGGTGCTGGATTGCATGTTCACTTGAAAAGTCATTTGGTTTTAAAACGTAATGATGCCCAAGCTTTAGGGATAATTGACTACTTAGGAGTACCCCCTAGTCAGGTGCGAGCAAAACGAGCACAATCCAAGGTTTTTTCTTTGTGAATATCCGGAACTATTAATGCATTTCTTTTTTCTAAGAATCATAGCAGGTTTATTAGTTCTGTGGCGTCTACTCTGAGGTCTTTTAATGCTAA
>CAYFXZ010000047.1:0-12483 GCA_964347245.1 uncultured Candidatus Bathyarchaeia archaeon | reverse complement strand
AGATTATTCTTTGGCTTGAAAGACCTAGAAAACAGGAAGTACACTCTTAAACGCAAAGTGTGTGGGCGCGCGCGCGTTGGGTGTAGAGCGCTGGCAAAAACTTATCTATCCAAAACTGTAAATCAGGCTGTTGTATTGGAGAGGCTTCAATTTGGAGTTCGTCCAAGTTGCTTCAAAAGAAGATGTGCCGTTAGGCAAAATGAAAGCGGTCGAAGTAAAAGGAACAGCAATCTTGCTCGCTAACTTAGACGGCGAATACTATGCGATAGGTAACAAATGCACGCACAGAGGCTGCAAACTTTCAAACGGCACGCTCGACGGAGAAATCATCAAATGCCCCTGCCATGGCTCCCGCTTCAACGTAAAAAGTGGCGAAGCCGTAGGCGGCCCCGCAGCCAAACCTGAACAAAAATATGAAGTGAAAACGGAACAAGATCAGATTCAAATTAACGTCTAGAAACTGGGGTACAAGACTCTTCAACGAAAAGTTTGCGCGCGCAAATCCAGCAACCGTCTTCAAGATTGCAGAAATATGTTCCTATGCAGAATAGTGTGAAAGTTCTACGAAAACTCTTCTCATCGTTTGTTTTAGTATTAACCCGTTCTTTCTTCACCTATTCTTCAATTGTACTCTTGTACTTAGGTTTTATTTTGTAAATTAGTTCTCTGACAGATTCATCCCAGCCGCCAACAATTATATCCTCTTTTTGAGAGCTTTCCTTCTTATTTTCAATCCAGCTCTTACTCCAGTAATACTCAGACCTATAATCTTCTTTTATATTCGTTCACTCGACCTTTTCTCAGCAATTTAAGTCATTAGATAGAATCTTTTTCAAGGGAGCAGGTTCTTCTTCTGTTTGCACCAATGCAGCCAAGGGCACGCGCACCCTTATTTGGAATCCAATTGCAATCAGAAAGTTATTTTAGTATTATTACGTTACTCATGCCGTGCCTTTTACGCTCCAGAATTTTTTTGGCCTCTAGCCTATCAAGGATTAAGCTGACCTTACTTTTTGAGTATCCACTTTTATTCACCAACTGACTTTGGAAAATGGTTCCTCCTTCATCAATGATCAAACTGACAATTCTTTTCTCATCTGGATTTGATAATCCCTCTAGAAGCTCATCCCAACTTCTCTTCAACAAAGTCCCAGCACTCACAGCCCCATTCTTTCCAATTAACCAAAAATACACTAAACTTGAACCCAAAACAAAACATGAAATGCCTATCAAAATCATATCAGAAGAATCGTAGATTTCTGGGATATTCTTAAATTCAATAACGCTTCCGTCGATGATAAACTGAACATTAGTTGGGGTCATTATCTTTACCAAGACTACAAGAGTAGACACTATTAAGCCAAGAATTGCCAAGATTTTCCCTGTTCTCATTGAGGACCCCTCCTAACAGAAAAAAGAATGAAAGAGAATATTAAGCATTGTATTCACCAGTTATAATGTTGTTCTTCACCGACACATATCCGCCAGCTAACTATGGAAAAGATGTAGTTCGTTCCGTTGAGGGCAATCCAATTATTCGAAACTCGTCTTCTGGTGGAGATACTTGCTGAGCAAACTCTGGTTCTCCTACTGTCCAATTCTGCCAATCTACTGGAATGTTGTATCCGGAGCCATCCTCGAAAGTCAAGGTAACTACGACTATCAGGTTCACGTCCCCTTCTGCTACTATCCCCCGTTTTGTTGGATCCACAATGATTTCCTCGACCGTGGCATTGCCAGTTAAGGTTACTTGTGCTGTATAGTCTTTTCCAGCAATCAATTCTTTGATTTCTTCATCTTCCAAGGTTACGTTTAACGCCTTTTCTTTTAGCTTAGTCCTATCTCCAGCGTCTAGAACTATTTTACCATCTTCGAACTCTAATTCCCAAGAACCCGCATCCTCTTTTGGGTTTATTGCATATAAAACGATTGAACCTAGAATGATGCCGATGCCAATCAGCGCTGCCAAGAACAGAATATTCCTCGATGCCTGAACATTTTTCATGTTTATTTCATTCCTCCTTGAAAGAATCATGTCATAAAACTCCATTTGACTCTTTGTTTAAAACTCGTTTACAACAAACCACACAGCGCATGCGCGCAAGTTAATAGTCTTTTTCATTCAACAAAAGTGTGTGTGGAGATTAAAATTTAACCTTCTCTCTCGCATTCATTCGTTCGTTCATCTCCGCCCGCCCCTCCCCCCGACCTATATAATGCGCGCGCAAGACTACGTCACTTTGGGAAAAAAATTCTGCCTAACAAAGTTTCATGACCTAACTCTTTAGAAAAAAACTTACTTTATGTATTCAGACTGTACGCGCGCGTTCTGGCCAGCATAACCAAGCCAAAAGGACAAACTCTATTCCTATTAAAAGGTAGGCAATTAATCTCATTCCTATTCCTAAACTGATGGCCTCGCCTACCCTAGAACCAAAGAAAATCAAGAAAAGATCCTTTCCCCAAACTGTTATGTCATACCAGGCTAAATAACCGACCCAAATAAGAGTGGCAGCCCCCAAAACTATAAAGAAAAAAGCTATCAAAAACCTTCGAGAGGAACCATGCTTTTGAAAACTGGGAGATGAAAAACTCTCATCCTGCTTCTTCAAAATCTCGAGTAAAGCGTCAAAAATGGTGTAATCCTTATCAGCGGAAAACGGTTGTTTTACACCCTTCCTTTCTCTCTTTTTATCCAACAACCGCACCTTAACCTGAAAGAAAATACCCGCACAATATTTGAAAGATATTTCACTAGGTGAAATATGCTCCCAAGGGAATATACCCACCAAGTGTATGGGGGCGTTAAATTTTAAAGCACCACTACCACCACCACTGCTTCAAGCTGACGCCTGAAGGTGAATAATAGAGATCAGCGTCAGCGTAAGATGAGAGGTGGTGGTGTGTGCAGAAATATGTGCGCGCGCGCTACTGGTTGATCTGAATTATCCCCATTTTGTAGAATAAGTGTTTGGTTGTATGGTGTATGCATTCAAATGTCTGTGATTTACTTTCCTGTTTGCATCGAGACAAAATCGCGCGCGTTTTTTGAGGTTTATAATGTTATTTTCGAGCCTAAATGTTGGGTGACTACAGAATAGAATATGACATAGGTCATATTTATATCCCTTCAACACCATATATAAAATGGGGAATAGTTTAGAATTGCCCAAACAAACCGCTACCTACGGACAATGCCTCGAAAACAATTTGATAAACGCATTCGGTGAATTGATAGTAGCTGAAACCATTTCTTGCATCTATGTCCCTCAAAGAGAGTATGCGAAATCATCGGGTGGGTGGTGTTAAGATGGCTAAAACTCAGAAGTGGAAGTTTGTTTCTGGAGATCCCGCTAAATGCGTTGGCTGTTCCGTTTGCGAATACGCATGTTCAATGGAAAAAGAAAAAACATATAACCCAACGAAATCTCGAATACGTGCTGTGCGCCTGAATCCTTTCGTGAACTTGGCTGTTGCATGCAGGCTTTGCGAAGACGCTCCATGTATAGCTGCGTGTCCAAGAGATGCGTTGTCACGATCAGAGGAGACTGGCATCATCTTGGTTGATGAAGAAAAGTGTAATGGCTGTGGGTGGTGCATCGAAGCCTGCGATTATGGTGCTATCCAGCTGCATCCCGAAAAAAGAGTGGTCTTCACTTGCGACCTTTGTGGAGGTTCACCCAAATGTGTGGAATGGTGTCCCGAAGAGGCTCTGGACTTCACGACAAAAGATGTTCTTTCTCAAAAAGCTAGGAGGACCGCTGTAAAGAAATTATTCCGGGAAGCATTGAAAACAGAGAAAACGTAAATAGCTAATAGTGAAAGCTCAGCCGTTCACACACACGCGCGCGCGCATACTAAGAATAGTAGAGGAATCTGATAAAGTAATAGCGTTTGGCTAGCATGCATGCATTAGTAGCCAGAGAAGTTTTCCTTTCTTATCTGTTCTTTTGGAATCTTTAAGTTTCTAAGTAGACTGTCCATTGCTTTGACCATCGCTGGTGGCCCACAAGTGTAGAAGATTCTATCTGCATAATCAGGTATTTCACCTCGTATCATCCCAGCGTCGACGTATCCGGTGTAGCCCTTCCACTCTGATGGAGGTGTAGTTAAGGTATGCACAACCTTGAGGTTACTGTTCTCTTTTTGCATAGTCTCAAACTCTTTCTTGAAGACAATGTCTTTTACGGTATTATTTCCATAAAGGAGGATTATGTTAGTCTCTAGTTTCATGTCAATACTGTATTTACACATGCTTCTCAAAGGAGTAATTCCAATACCACCTGAAAGCATTCCCACTTTTTCTTTTTCACTATCAAGAGTGAAGTTGCCATAAGGTCCATCAATCTTGACATTATTCCCTATCTTTAAGGAGCTCAACGCATTTGAGAAGGGGGATCCAGTAAGTTTTTTTGTGAATTCTAGGAAATCCTTTTCTGTCGGACTGCTGGAAATTGAAAAATGCTTCTTCATCTCACCGCTTCCGTCTCTAATCGTTACAAACATGAACTGACCTGCTTTGTACTCAAAAAAGGAAGCACGAGAAAACCTGAAACTCTTAACATCATGAGTTCGTTCAATAATCTCTACTACTTCAGTTTCAAATTTCAAAAAGTGTCACTTCTCTACCTATTGGATAACCCTATGAATTAAGTGTTTCGTAATTGTTACATTCTCCAATACTTGACCTCTTACTAGTCTCTGGATACGCACGCGCGCGCAAAGTTAACGCATGCGTGAATCATGGCTCACGCATGAATCATATGATGTAGGAATCCATGGAACTACTCGAATCGATGGATCCTGAAGGTTATTGAGAACGGCCGCGTTGAGCAACAGCGGCGTGACGGACTCAATCCACCTAGAATTAGCTAACGGACCTACCTTTAGTGGTCTAAGGTTGGGTATGTCACATATCAGTTTCGAAACCGCATTGATGGCGGAGTCATCGTTGCTGGCGATAAAAACATCGATGTTCAGAATCGCATCCAAATTACTTAAGTAAGCTGCTGGCACAGTCTGGAATGCAGATACAACCAGAGCCTGCCGCACAATCTCTTGGATCAGCTCAGCTGCTGATTTTCCATCATCTCTAACGCTGCCTTTTAAAGAAAGGGGGGTATACCAGAAGAGACCCTCTCTTTTCTTCATTGAAACGACTGTTGAAACGACTATTTGTTTAGGATGAAAATCTGCACCCAGTTCCGTCATAACGGGAATTGTAGCCTCAGGCGGAAGAGTGATTATTACCGCTTCAGACCGCTTTACGGCGTCGGAATTGAGAACTCCACTAATACTGCCTTGCATCTCATCTTGGTAGAATCCTCGAGCAATCTTTTCCAATTTCTTAGCGATCTCTCGAGCTTTCTCTGAGAATCTTGAACCAATGAGGAGGTCGTGGTTTATTGCCCATCTTAGCGCGAGGCCTCTACCCATATTTCCTGTGCCGCCGATTATACATATCTTCAAGGAAGCCCTCCCTCACTCTTCACTTTGTGAGAACTATGATTAGAAATAATATCCAACGTACTGCCAGGGGATATAAGATTTATTGTGCATGCATAGCGCTTTCGCTGAACGGGATTCAAGCCTCTTTGATTTCGCCTTCTGCAACCAAAAATTTGTAGTATTCTCTGCAAGCATCCATGGAAAGACCGCTTCGCACACAAAACTTGACAAGAACCTCTCCAACCTTTTCATCAGAGGACTTTTCTTGTATCATCTTCTTTAACAACCGGATTCCTTCGTCTCTGACTTTTCCACCCATTTTTAAGCCTCTTAATCATTGATCCTACATACTTCAGCTATTCTGTTTATTTTTGTTCTTTCATAGTTTATCCGTTATTGTTCATGCATCTTCGTTATAGAGCTTTCGAGCGCGTATTTGACCACAATGTATGCATCTATACCTAAGAGAACCCATCTATTTATTTTTTGAGCGCAGTTATTTCTGCGCCATTTGTCTGGTTGCAGCTATTCTCTTGTTTCTTTTTTGCTATGATGATTTTGGTGGTAAGAACGACAAAGCGTAATTAGATTCTGTATGCAGGCATTTTGTATGGAAGGCAAAACGGAAAGGAAGGTTTATTGTTTTTTTCTGTATTTAACGAAGACAGCTGCAATAGCTATGGCTGCTATTATTGAAGCGCGCGCGCGATGTCGAAGTGACAAAAGAATTCTTGGGCAAGAAACCCCACACGGCGCTTCAGCTTACAGAAAAAGGTCGAGCCTCCTTTAAAAAATACCGCCAGAACATGAAACAAATGTTTGAAAGCCTACCCTAATCACTCAATTTCACAATTGCGCGCGCATAAACTTTTTGGCGGATTACTCACTGACCTTTTTCAACCGTCTTCTGTAGACTATGACCGTTAGCAGTGTTGCTGCCATGAATATCGATAAGATGAGGAATGATGTAAACTCTGGAATAATTGGCGCTTCCGTTTGAATCAGCAGTGAATAATTTGTAATTTGAGTAGCCAATTGAGGTGTGGAATCAAGTGGAGATACTGTGAACGATGTTGTTTGATCAGGGAGTATTGAACTGGGAGTCAAATAGTCAGAGTAGCCTGCTGCGACTACATTTCCTGATACATTATAGAAAGTTGCCACAACCCAGACTCTACCCGCCGCTTGATTTCCTGTGTTCCGAATACTTCCCGTAACCGAGTAGAGACCATTTGAACCGATGCTAGATGTACTATCTATAATCTCTAAGTCTTGATATTGGTAACTATCAGTCTCATTAGCGCTCACGACAAAAAAGTCCACACGATCAACCCCAATTGAAAGCCAACTAAAGTCACCTATGTAACTGTTTTCAGGAAAAAAGAACATGCGAAAGGGCGCCTTCTGCTGTGGAAGAGTCTGTGCAGAATACACCCTCTTGTAGCTCTCTGCCTGAGCCTCTCCATCCTTTGTATAAACAATTCCCACCAAATCTATATGATCAAGAATAGTTGAACCTACGTTTTGCACTTCACCGACCACAATGAAATATCCGTATTCATTAACGTACCAGCTATAGCTCAGGACTTCAACATTTTCGGATTGACTTAGCACGTTCGGAGTGAAAGTGAAAAACAAAGAGATTATACCAACGAAAACAAGAGAAACAACTACACTTTTTTTCATACGAATTTACCCCGTTCCTTAAAACCTCCAAACAGTCTATTGCTTTATAAAAGTTTTCTAGAATTCTAACCAGATTCAATTATTGCCCGAATTATTGAACTCATTGTTCAAGGCTAACTTTGTGCTTTTTCCCCTCATATTTTAGGCCTTAGTTTAGCTCTTGCTACTTAACATCAATCTACAAAAGGCAACAGCCTTGGTTCCTGCCTTATAACATTTACACTTTCAGTCCCGTTCCAATTGAGATGTGCGCGCGCCAAACCTGACATCCTGAAGTAAACCTGCTGTTTTTCAAAAAAAGTATAAGCGCTATCATGCCAATGCTTGATCTAGCCTCACAGTTAAGGTGTAGTTTAGTTTGAGTGGAATTTTTAGGGCTAAAGCGCCATACATCTTTGCGGTAGCAATCGCATTCATCCTGTTTCAATCGTTCATACTGTTAAATTCTTTCCCAGCGATTTACCGAATATACACAATCATTCAGTCAAGTATTGAAATAATAGACCCATTCTGGACGCTATTTTGGTTTTTTTCAGAACTTTTTGGTGAAATTGGCTTAATAGTCCGCTTTGTCGGGGCTTGCCTATTTGTTGCTTTCGCATGGATTCTCCTAAGAAGGAAGGAGTTTTCACTTTCAGTTTTCAGAAGAGCGATCTTGCTTGAAGGGATCCATTTTCTATTTTATATACCGTTTATAGCTTACCTATTCGCTAGGCCAACGAATACGACTGCAGCTCTAATTACATACCGTGAAACAGCCATTTCCTACACCATCCAGACTATCCTCGTTTTTTCAAGCCTCATTGTATTATACATCAAAACTAGACGACTAAAAATTGAAACCGTTCAATTGTTGAAATGGGGTGCTATAGCGGTTGTTAACTATATTTTCGCACTATGGATTAAACATTTCCTGTTTAACTTGTACGCTCTCCCAATTGACGTGGTTAATCCCGTTTTGCTTGTTGGTTTACTTAACTCAACTTTGACGATGCTCATTGCAGCAATAATATTGTTTTTCGCTTCCATGCCAGTCATTAGAGGAAAAATAACAAGTTTTAATTCAAGAGTAGTGGGTAGCACCTTCATCTTGATAGGTGTATACTTTATTATTTACATTCTTGTTGCTCTAGTCGACTCTGGTTACCTGGCTTTTTTACCTTTGACTGAGCTATGGGCGATATCATTTTCAATTCTTGGTGTGGGTTTCCTCATAGAAAGAAGCTCCTAATGCTCGAACTGATTACTCTTTAATAGTTTGGGTTTGTGTGGGAATTAAAATTTAACGCGCGCGCATTAGGGAAAACTTCTGATCATTTTTGTCGGTAATCTCCTAGGGTACCCCATTCTTCGATTTTATTATATTTATTTTTGGAAGACTGGAAGTGAACGATAACAGGTGAATCGTCTAAATCTGGATTTGCGGTGAAGAACTCTTTGTCACCGTAACGGATGGCTTCAAGCACAAGAGGCATTTCACGTCTAAATATGGATGATCTCCAACCAGCTCTACCAAAAACCATTCCGCCACTGACATGACAATATACTTGAAGAGAGAAACCCTTTTCATCTTCGGACCATTCCGCCAACACTTCATCCCTCATAAACCTTGTATAAAATCCAGATGTTGATTTTCTATCATAATCAGCACCTACTGATAAGAACAAATCACCCGTGACATCTGAGTGTGTAAGAGTGTAACGTCTTGGAGTCACCGGTCCTTTAGAATTTGCACCAAACAAATATTTCACGAACAATTTTTCAGGTCTCAACCGGCTCATTCTAACTCATCTGCTATCTAATTTTATTGGCCCCCAAATAAGTGTGCCATCTATTCGAGAAATTTGCACGTACTGTAAATTCCATAACCCTAGCCAAAACCTGCAGCGCGTGCTATCCATTATCTAATAATCTGTGTGCAGAGGTTAAAATATTATCACCCCAAATGCATATAACAGAAGATTGATATGCCAATCCTCCCCCACTCATTTGCATGGTAAATGCTTTTGAAACTTTGTTTCCAGGGATTATTCTTGGACTTGTTGCAGGATTGTCTCCTGGTCCGATGCTCGCTTTGGTTATAGCTGAAACATTAAAATTCGGAAAGAAGGAAGGCTTCAAAGTCGCGGTATCTCCTCTGATTACTGATTCAACAATAGTAATGCTTACATTACTTGTTTTGTCAACTCTTGCAGAACATGATTTAGTCATTGGCCTAATTTCCATATTTGGTGCTTGTTACCTAATCCACATAGGTCTGGAGAATCTCAGAACCAAAACCAGTAGATTCGAAGTTGTAATCGAGAGAAAAGAAGCCTTCAAACGAGCAATCATCACAAACCTCCTAAATCCGCACACTTACCTTTTTTGGCTTTCTGTCGGAAGTCCAATTATCCTGGAAACTCTGAAAACCGATGCCTCAGCAACAGTTTTTTTCCTGCTTGGATTCTACGCTTTTCTCATGGGTTCAATGACATTCGTCGCCTTGGTCGTGGACAGGTCGAAGTCCTTCATCAAGAGCAAATATTACTCTTGCATTGTTCGCCTTCTAGGAATTATCTTGATTTTTTTCGCTTTGACTATTTTGATAGAAGGTTTAAAGTTATTGGCTTTGCTGTGAGGCACTGTCATGTATACTTATTAATTTGGGGTTGAGTTTTAGCATTTAACTCCAATCGAAGGATAAAAAACAACTGCCCAACGACCTCACTATTTCATACATGCGCGCTGAGTTTGCTGCCCAGGGGTTGCACTTCGCGCGCGCAGTATGAGCGCGTGTGAGCGCAAAACTTAATTATAACAGTGTTATAATATATATGAAGAAAACTTCATTTAAAGTTGAAGAAAGGGCGAGAACAGAGGTATGTATTAATTGTTTGGTCAATTCTTGTTGGCTTTTAGAGAAGGTTTAGAAGCCGCTTTGATAACTGCGATAATCTTGGCTTATATGAAACGAACCAAAAGGAATTCCTTGTCTCGGTACGTGTGGTATGGAGTTTACCTCGCAATTGCTGTAAGTCTTGTTGGCGGAGCCTTCATTTGGTTGGTGTATGGCAATCTTTCTGGAGCAACAAAGGCTTTATTCGAGGGAGGAGCCGCCTTATTCGCAGTTTTAGTGTTATCATCTATGATTTATTGGATGGCCATGAAAGGGAGGAAACTTAAAGTTGAAGTGGAAAAGCGGGTGCGAGACATTGTGTCGCGAGGTGCATCTCTTGCTCTGATTTCTTTTTCGTTTGCAGCTGTGTTTCGAGAGGGATTGGAAACCGTGCTCTTCCTAACCCCTTTCTTGCTAGAAGATGCTGAAGCTACTTTGGCTGGAGCTTTCCTCGGCATTGGAGCTTCAATAATCCTAGCCTACGCGATATTCAACATCGGCATGAAAATCAATGTACGAAAATTCTTCTATTTCACAAGCATACTGCTCGTTCTTTTGGCAGGAGGGCTAGCTGGCTACGGAATACACGAATTAGCCGAGTACTCCGCAGACGTAGGAGTTGAGTTAGGTTGGCTTGGTGAACCCGCCTATATTTTGGATATACCAAAAGAGAACCCGCTCCACCACAAAGGTATTATAGGATCAGTATTTGCCGTCATGTTCGGATACACTGTAGAAGCTGAATGGATTAGAGTGATAGTTCACTTGGTATACATAACGATAGCACTTCCCATGGTGATATGGGTTTATCAAAGAAAGTTGGTGCGAAAAAACAACTCAAAAGAAGTGTCGTAGGAGTCGACTGTGCGCGGCCCAAGAAAAACTGAGCCGATAAATCCGCACGCGCGCGCGATTAAAGATAATGCGCGCTTGTACCTCGTATCCAGAATAATGAGTTGCCAGCGCGTATTATCTACTATACGCATGCACAATTTCATAGTGGTAAAGGAAGAGTCTTTATAAATAGATGATTCAAAATAAAATTATTATTTTATTCAATTATCTCCCATTTCGATTTATATTCATCCAGTTGGCTTCTTGTGAAATCATCAAGTACGTGGTTCCTTTCCGGAATTATCATTTGTTTAAATTCGTCAAACAATTCGGTGGAAAAATATCTTTGTCCACTATCATTGATTATTGTCACTATTCTTCTAAACTCAGGATGTCTCCTCGCTACTTTGACTACGCCTGCAACATTGCAACCTGAAGAGATCCCGCAAAATATTCCTTCTTCTAAAGCTAGTTTTTTCGACATTTCTATTGATTGCTTGGAAGTAGTTGTAACAATTCCTTCAAGTAAGCTCAAATCTAAATTAGTAGGGACAAAGCCATCTCCTATCCCCTCAATTTTGTGGCTTCCCCACTTCTGTTTTGAAAGCAGAGGTGCTTCGGCAGGTTCAACAGCGTATATAGCGATATTTGGATCTTGTTCTTTTAAAAACCGCCCTATACCCGTAATAGTACCTCCTGTTCCTTGAGATGCTACAAAGCAGTCGATCTTTCCGTCAGTCTGCTCCCAAATTTCAGGTCCAGTTGTCTGGTAATGAGCCTCGATGTTTTTTGAATTGCTAAATTGGGAAGGCTGCCAATACTTGCCAGAGTTTTCCTTTTTCAATTCTTTGATTTTTTCAATACAAAGATCCACATCGCTTTCACCGCCTGGAGTGAGGATAATTTTCGCTCCAAAAGCGCGCATCATCTTCTTTCTCTCTTCGCTCATTCCCTCAGGCATAACTATTGTTGTTCTAAATCCCAGCAAAGTACCAACAAAAGCGCAAGCAATACCTGAATTCCCTGTTGAAGCCTCCAAAATTTCCATTCCATGCTTCAATTTTTTGGTTTCTATTGCTTCGGTTATCATCTTGTAATAAATTCGATCTTTAAGACTACCTGTGGGATTAAGGAAGTCAATCTTCGCAAATATTTGATTAGATAAACCACTGTTCAATGGTATCCTCTGAAGTTTGACCATTGGAGTCTTTCCGATAAAATCGAGCATGCTTTTTCTTACAGTCTTATTGTTAGCCCAATCTATCACAATTCTTCCCTCCAGTTTGGCGTAGTTTTATATTATCCAGCAAACCGAGGTTCAAAAATCTTTCTTTCTAGCTACTCACAGTCTGGGTTTGGGGTTAAGATTTTAAACCCCCCACATTCTGCAATCGACAGCTAAAATGCATGGCCACTCAACATAGCAAAGTTTATCTTACTGAGCAATTGATCTTACTAGAAATGATACAGAAACGAGAATAAATTGGTGTGACCACTAAGTGGTTGAAAATGAGATTCATTGACCTTTTGAAGGCAGATCTTCAATATCCAAAGTACCATCAAAGGTTGTTTAATAATATTGAAAGGCCAGAGCAAATGGCTCAAATGTTGAAAAACAAAGACTTCTTAGTAAAAGA
>CAYFXZ010000046.1:0-12704 GCA_964347245.1 uncultured Candidatus Bathyarchaeia archaeon | reverse complement strand
ACTATCCCCTGAATGGGCGGATAGAACACCAGCTGTCTCCAAGTTCGAGAAAATTGCAGGAATGTCAGCAGCAATATCCATGATTGGCTGGTGGGCGATTGTGATTTTGAGTTTCTATTTGGTACAGTAGGTTTGCATTACCAGAAGATGCAAAAATCTAGTTGTTTCAATGACATCAGAGCTTTTTGATGAAATGGAATGGATAACAATCAGCGAAATCGATATAGGTCGGGTTGAAGCAAGCAAGATGCTGTTTACAGCACTTCCAGAATTCGCTCTTCCGGTTAATAACGCTGAATGGGATTATGCATTTAAAATCATACGTGCTTTTTTACTAGTGGGGCTGGAATTAAAATTTAATTCCAAACCCAAGTCCAAATTGGACTGGAGTAGAAAGACTATATGGTGAACCATTCTGGAATCAAAAATCGTGAATGAGGATTCGCATACCAATTTTTTACATAAGAGCAACGTTATCTTTCTGAACTTTGGAATCAAATCGAAGATGAGAATTTTTCTATTGCCCCCGCTGACACCAAATCGGTACGCAAAGCCGAAAAAGACACTCTCGAATTTGCGAAAACGAAACAGCACCAGAAGGGGGGAAAGCGGGACGCATATCAACCCCAACAAGGAATGATATTAGATGAAAAGCCAAAAAATGACGCGAGAAAAAACTAAATATCCATACAGAACTACCAAAAATATACCCGTATTAGGGAGAAACAAAAAATGAAAGAAGAAAAAACAAACCAAAAGAAATTACTTTGCCCTAAGGCTTGTGTCCTAAACCAGCTAGACGACGACCGCCATCTGGATACAAGCCTAAACCGAAAACAACAAAATAAATCTATCCAATCAAGAGCAGAAGAAGCAATAACAAACACTTATTTCGTCGGTTTGACTTTTTGGGTATGCTTGTCTGAGGTTTTTTTGGCTGTTTAGTAGAAAATCTCTGATGCTATTATGACATTTGCACGTGTACGCATTATTATTCATGAAGATTTCGAGTTTTTTCATCTTCGAAAATAAAAAGTTCATCTATTTTGGTTTTAAGAGTTTGAGCTATCTGGTGAGCTAGCATTAGGGATGGATTGTACTTGCCCTTTTCTAGATAAAGGATAGTTTCTCTCCTCACACCCACGCTTTTTGCAAGTTCATCTTGGGTCAAATCGTATCGTGCTCTCAACTCTTTGATTCGGGTTTTGAATTTCATCATAATTCTCCTTTTTTGGCGTAGTACCAGCTCAATAAGGCGAAGGATATTCCGGATACTAGCATTATGGCGATTACAGTCCATCCTGTTTCCAGTTCGGGCAATCCTAGGAACTCGTTTCCGAAAATGTTCCACACCAATATTGATACCATAAAGGTCAAGTTTATGTAATAGGTGCCTAGTGCTGCTTTACCTTGAATCTTTGATGTTCGTTCATCTTTCATCGGGTATCCTGCTTTCTTTTCTTTTTGCACCTTCCAGATCACAAATATTGCCACTAGAATAATTATCACGGCGTTTAGGATTAGAATTATTGGCCATACGAATGTAGCCATAGCGCTATTCACCTCCGCTATTCATTACTCTTCTTTGGTTTGCGATTAGACATATTCCTGTTATTCCGAGTACTGTCGCGACATTTGTTGTTGTTTCGCCCAGAATTGCTCCGTCAAACATCAATCCCGTGCCAACTAGACAAATCAAAATTCCTAAGACGAATAATATTTTTCGATATTTTTTCGTGTTTCTTAGCCTCCATTTAATTATTTCTAACATTTTGTTGGATATTACCAATATTAAGTTAAATATTTCTAACTACGCTTATAAACTTTGCGCTTTTACTGATGAAGAACGATACTGTCACAGCTATACAAGAAGTCGAGATAGATTGTTAGGTAAAACTCCTATTTTCTTTTTGCTAGAAAATATGTCATCGCTCCACTAGCTAAAGCTGAAATTGTGCCTCCAATTAATGCTTCTCTTCCAGCATCTTCAGATTGATTTTTCCTTTTTTCGTAAATTATTTTACCTATTGCCATTCCAGAAACGCTCCCAACACATACCGATAATGGTATCTCAGGGACGTCAAATAACAAATGAGCCAAAACTCCCTTCAAGGTACGAGGATCACTATGATCTCTGTGGAACAACCAGTATCCAGGGTATTCATGAACATGAATCGCGTTTGGTCCTCTATATTGAGCCAAAGCTCCTTTTCGCTTATATCCTAGCTTGGTGATTTTGAAGTCTGACGGAAGACTCGGCAATATTCTTTTGGCAATAATTATATCTTTATGAATTGGAACTTTTGCCCTTTCCATTTAACTTATCCCATCAACAAGAATTGTCTAATTCTAATAAAAATGTTCTCGCCCAAACAATTTGCACGTAGAAAATAATATCTAATTAAGCTAAAGCAAATAGGGGACCCATCTCCAAATGTCAAGATTCAACTATAGCACGTGTTACAAAGAAGACGATTTTTTTATATAGAATCTTTGTTTAGGACAAAAACTGAACAAAAATTCTGGTTTATTATATCAATTCTTTTTTCGAAGTCTTAGTAGTCATTTCCACAAACTTAACTTTTTTATGATAACTAACCCACCAATTACTACTATTAAAATAGCTGTAAATGTTATTAGTTCAATTAATGGAATGGGGGATTCCTCAAAAATACACTTTAGCATGTCATAAACGTAGATAGAAATAATAGCTCCAACAGTAAGAACAGCAAGAATCACAATAATTTTATTCCTAATGATGATCTTCCCCCTTCACCCTCAACTAATGTTCCAAAGTATTTATTTGTTTCAATTAATGGAATAATTGCCCTCAAAACGCTACTTCTCGATTGTTAAACGTAAACCGCGCTGCAGCCGGGTCTAAATTTACCGAAGGCTGCAAAAAATTTCATTAAAAACTAAATATTTTTACGTTTTAATCAGTTACTAGACAGGTTACTTTGAAGATTAATAAACCGAATAGGATGGAATCGACAAAAGCTAACGCATAAAATCTCGAAGAAGCATAAGCAACTCACATAAACACCTCTGAATATAAAAAATACAGACATAGACATTAGTAACAACAAAAAACTATTTTAATCTTAAAAACTGTAACGCATTTAGTGTTTCTTCTGCAAAAGTGTTTATCTTAAATTGTACGTAAAACACAATTGCTGCTTCTGCGGCTAGAATTATTGCCAAGAAAGCAGCGAGCATCCGCGTCAAATCAGCCAACATTTGAGCGATTTGAAGATCTACATAACCATTGACCGTCGCTATCCAGCTCCAGTAACTTTGCTGCTGCGTAGCACCAATCGAATCCATGTCTATGGAAATCCACAAACACAATAACGTGACAATTATGGCGAGTACACTTCCAATTATAGTTAGCTTTTTCCAGTCCGTCGTTAGCGAGGAACAACAGGTTATCCGAGTTCCAGACTCAACAGCATCAAAACGGTAATTCAGATTTTTCTTGGCAGTCACTGGAGAGATGCCCCAAAGCGAACCCTGCCTGACCAAAATAAGCGTAGGAACATTTTCCCCAACTATTCTGCAGTCCTTCGCAAGTAAAAGCCTCTTTAACTTTGAATACACTTTTTCGATTTCCAAGCCGAAAGTTCGTTCAACCAAAGAGACACCTGGCTTGCATTTATGCCTCAATGGGCTATTTTGGTTTTTCATCAGGCTTGAACAATTTCTTCTCGTAGTGTCGCCTAGGTTTTAGACCTCTGATGTTTACTTTCCCCTCAGCCCGCTGACGTTCCAGATTCTTTATCCTTGCGTAGAGTTGAGACACCTTGGTCTTAGACGGCTGCTTTCGGATTGATGAGCGAACCCGGACTGGCTTGAAAGGCTTTTCGATTTTGTTTTTTGTCCGTTTCTTGAAACGGATCTCGCGGACCTTCTTGAAAATCACGAAGCCTTCCTTTAGATTTACCTCCTTTACCTCCCAGCCCGCGTCTAGCCATGACTTGCTATGAACATTTGAAGAAGAGTTATTCCACCAACCTTCCTCCCTGTACGCTGTCATGGGAAGATTACTGCCTATTAATCCATCTATTCGGGCGAAAGAAAGCTTAACCACGGTGGTGAAAGAGCCTCTGAACTTCAAGTAGCCCGTAAGCCCACCGTACTTCGACTGAGACCGCGGTGAAACCACCCTCCTCGCACAATGCAGACATAACATCGCCGTGGAGTTTCCAGTAGCAACATCAGGAACCATACAATCCCGACAGAACAACTTCTTACACCTCTCACACTTACGCATGTAAGAAACCCGAAGCACCCTTTGGCAAATGCCACACTCATCTTTAACCAACGTAACCACGCAAGAAGCGCGACAGAAACGCCTTCAAGAGTTTATTGCAAAACTCGCGATATTAACCTTCACCCTCAACCCTTAACAACCGCTATGAGCATTAATGGCGATATCTCGCACTTTCTCTTTTTATACAGGAGATTCACCCGCAACAGTCTTTGTTTTTGTCCTGGTTCCCATCTTCTTTCGCTTCCTCTTTTATAGCGCCTAATTAGTTGGTTTTCAATATGCCCTTTAGGCTATTTAATCTCCTCTACAGGTTTTCATGTGATAAAAATTTAGCATTTTCAGGCTCTTTTCGCTAGAACAATAGCCGCATTCTCGGCACAAGAAACGCTGGACAGCCTAAGAAATGGCACATGTGTAGCATGCACGCTTATTTTAAGAATGCCTAGATTTGATGAATGTTCTTGTACGAGTGGGCGCAGTGCATGCAGCAGAATGTTGTCTCCTTGTCATCAATAAATTCGCGGTAGCCTCCTTCATAGACTTTGCAGCCACAATGCGCACAAACATAAAGGCTTGGCTCAATAGCGATGGAGAACAGGTTGACAAACCGCTTGAAAAAACCTGTGCATAACTCTGTGCCATCCTCTGTGAGTTCGAAGACTTTTCTTTCCTTCTCGCCTAAAGGCTTGATAGTGTGTTTCACCAAGCCTTTCTTTTCAAGCTTTTGAAGAAATGGGTAAACAAAACTTGGACTGACCTCTTTTCCAATCCTTCTCTTAAAATAACGCATAATCTTATAGCCGTGGACGGGGCCTTCATATAGAATTGTTAGGATATAAAACCTAGAAAAATCTGTAACTATTTGATCAAACTCCGTATTCAAGGATCTTACTCCACAGATATATCTTAATCAGAAATATTTATATGCTTTCATTTAATATATCTAACAAAGATACATGTTGGTTAAAACTTTGAAAATAAAGAAAAACCCGATTTCTAAAATTGAAACGAACAACGCTTCTAATGCTCAAACAGTAGAAAAGCCCAAGCCGATTTCCATTATTAACAACGCAAATCCGGTGCAAGGCACTAAAGCATCCCCGAATAAATAACGAGAGAGTTACTAAATTGAAAAGTGACGAAATCATTACAAATCATCGAATTAGAACAAAATTGAAATTGATGGGAGAAATCCCCGATGAAATTGGGGATATCGAGAATTACATCGAAGAAAAACCGCTGTATTATCTGTTCTTTTTGAGAAACGATGAAGATCTTGGTGTCGAGGTTAAAGAGGCTTCAGATGTCGATTACATCCAAGTTAAGAAACGTCTTGAAAATGGAGAATCCGTTTTCATATCGCGTAAAAATCCCCAAGACTTGGATGCAATTCAAGACACGCGAGAAGATCCTGAAGAAAGCTGGTATTTTACTCACCTATGATTGACATTGGAGGTGAAAATTTGGCAAAAGATATTGTTTGCGGAATGGATCTTGATGAAAAGACGGCAAAGCACAAAACAACATATCAGGGGAAGACGTATTATTTCTGTGCTCCAAGTTGCAAGAAGATGTTTGAGGATAATCCTTCAAAATTTATCGGAGAAAGTTCAACTGGCTCAACACAAATGGGACATTCTTGTGGTTGCGAAATGTAAAAAGACATAATGCGGCTAAATTCCCGCTCTTTTTTTGCTTTTTGCTAAAGATTGGTCTCCATTCTACAACTTTGAAAGCAAAGTTGTGTTTCGATTATACACCTATATATCTTAGCTCATCTTATTTTTTCTCTTTGAAAAATTATCCAGCATAAAAAAAGTAAAAAGCACTGTACAGCATTCTGCGCTATCTGTTTTTTAATGGATATTACTTGATTTCAACATTAAAGTTGTCAAATTTGAATTATTAATTAAATCAAACCAAATAAGTTTGGGCTTTAAAACATATGTTAGTAAATCCTGACTAAGTCTGATCGCAATTTATACGCATTTTTTGAAAAATTTTGTCTGTACATGAGGTTAAACGGTTGTTTCCTTAGTTCCACGATTGAAAAGGCAAAAACATGGAAGTTCGTTTCTTATATTCTTTGTACAAGTTTCCAAACTCTTTTTCCATTTCCTCTTCTTCTGTCATAGCCAACCGATAATATAACAAAAGTAGGATGGGCCACATAATCAACAGCGGAATAGTTGCCCAGTGAAGAAGCAATCCCAACGTTAAAAGCATAAATCCGGTGTACTGAGGATTGCGGATACAAGCATAAATGCCATTAGTAACTAGTGTGTCCTTTCTCTCTTTTTTGCTCCAATACTGTTCATGAATCACTTTCCATCCCTGAATTATCAAAAGCGCCCCGACGAGGTTAAGAGTCAAGCCTATGTACATCCTCCAATAGCCAATATATTGTTGTAGAGTATGTCCCCATAAAGCGCGCGCTACCGAAAATTGCCAAGAAATTCGGTGAACATCATCTGGTATCTGTTAGATACCTCTCTTCTCCTTCTAAAACAGTGAGCGTATTATTCGACAATAGCACGGGTTGGTTATGGCATCACCAACGTCTATGCTAGAAGAGTCACCTGCATTGAAGTTTAGAAACCTCAGTCTAATAGAGCTGTTGCACGAGTATTTTGAATATGTTTGGAGGTCAGCGGGCGAGAAGGAACTTAATTTTTAAGCTGTACGCCCACGCTTTTGTAAAAGGTTCTTAACTAAATCCTGCAGCCTAAAGGTTTCGTAATTCAAGATTGATAAAATCCATTTTGTTGGTTGGTTAGACTAAAATTTGATCACCAACCCGCCCGACCAACCTTGTTCTAGCGCGCGAGAGAGATATAAATACTGCCGAAAAAGATATATCTCCAGAAGTTAATATTTCACGGACGTACCTATCACTTCGCATGAAGAACAGGGAGGAATGAAACACCGTGCATGAACATGAAACGGATCATGAAACCGAGACCGGATTAGTCGGCAGACGCCATATGCTAATAATGGCGTTGTCCTGCTTGATACCCATAGTCATTCAAATAGCAATTTTCGCGTTCTTCCCTGAAAGCCCTCAACTAATCTTTTTAGTCTTAATTCTATGCCCGTTATTCATGCTTCTAATGCATTTACCACGCATGATTCCTAAGAAAAAAGGGATAGAGAAAGGAAATGAAAGTAGCTAAAACAATCTTGGACTTGGTAGGCAACACGCCAATCCTAAAACTTCGCAAACTGACCGCAGACCTCAAATGCAACGTTCTAGCAAAACTCGAATTCTTCAACCCAGGAGGCAGCGTAAAAGACCGCATAGGCATAGCCATGATCGAAACAGCAGAAAAACAAGGCCTAATAAAGCCTGGATACGTCATCGTAGAACCGACGTCAGGCAACACAGGCGTCGGACTGGCCTTAGCAGCCCTCGTCAAAGGTTACAAAATGATTTTCACACTCCCAGACAAGATGAGCCAAGAAAAAATCGACCTGTTAAGAGCTTTCGGCGCCAAAGTAATAATCACCCCTACCGCTGTCCCTCCAGATCACCCCGCAAACTACGTAAAAGTCGCAGAAAGAATAGTCAAAGAAACGCCAAACTCCTTCATGCCCAACCAATACTTCAACAAGTCAAACCCCGAAGCCCACTACCGAACAACAGGTCCCGAGATATGGAAGCAAACCGCCGGCAAAATAGACGTGTTAGTAGCAACTATGGGCACTGGAGGCACAATCAGCGGAACAGCACGCTACCTAAAGGAAAAAAATCCCAACATAAAAGTCGTAGGTGTTGACCCTGAGGGTTCACTGTACCATCACGAATTTTACGGCACAAAAGGAGAAGTTCGCCCCTACAAGGTAGAGGGCATAGGCGAAGACTTCCTACCATCAACGCTCAACTTGAAAATCGTAGACGAAATCATCACAGTCACCGACAAGGACGCATTTCTCACCACGAGAAGACTCTCACAAGAAGAAGGCATTTTCGCAGGCGGGTCAGCTGGCGCTGCGGTGTTCGCTGCGCTAAAAGTAGCAGAAAAGTTGAAAGAAAATAAAACCATAGTTGTCATTCTTCCCGATACAGGACGGAACTACATCCACAAACTTTACTCCGACGATTGGATGACTGAATATGGATTTTTGGAGGGCGAAAAAGAACAAATTCCCGTTAGAGACATATTAAATGCCAAGTCAAAGAGAATAAAAGAACTCGTGTATATCGACCCCACCGCGGAAGTGGGAACTGTAATAAGACTAATGAAAAAATACGACATTTCCCAGCTTGCAGTCATAAAAGACGGAGTGCAGATTGGAAGCGTACGAGAAATAACTATAATGAAGAAGCTGACAAGCAAGGGGATGCACACCCAAAAAGTCAGCGAGATTATGGAACCGCCTCTGCCTTCTGTAAAGGTAGATGAGAAAATAATTAGTCCGCTTTATTTGCTTAAAGATAGAAACGGGATTGCTGTTTTAGAAGGTAATAAAATCGTAGATATTATAACCACTATAGATGTGATTAATTACTTGATGAAAAGGTTAGCACGTTGAAGTTTGCAACTAAGGCTATTCACACTGGCGAAGAACCAAATCTCAAAGAGGGCGGAAGCGGTGACATCGTAGTACCAATCCATTTAGCCTCCACATTCGCGAGGGAAGAAATTGAAAAGCCAACTGGTGGATACGAGTATTCAAGAACCCTGAACCCTACCAGGAAAGCGTTGGAAACAAGGCTCGCTGCATTAGAAAACGCCAAGCACGCATTAGCCTTCAGTTCAGGATTAGCCGCAGAGGCAACCCTGGTTCTGTCTCTGTTAAAAAAGGGCGACCATGTTGTAGCGTTTGACGATCTTTACAGCGGGACTAAAAGATTGTTTAATCGAACCTTGTCGAATTTCGGGGTAGAATTCACTTACGTTGATGCCACAAGCACGGATAATGTTGAAGCTGCATTCCAAGGTAATACCAAAATGATTTGGTTAGAAACACCGACAAATCCTCTCATGAAGCTGTGCGATGTCAGAACAATTTCAGAAATCGCGAGAGGACAGAACATAATAACGGTTGTTGACAACACCTTTATGAGTCCTTATTTTCAAAACCCTTTGGATTTAGGAGCTGATATTGTTGTTCACAGCACTACGAAGTATATAGGCGGACACAGCGACGTTGTGGGAGGCGCGGTCATACTTTCGAATGACGAGCTTTACAAAAGAATCAGATTCAACCAAAACGCAATCGGAGCCGTTCCTTCTCCCTTTGACTGCTTTCTTGTTTTAAGAGGAACAAAGACATTAGCTGTGAGAATGGAAAGGCATAACCACAATGCCCAAAAAATAGCTGAATATCTTGAATCACACTCTCGGATTAAGAAAGTGAACTATCCAGGATTAAGAAATCATCCCCAGCATGAACTGGTTGAACGACAGATGTCTGGATTTGGAGGCATGCTATCATTCGAAATTATGGGCGGCTTAAAGGAGGTCAAATCCTTTCTGCAAAAAACCAAGATATTTGCTTTAGCGGAAAGTTTAGGCGGAGTTGAATCACTAATAGAGCATCCATGGTTAATGACCCACTCAAGCATACCCGAAGAGGCCAGAAAAAGGAGTGGAATTACTCAAAATTTGATTAGAGCGTCCGTTGGAATTGAAGACGCCGAGGATCTAATTGATGATTTAAAACAAGCTTTAGAATCATAGTGATCCTTTGACTTGCTAAATCGCTGTAATTGGTTCAAGGTGAAATCACCGAGCTATTCGTAACCTTCCAGCGTTTCTGCGAGCTTCTTGAACACCGCTTCAGCAATTCCAGTAAGGGAATACTTTTTTCGCTCATTTTCCCTCTTTCGAACAGGTACGTGCCTAAGCGCGCGCGAATCTAAGCATTGGCAAGAGGGGCAATCTAACAATCCAACGTATGCATAAAATGATATCACTTTCCATTTTTTTCGTCGCGTTCAAAATATTTATGGCGACAGTCGACCATAATATAATGACTAAATGAGGAAAAGAGGGGAATCGGAAAGGGTGTGAGCCGAACCGAGGGCGCGCTAACGTATTAATAAATCTTCTCAAGATATATCTCCAGAATATTTATATCCTTCTCGACCCATTAAGTGATTAAAGGAAAAGACAATGAAAACTGAAACAGAAACCAAAAATATAGCAGAGCTAATTTCGGACTTTTCACGCTTCTACATATTGACAATATTATACGAAGGACCAGCCCACGGCTACCAGATACTTCGCCGCTTTAAAAAACGAGTCAAAAAAGAAGTAAGCCCAAGTCTAGTCTACCCGTTTCTCAAGCAACTCGAAAAGAAAGGCTTGGTGACCTACACCATCAAGCCTGTAGGTCAGAAGGAAAGAAGAGTCTTCGAACTCACAGAAGCGGGCAGGAAGCTATGTACCCGTCTTTTTAAACGTTTCGCCGACCTCGTCTCCATCGCTATTGAGCCAAGCCTTTATGTTTGTGCGCATTGTGGCTGCAAAGTCTATGAAGGAGGCTACCGCGAATTTATTGATGACAAGGAGACAACATTCTGCTGCATGCACTGCGCCCACTCGTACAAGAACATTCATCAAATCTAGGCATTCTTAAAATAAGCGTGCATGCTACACATGTGCCATTTCTTAGGCTGTTCGCGCTGCTTACATTGTATGTGTGATTTGGTCTATTTTTCCCCAATTGTCAAAGATGCGCACGCTTGAAGAAATGAGTAAATAAAACTAGTGCTGATCTCTTTTCCAATTCTTCTGTTAAAACAGCACATAAGCATATAGCACTCAGCAGGTCCTTCAAAATTAATTGCTATGATACCAAACCTAGAAAAATCTCCAGATCGCTCTTCAAACTCCATAACCAAATAGCTTACCTCTTAAGATATATCTCGAAAAGAAATATTTATATATTTCTACTGAATGTGTCTAATAAAGACAGTTGTTGGTGAAAACAGCTTGGCAACAAAAAAAATCGGAATTGCAATAACCGGAATGACATGCGCCTCATGCGCACAAACAATAGAAACCGCACTAAAAAAAACCCCTGGAATAATAGAAGCCAACGTTAACTTGGCCACTGAGAAGGCCTATGTTACCTACGATGCAGACACAACCAACCAAACCGAAATCATCGCAGCCATAAACTCAACAGGCTACAAAGGCCACATAGAAACAAAAAAGAACATTATCAAGATAGGTGGAATGACATGCGCCTCATGCGCACAAACAATAGAAAGTGCATTAAGAAAGACAGAAGGCGTGGTAGAAGCAAACGTAAATCTAGCCACCGAAAAAGCCGTAGTCGAATACGACCCGCAAACAACCAACTATGAAACTTTAATTGAAGTCATAAACTCCACAGGATACAAAGCACTCGGCAAAGAAGACGGCGCAGCCAAATACGACAAAGTAATCGAAGAAGAACAAAGAAAGTTCAACAAAGCAAAAACAAGAATGAAAGTTGCCTGGATCCTGACCATACCAATCATAGTATGGATGATCCCAGAAATGTTGTTTGGAATAGCCTGGCCAAACATGCTCATCTTCAACATAGGACAGATTTTACTGGCAATTCCAGTGATGTTCTGGGCTGGAAAAGAAACTCTTGTGTCAGCAGCAAAAAGAGTATCCCACGGAAAAGCCAACATGGACGTACTAATAGCACTAGGCACACTAACAGCTTTCATAACCGGCCCAGCCATGTTCTTTACTCCCATCCTAAACTACGCGGGAGTATCCGCAATGATAATGGCCTTTCACCTCCTAGGAAGATACATAGAAGCAAAAGCCATGGGCCGAGCATCACAAGCGATTCGAAAACTTCTAGAGCTAGAAGCCAAAACCGCCCGCATAATAGTCGACGGCAAAGAAAAAGAGGTCCCTTTAGACGAGGTTGAAGTAGGCAACATAATGGTTGTCAGACCAGGAGAAAAAATTCCCACTGACGGATTAATCATTGAAGGTCAAAGCTCCGTGGACGAATCCATGGCCACTGGAGAATCGATGCCGGTAACAAAGACAGTAGGGGATGAAGTGATTGGCGCAACAGTAAATCAGCGAGGACTCTTAAGAGTTAAAGCGTCAAAAATAGGGCAAGACACATTCCTATCACAGGTAATAAAGCTTGTAGAGCAAGCTCAAGGCTCAAAAGTGCCTATACAGGAGTTCGCTGACAGAGTAGTTAGCTATTTTGTTCCTGCCGTTCTTATAATTGCGGTTTCGACTTTAGCAGTTTGGCTGGTTGCCCCAGGTTTAGTTAACGGTGTTAGTGTTTGGGCTCAACAGTTCTTGCCATGGGTTAATCCCAACTTGGGAGTCGCTACACTGGCAATCTCCGCGTTTGTTTCGACACTAGTAATTGCTTGTCCATGTGCCCTTGGATTAGCTACACCAACGGCGCTAATGGTAGGAAGTGGAATGGGAGCCGAAAACGGAGTGCTAATACG
>CAYFXZ010000045.1:0-12897 GCA_964347245.1 uncultured Candidatus Bathyarchaeia archaeon | reverse complement strand
AAAGCCAAAAAGGTCCAGTATGAGTCTTTAAAATGGGGTGCAAGCAATTATATAATACCCAATCAAGAGTACGCAACTTGTTATTTCTTAACGCCTTAGAGAAGGCATTCGTTCCAGGCAAAGATGTATAGATTGAAAATTGCGCTGAGTCAAGTCCTATCATTCGCGCGCGCGAATTCCACACGATGAACCTCTAACTAAAGCCGCCTTCAATTTTTAGGCCCCACAGCGTTTCTGAGTTATCTTTTCCCAGATTAGTTTGTTCAAACGCAATCATCACCTTTCAGCTTATTGAATGCCACTCGATACATTTTTCGGTTTCACCATGACTCGATCAACCAAGTTTAATTTCTCTCGATCTCTTTTACTCCTGCCTTCACTCTTGCGTAAAAATTTGGGAACCAGATTCTGGATTATTTTCGTGAAAAACCCAATTCGACCTTTACTCAAATGATGAACTAGCAGACTTGGAGAAGCATAAAAACTTCTATAGGCTTTCGCAAAGAGACGATTTAGCTCTTCTAATGAATAATATTTTGGATTAATTACTGGCATGACAGCGGTATAGAGAGACCAGTCTCTTGTTAACAGGAGACCCTTTTTCACAGCGAAATCAAACAGTTCAGTTCCGGGATATGGTGTTGCAAATGAAAACTGGGCGAAATCAATGCCTATTTCCTTTGAAAAATGAATAGTCCGCAAAAGGTCGTCTCGCGTTTCTTCTGGATAACCTAAAATAAACGAGCCCAAAGTTTCCATTCCAGTTTCCTTAGTCACTTTCACCGCTCTCGCCATCTGGTTTAGCGTCTCCCCTTTATTCATCAACTTCAATATTCTTGAGCTGCCTGACTCTATGCCGTAAAAAATCAGATGACAACCAGCTTTCCTCATTCTAATGAGTAAATCTCTTGTCACCAAATTTGCCCTTGATGAGCTTCCCCAAGAAATATCCAATTTCCGTCTATTGATTTCTTCACATATCTCCTCTACTCTTTTATGATAAAGGGTGAAAGTATCATCACTAAATTCAATTGATTTAACTTTGTATTCATGGACGACTTGCTCGATTTCATCGACGACGTTTTTTGCGCTTCTAGCACGATAGTTCTTTCCGTAAAAATAGGAAGATGAACAAAAGGTGCAGCGAAATGGACAGCCTCGACTGGAAACAATATTTATTGAAGGGTATTTTCGGCCAAGAACTGTATAACGATCCATTGGCAACAAATGTCTTGCAGGGAATGGAAGTTTATCTAGATCTTTTATTAAAGGTCTTGGTTTTGTTTTGTAAAAGTGACCTTTTTTTCGATATATTATTCCTTTAACATCGTCCAAGTCTTGCTCTTTTTCCACCTTTCGAATTAATTCAGTTAGAGTTTCTTCACCTTCTCCCAAGCAAACGACATCAAGTTCGGGGCAGTCTTCAAGCGTCTCCATCGGACAGAATGTTACGTGAGGCCCACCTAGAATTGTTGTGGAATTCGGACACACACTCTTAGCAATTTTCACTGAGGTCATGGCTTCATATATCATAGGTGTTATCGCGGTGACACAAACAACATCAGGGCTTTCTTTTTTCAATTCTTCTCTCAGTTCAAAAAAGTTGAGTTCCAAAGCATTTGCATCAATTATGCTAGGCTGATAACCTTCCTCTTCCAAGACAGCAGCTAAATAAGCTAAACCCATAGGTGCCGCTTTAATTCCTAAAACTTGACTAGCTTCTGCACTTAGCATGGGTGGAGTAATAAGAACAACTTTCATCTTTGTACAATTTCCTCCAAAATCACGTTAGAATTTGCTATTTTTTCCGATTTCTGGCACAATTTCAACTCTTTTTCCAAAAAAACCCAATGTCGCTTATTTCGGATACAGCCAGGATCTGGGGCCAACAGGTCTCCGAGGTAGTTGTAAGCTCGGGCTCGACATCCACCGCAATTGTAGCGATACTTAGGTCCAATAAACTCACGGCTTTTCACCCGTGAACTTTAGAAGTTCTCCAATGTTGTGTATTTCAATTAAGTTGCTGGCGTGCTTTGTAGTAGTTCTGAACGCAGCGGTGAACAACACCATGTCATCATCGTTGATTAGCTTCAAGGAATGTAACCTCTTGGCTACTGCTAGTATTCTGTCTTTTTTATTTCTGTAATCCATATGAATTGGATAAACGCCAAAAACCAGCTCAAGTTGCCTTCTTACTTTTTCATCAGGTGTAATCGCTATTATTGGCTGCAAGATTCTAAATCGCGATATCATCTTTGCAGTATAACCTGACCTGGTCAAAGTAACAACGGTGCTAATAGGCATGGTTTTACTCATTTGCTTAATGGACTTGCTTACGCTGTCAGAGACGTCAAGGAAACATCCATCCTCCACGTAGCTTTTTGCGGAAGCTTCAACTTCTTTGGCTATGCGAGACATAATCGAAACGCTCTCAACAGGATATTTGCCTATTGAGGTTTCTCCAGAGAGCATAATCGCATCTGCTCCATCCAATATTGCGTTAGCTATGTCGCTTACCTCTGCTCTGGTAGGAATGGGCTTGTAAATCATAGATTCAAGCATGTCTGTGGCAGTGATAACCGGTTTCCCAGCCTGATTACAGCGTTTAATTATAGATTTTTGGACTAGTGGCACTTTTTCGGGCTCGATTTCAATGCCCAGGTCTCCCCTTGCCACCATAATACCCTCAACAGCATCCAAGATTTCCTCGAAATTCCTGACGCCTTCAAAATTTTCAATCTTTGCAATAATTGCTCTTTTAGAGCCCTGCACAGCGTATTTCAAATTGCGGACATCTAAGGCGCTTCTCGTGAAGGATAGCGCGATGTAATCGATGGAATGCTCTTTTGCGAACTTCAACATATCTAAGTCTTTATTCGTAAGAGTAGGAACTGAAAGCCTTCTACTCGGAATGTTGACTCCCCTTCCATCAGCAAGCACCCCTTTGGTCAATACCAGCAAACGTAATTTTCCGCGTGCTTTTTCAACAATTCTCGTTTTGACCGTACCATTATCAATATAAATCTCGTCTGAGACGTTCACATCCTTGTAAAAGTCATGGTTAAAACTAATTTCCTCGTTACCGAAACCAACTTCAAGAATTTCTCCTTGCTTGGCAGCTCTCTCCTTTCTAGTCCGAAGCCTAATCTCCGGGCCTTTAATGTCAAGGATTAACGGAATATCAGCAATATCTTTAATTTTGCTTATGATTTGGCTGTATTGATCAAGATTTCCATAAGCGGTGTTTATTCTAGCAGCATTCATTCCCTCCTTAAACATTTTCTTCAGTATTCCTTTCTGAATGCTGGTTGGACCAATTGTGCAGATAATCTTTGTTTTCTTCAAAAAAGAACATCTTCATCCAGTTTTGTACAATAAAAAACGATTACACGATTTTAAATCTACTTCGATTAGATTTGTTACTTTCTATATTCGTTCTTTATCATACCCGTCATAATAATGCAAACTATTCTCTGATAAACATTTGTACACGACAAAAAGAAAATGGAAAAAATGTTCATTCTTTTATATGCGCATTGGATTGGTGGATTGCCATTCTCCCTATGTATATATTTCATCCGTTAAACCAAAATTGGTTGGTCTCTCGCTTTTGTGTTTTTTGTTGAATGAGAGTTAGTTAGAGAGTGGGAGAGAGTAGGAGAAAGAGAGGGGTTGGGGGATAAATTTTAGCCTGATTTTTGGTCAATCGACCCATGAAAGTTTTGACTTCCTGAATTTCCAAACCCGCAAAATTTTTCAATACTAAAAACAATCCCCCATTTCCGCTCTAGAAGTATCGCTGTTTAATGGTATATCTGTTGTTGTCGAGTGTTTCTCGACTTTACACCCGCAAACCCCACTTTTTCATATTCAAAATCTACTTCAACTACAAAACTTGGATCAATAGCATATAAACTGGATTTAGATATCGGTTTGGGAGCCCATAGCTAACACTAATTTCATGTGAACGATATTCATTTCTTCAACTTTGTAGAAGTGTTTTTTCAAATAATCAATAAGCACCTTTCCTTCTCCAACTTTTCTCTTTTCAAAGACGTCGTGTTCCCACTTTTCAATGAAATCACCTATACTCAACGGATCTTTAAAATCTCCAAATAGCACTGTTGGAGATATAATCGCGATTCTTCCTTTATTATTGATCACTCTACGCCATTCCTTTAGAGCTTTTTTCATAATTTCATCTCTTGGAATGTTAACCACCATCAACAGATCAACAAAGTTATCTTTTAAAGGAATATTGTGGAAATTACCGTCAATATTAACAGTTTTTATAAGATTCAAATCCAAAACCATTTTTTTTGGCTTCACAATAAATATGCTCGAATTTTCCATTCTATTTTGAATATGACTAAGCAATCTTTCATACATAGGTGATGGGCTTTCTACAATTAAAGCTACGTTGCATTGTTCAGCATTTTCAATGGCAATAGTGTTTGAGATAATTTTGAAAACATCATTTTCATGTGGAAGCCCAAGCAAATAGTCTCCATAAGCTTTATGGATTTCTTTAATGGCACTCATTAAAATCTTATTTAGTTCTGCTTTTCCCTCTTTTCCGAGTTTGTAGAGTTTCTTTTTCGGACCTATGGGGCTTTTTTCCCAGCGACTTTCTAGCCAGTTTTCCTTTAGCATTTGATTTAGTACTTTGTAGAGCCTACCCGTTTCGACGGCCATTCCAATAGAAATGAGTTTTTTATGAATGTCGTATCCATAAAACTCCCCTTTTTTGAAGGTCTTAAGTATGATCTGTCGTAATTCTGAAGTTCTCATGAGATTTAATCTTCCCTTCCTTAGCATCCATTCTTTGTTTTTCTTGCCTATATGTATTTTGGAACCTTAGTAGAGTCTTGATACGGGTTTTTATTTAGGAAACATAACAGGGTTATAAAAAGACATTAATGGAGAAAAAGCAAATGAAAAAAACAATGGTTACTGTGGCACTATTAATCCTCTTAGCGATTACTATGGTATCCCCCAATTTGCTTCTGGTGAAAGCTGATCCTATAGGTGTGGGAAAATTTCTGATAGTAGAAATTGAAGGTCAAGGCTATGTAACTGCAAACAAAGTAAAATCAGGTGAAGTCTGGGAGTATTATCAGACAACGCCACCGACAGAACATAAATTGGGTGCAGGAACAGTCTCTTTAGAGGCTTTTCCTTATGAAGGATGGGAGTTTTCCCATTGGGAAGAAGATCTGACAGGGAACACTAATCCAGCTGATTATAAATCAGAAAAATACGGATATGTAAGAGCTGTATTTGTGAAAAAGATATTTACAATAACCGCTACTGTTGCCTCTGTGGCTGCAAATGGGTATATTGAAACAAACATTGACGGAGTGCCCACTCAAATCACTGATCAACTAGACGTAAGCGTAGAATACGGAGAAAGTCAAGTATTTTCGTTTTATCCAGATCTTAATAACCATGTTTCAGCAATTCAGGTTGATGACTTTTTTGAACCTTATTCTCTTAGCTATACCTTTTCTTATGTTCAAGCAGACCATACAATCACTGTTTTCTTTTCCCTGGATGGCGAAGCATATGTACCAGCAGGAAACAATGTTCCAGTATTTCTAGGCGGAAGTGTTAGCTTAAACTTTGATACCACTGAAGGAGGAGGAACTGCAACTCAACAAGAAGTAGAATTAGATCCTTTGCTTGTGGGAACATCTTTGATACTTTGGGATATTAATACTGCAGTATCTTTTTCTGGGATAGTTGAAATTACATTACCGTACTCAGGAACTCAAGAGATAACCCAAGTATTTACAAGTAATTCATTAGATGCTCTATACAGTGATGTTAACGCGGATGGCGAAGTAAATGGAGATGACGTTTCTGATGTTGCAAATGCTATTAGGACATTAGTTCCAAACGGAATATATGACCCTGCTTTTGATGTAGATAGAAATGGCGTACTTGATGAAAAAGATGTTCACATGGTTAACGAAAATAAAGGAGCTTTAATAGAAAGCCTCAATTTCTGGGTTGAAGGTGAAACCCTGTTTATTCAAACAGATCACTTCTCGATATTCAGAGCACGCTAGCACAAACTCCAAAAAAATCCATTATCCCCCTTTTTTCTTTTGGTTAATGCTGTTTTATCCACCTAGGATAAGATATTCATTTGATAATTTGAAAGAATGCAAAGAACAGATTTGCATTTCTCCAAAAAACGTCAAATGCCCTTTCCTAATCCAGTTTAGGCATAGCCCAGAATGCTATCATATAATCTAACTCACCATAATCCGCCACTTCAGTAGGAGCCCTTCCGAGTTCTCTGAGAGTTTTCAGCAATTCGTAATAACGTTTTTTATTACAGCGTATGATCCGAACCGTGGCGCTTCTCTTCTTCTTTATGTCTGCAATCACGTCTCCACCAACTCGCTTTATCTGGCTGGCAGCACCAGCTGTTGCCGATTGGATAAGCGCGAAGCCAGCCATAAACAGCTGCCTGAATTCCTCGGGTTTCATTTCCTCCATTTTCCGTGTCACGGAATCACTTTCTCCTCTTGCAAGTTCTACCATTTCTAATCACGTTTATTGCCTATATCGGATTATTTATATTGCTTTCAACGGATCGGTTTCACCAATCGAGCGATACATCGCCTCACGCAGGGCAACGTCTCTCGGATCCGTTATGTACGTACCCATACCATTGAGGACATACCCATACCCAATCTCGGCTTGCGGGTCGGCAAATCCAAACGACCCCCCAGTTCCCTGAGCTCCAAATGAGCTCGGATGGCCAAAGGGGTTCTCCTGACTGGACTTAAAGAAACCGAGCGAGAACTGCGGACTGTGCTTAGGAAATCCCTGCAACGGTGGAACAGGGGCAGCCATGAGATGCTGGAGTGTCTTGTCTTCTAGCCCAAGCTCTTTTCCGCCTGTTGCATAGACGCTGTATACATGGGCGATGGCGCGGGCTGTTCCCACACCGCCTCCCGATGGGACTTCGAAGTTTCTAGCGTAGATGTGTTCTTTGTCGAGGGGAAACTGTGATCCTACTAGTGATTTGCGGAACGCTGAGCGCGGGTTGATTGCCGCGAAAAAGACGGGAAAGGGCAAGGTGAACATCGCGCGTAGGTTGAACTTGGGTTGTCGGACGGTAGCCAACTTGCTATTGGGAATTTCTTCAGGAAGACGAATGTAAAAATCAAGATCAAGCGGAGAGGCAATTTCTTCTTGAAAGTACTGTCCTATGCTTCGACCTTTGGGGTCAACCCGACGGATTATTTCGCTTTCGTATAATCCAAGTGTTATGGCGTGATAATCTTGCTTGCTTCCTGGTTCATATGCTGGTTTTTGACGAGCTAAGACTATGGCTAAGCGATCAAGATCTGCTATAAGGTCCCTGTCAGCCATTTCCTCGAACGCATAGAGTCCTGCTTGATGTGCTAGCAGTTGCCGAATGGTGATTTTTTCTTTTCCCTGTTGGGCAAACTCGGGCCAATACTTTGAGACACGCTCGTCATAGTCAAACAAACCCCTCGAATGAGCGTGCGCCATGGCTAAACCAGCTAATCCCTTCGTGGTTGAGAACACGATAACCATCGTATCTTCTTCCCATGGCTCTCCGGTGGACTCGTTCCTTATGCCACCCCACAGATCAACAACTTTTTCTCCCCGGTGGTAGATGCAACAAGCCGAACCAAGTTCATCACGGCGCTCAAAGTTCTCAACGAAGGCTTCACGGACGGTCTCAAAGCTTGGCTTTACAAAACCTGATATCTCTGGGCTTTTCGTCATTTCTATTCACCCTGAGGCAGTTTTCTCAAGTGTACTATTCGTTGCTTGCACTTTTATAATAATAGCTGCTTGTCTACGAAAGGAAAATAGCGCGCTTATTATGATTATAATCCCGAAGAAATGGCAAAATCACCCGCAAAATCCCCCCTCTCTTTTTTTAGAAATTAGTTTTGTTTTGGTCAAGAAACTTTGACTAATGCTAAAGCCTGTTTAGTCAAAAAAACTTGACAAAAATTGGGCTTCTTGGTCAAGAAACCTTGTCAAAAACGCTTTTCTTGAAGATTTGGTTCCAAATTATGGTGACTACTGAGGAGCAAAATCCAATGCCCGAGTCAGCTACTTTCAGGGGATTAATGGAAGAGGGTCCTGAACAATGTTAGGTCGACTGCTGATCGTAGGATTCGTATCGCTGCTTTTTCTGTGTCCCTTTATAATTTTGCCTATTCATGCAACGCATCCATGGTGGATTCAGATCGTTGATTCAAGCGACAACGTTGGCTATTACTCTTCTATCGCTTTAGATTTTAATGGGAATCCACATATAGCCTACTCCGACCTTTCAAATCAGGATTTGAAGTATGCATCTTGGACAGGTTCCGAATGGAAGATTCAAGTTGTAGATTCAATAGGGAACGTAGGAACCTTTTTTGCATCAGCTCCTTCATTAACGTTTGATTCAAACGGCAATCCGCATATAAGCTACTCCGACGGTGAGAACGCAAATCTAAAATATGCCAGCTGGACAGGCTCAGCTTGGTCTATTCAAACTGTGGATTCACAGGGAAATGCAGGCGGATATACATCACTCAAGCTGGACTCGTTCGACAAGCCTCATATATGTTATCTTGAAATAGCGCCTAACTTTGATTTGAAATATGCCAGCTGGACAGGTTCCCAGTGGGAAATCCAAACTGTAGATTCAGAGGGCTACGTCGGCTTTTTCTGTTCTCTATCATTAGATTTCAATGGAAATCCCCGAATAAGCTACTGTGATACCACCAACATAGATTCATCTAATGTTGTCTTGAAGTTTGCTTCCTGGACAGGTTCGAGCTGGAATATCCAAAATGTTGATGCAGCGGGCGACGTTGGCCGCTTTGATTCACTTGCCCTTGATTCGAGTGGCAACGCACACATAAGCTACTATGATGGCATAAATGGTTATCTGAAATATGCCTCACAAATTGGATCAAGCTGGAAAATACAAGTTGTAGACTTTGAAGGAGACACAGGGAACGTTGGCGTGTGGACTTCGCTTGCCTTGGATTCTAACGACCTTCCTCACATCAGCTATATCGACGAGAGGGATTCTGACTTGAAATACGCTTGGCACAACGGATCAAGCTGGAACATTCAAATTGTTAATTCTGAAGATGAAAATTGTCGCAATCCCTCCCTTGCTTTAAGCCTTGAAGGCTATCCGCGTATAAGCTATTATTCATCAATGTTTGCTGATTTGAAGTATGCTGCTGTAAATGCAACAAGTTTTCCTACACCACTCACGCCGCCATCATCAAGCCTCCCTCCGACACATGTGCCTCAGATAAACGGAATTCAAGTGGTTGAGTCAGCAGCAGCGGATATCGGCATGGCTTCTTCTATCGCACTAGACTCTAACAACAATCCTCACATCGCCTATCTCAACTGGTTCAGACCAGAAAACAGATCGGTAAAATACGCACAATGGACAGGGTTAAAATGGAATATACAAACCGTGGATGAGGACGGGTATACTGGATCTTTTCCATCTCTAGCTTTGGACTCACAAAATAATCCACATATAGTCTACAGAGCCAGGTCGAAGTTGAAATATGCTAGTTGGACTGGATCAGAATGGACTTTTCAATCTATAGGCTCACCTGGAGAATACGGCAGCTACAATTCTCTGGCATTAGACGCTAACGATAACCCCAAACTTAGCTACCGAGAAACCTTCAACTCTGAATTAAGATACGCGAGCTTTAGCAACTCAGAGTGGATGCTTGATATTGTAGATTCCGAAGGAACCTCGTGCGGCAGCTACAATTCTCTGGCATTAGACGCATTTGGGAACCCTCACATCTGTTATATGCAATCCATCCCGACTGGAGGCTTGAAATATGCACACTACGATGGTTCTTCATGGCACATGGAAACTGTTGATTCTGGAGGTCCAGGAGTAGGATTTGACACATCAATCGCCGTGGATTTCGCAGGCCGGGTCCACATTAGCTATTATAGTTTCATAGTAGGCACATTCAACTGTTATTTGAAATACGCCGTCTCATCAGGTTCCGGATGGAAAATTACCGCGGTGGACGCGGGCAATGGTGTCGGGCAGGATACTTCACTCGCTTTGGATTCCCTTGGCAACCCTCATATAAGCTACTATGATGGTGAAAATGGTGATTTGAGGTATGCTTGGCTTAATGGGTCCAATTGGAATATAAGAATAATAGACTCTTTTGGGAATGTGGGTGAAGCGACTTCTCTCGCGTTAGATATAAACGATGAGGCTCACATAAGTTACTATGATCGGACTAACACGGACTTGAAATACGTCCATATAGCAAACCCCAATATCTTTCCCGTGGTAAATTCATCGCCTATCCTTATTCCCTCTTCTCAGCCTTCTCCTCAACCGACTCCATTGCCTTCACCTAACACTTCTGAGCCCGTTGACCACGACCCATTGATGAAACCAGGCCCAGTAGAATCAGCTGCGACATCAGAGGGTGCTTGGCAACAAAACTCGCCGACTTCGCCAGAATCAGAGAATTCCGCATCGTCTACTGAACAATCAGAAATATCACGGGCAGACGAAAATTCAACCTCCACCGATGACAGGAACCCGATAAAACCAGTCGCAGGTTCTATCCCGGTTTTTTCAATCATTATTGGGGTGCTACTGTATACAACCGTATTCGGCTTATTTGCGGCTCCACTGTATTACATGAAGCGAAAGCACTGAGCGTAATCCAATGCTAATTGTCCATCTTGAGCTGCATGAATTTAATAAAGTTCTGTTGCGAATGCCCAGAGCTAAGTAAACTCTTCCCAAGCGAGTTAATAAATGAGGTTCGACCAACTTTTATAAACACCCCGGTACAGATCCAACCCCAGGTGGATTTGCACCCTAACCACCTTGGAGATATCACTCGCAAACCCCCCTTTCTTTCTCAAAGCTTCGATAATTACAAAAAATTAGAGCGGTTACAGTGCCTTAAAGTAATCCAGCAGCGTTATTATTGTTATGACAAAGCTGTACTTCTTGGGGGGAGAAAACCTAGCGAAGCAAGACTCAAAAAGAATCAACGAGTTTGCGTTCCGAGAAGCCGCTGAGGCGCCTCGCGTTTTGGTCTTTCCATGGGCGCGAGCACCATCTGATAAAACTAAAAAGCGCAGGAAGAGGCTGTCCAACTATTTCAGGGATATCGGCGCGGGAACTGTTGACTTCGCGAATTATAGTGAAAATTTTAAAGAGATTTCCAGGAAAGTTGAGAGCTCCGATTTGGTATACTTGACAGGTGGCCTTACGACTGTTTTGATCGAACGCCTAAAGAATAAGAACATTGATCCTTTGTTGCGTAACTACGATAAAATTATCGTTGGAAGAAGCGCGGGCGCTTTGGCGCTATGTAAAAAATGCCTTCTTACGGATAAGCGTAGAAGAATAGTTAAGATGGTTGATGGCTTGGGTCTCGTGGATTTCGGGATGAAAGTTCATTATAGACCTTCGAGAGATGATGAACTGAAACGACTTTCTAAAGAAGAGAAGATTTATGCGATACCTGAGTGTTCAGCGCTGGTTTATGACCAGGAGTTTTTGTCCTTTATTGGTGATATTTACCTGTTTGAAAACGGTGAGAAGGCATGCGTCACTGAGCATCAAACCTTGAGCGGGCAATAATGACCGTTCTTAGGCATATTTTGGGTTTTAGAGCTGTTTTTGAAGCCAAAAATACTATATAACATGAAAAACAAAATTGGCTGCAGATTAAAAATCCCTTTTAAATTGAAAGAATTGAAATAGACTGCGTTATGATAGTTGCAGCAATCTCGGGGCTCGTTTTCTCCAAATAGTTTGGTTAAGTTGTAATATAATATCACTTGTTTTTTGTCTTCTTCACACTGGCAAACAAACCACCCGCAACATAATCTAGCCAGTTCTGTTTCTGCATGTACAAATCAACCTCTTCGATTGTAACAGCTTTATCTATTGAAGTAGCATCTACGGAACTGAGCTTAGCTCTTATGCCATATTCCATTTTAAGAAAGGTCGCTGAAACTTTCTCCATAATTCGCACTTCTCATTTTTCATTTCAACATCAGTAATAAAATATAAACTTTGAAGGTTTTAACAAATGTTCGAAGAATCTTATTTACTACAAAACTATGTTCTCAGCCACGTATTTAAGACATAAACCTGAATTTCAAAATACTTGGACTTTGACAACAAATCTTAAGTTGACGTTGTCAGCAATAGCGAGCTTGCGTCATCATGAAAAAAGTGTTTTCTCTATGATTACCCTAATATACTCTGTCTCCATTTCACCTAGTTACATTCAGAATTCTTTCGAGGAAGAGTTAAATCGGCTACACAAGTGTTTCACTTTTTCTCCAGATTATTCTGCTTGGCATACCATAGTGCAAATAATCGCAATCGCATAATTTGGTGTTAAAACTTGGGTAAAAGAAAAGTCAAAAGTGAGGCAAACCTTCAAAAGATGTTGCTGCCGAGTGAAAATGATGTGCTGGGCATAGCTGTTAAAATCTTAGGTGGTGAAAGAATCATGGTGAAGTGTCAGGATGGAAAAGAACGGCTGTGCAGAATTCGGGGCAAGTTGAAGAGGCGTGTTTGGATTAGAGAGGGTGATGTTGTTTTGGTTTCTCCTTGGGATTTTCAGTCTGACATGCGAGGCGACATTTTCTGGCGATACAGGAGAAACCAGTGTGAGTGGCTGAGAAACAAAGGTTATCTTAAAATATAGAAATAAGAGGCGAGGAAGCATTAGATGTAAACCGTCAATTGGGGAGTATCTTGCTTTTCTTTCAATAAAATATGAGGTTAATCCTGAAGATTTCTTGTATGCGCTACGTTTGGCAATGGAAAAAGAAAAATCAAGATGCAGCAAATTATCAATT
>CAYFXZ010000044.1:0-13302 GCA_964347245.1 uncultured Candidatus Bathyarchaeia archaeon | reverse complement strand
AAATATTTAGTACAATTTATTGTGGATGGGGGTTGGGTTGGATTAAATTTTAGTCTCCAAACCCAAACTCTTCTTCAACTCTCCCACTAACCTTCTCTCAACAAAAAAAACAAAAATAAAAAACGCACATGAACAAAAAGAGCAAAAAAGAAAAGAACAGAAAAGACCATGAAAAACAAGCGAAGAAAAGGATTCAGATTTTAGTTTTGGATATTTGAGGTTTTTTCCTTTTTGCATCAAATTTTCCAATCAATGATGTCTGATTGTAATCTATCCAAAATTTTTATTACTTGCGGCAAGAGAGACCATATTATGATCATTGATATTCATGTTCACCCGCAATTCATTGAACCTCACCAAGGAGACATGCCAAGGCAACTAAATGTTAAAAAGCTAGACATTATAACTAATCCCCAGAATATTGGTGAATCATTAAGCCAAACCTCCTATCGTTACTACAAAAGAAACCACGTCATGTTACCATTGTCAGATTTTATTAACCAGATGGATGAAGCGAAAATCGATAGGGTTGTACTAGTAAACCCTGCGATAAAGGGTCTGCCTGTGAGACCAATGAACGAAGGCGTAGCAAGACTACTGGAAGATTATCCAGAGAGGTTCATCGGTTTCGCGGGTTTTGACCCAAACAACGGAGCACAGGCCGTGAGAGAAATCGAATATGCAGTAGAAGAACTCGGGTTCTCAGGCTTAAAAAGTGTGTCATCCGCACTTGCGCTAGATATCAACGACAAGGCATTCTACCCATGTTACAAAAAAGCTGAGGAACTTGGCATCCCAATTTTGATCCACACTGGAACAGTGATTCTCAAAGGATTTAGAGTAAAACATGTACTTCCGCTAATGGTTGATGACGTAGCGTTTGATTTCCCAGATTTGAAGATTATATGTGCTCACTTAGGTGGATGGCAGTATATGGACGCAATTAATATGCTATTACATCACAGCAACGTATATGCTGACATCTCCTTCTGGCCACTTAATCCGCTTTATATCGATTTTGTTCCTTGGAGTCTTTTAGAGAAGACCGTACCAGACAAGATACTTCTAGGAAGTGACTATCCACCTGGACAAACTCCCAAAGAAGCGGTTGAAGCCACAAAGAAATTACCTATAAGCCAAAGCTTCAAAGAGAAAATATTAGGTAAAAATGCAGCAAAGATGCTAGGATTGTAGTCAAAAACCCTGTTAGAACTTTCGACTTTACAAATTTGATTTCGCCTGATTCTCCAATGATAATATTTATTCAGGCAGAAATGGCCAAATGTGAATGAAATTATGAGCCTCTTCTTTTTTGAACTCTTAATGCAATAGCTGTTAATGTTACTAGCATTGCTACGATGGATAAGAAGATAAAACTCATTTCATACGATCCTGTTTCATCTCTAATAAGACCCGCCGCATAAGGACCAAAGAATGTTCCTACACTGCTCAACGCAGTAAGGATACCAAATCCTACTCCAAAATTCTTTGTCCCCGAAATTTTAGATTGAAAAGAGAAAACTGAAGTTGGGACTAATCCCGCCGCCACCGCCATAATAAACATTGAAAAAAGATAGTTGTTTGAAATAGCGACAAGATAAATTGCGCTTGCTAGGATGATTCCCCCCGCCGCGATGAAAAGATCGTTATTGCCAAGCCTGTCCAATAAACGACCAATTACCGGACTCATAATTAGCGACCCCCACATAAGCAAGCTGGTAAGAAAACCAGCAAAAGCAATATTATACCCCTTTGAGCCAAAAAAATCAGGCGCAAAAGTTGAGAAGGAGATTACTGCTGCATTAAACCACATCCAACAGAATCCTACCAACCATGCTAAATTTCTAATCTTGAGCAAATTTGAAAACAGCCCTTCCTTCTCAAGATTTGCTTCTTGTGAAGTGGTCTGCACAGGTTTGTGAAGAAGAATAAAAGCGACAAAGGCAATCGCTCCCAAGATTGCTGGAACAAGAATCGGAATTTGCCACCCAAAGACTTTCCCCAACTCACCAAAGGTTGTAAAGCTTATTATTGTAGCTACTGGCATCGCAGTAGAAAAAATTCCCATGGCAGTTCCTAATTCAGCGCCTCTAAACCAAAGTGACACAAGTTGCGCAGCCATTATCGATACAGTTGCGGCCCCCATACCAGCAATCACTCTTCCCAACCCAGCGTAGGCAAAGTTGTTGCTAGCAGCAAAAATTGACGTTCCTAAAATCATAATTCCTATAGAAATCAACCCAATCTTGAAAGGCCCAAAACGGTCAGATAGCAAGCCTGCCAAAATCGCTAGAAATATCGTCGGTAATGAAAAAAAGCTCATCAGCAAACCAGACTCAGCATGAGTAAGTGCCAAATCTTCGGCAACCAAAGTGAGCACGGGGGGAAGAGACTGGAATGTAAAAGCAAATCCCAGCATGCAGAGATAAGCCAAGACCAGAATAACCCAGCGATATTTAACTATTGGCACATTCATCCTTATCACTCTTTGTGTATTTCATGTTTGCGTGGACTTAGGATCGAATTGATCCTAAATCGAGATATCGTTTTGCAATTTTAATTGAAATTATTACTGCCTGCATGAGTCAATTGAGGAGCATCTGCAGCATTGATCTGATTCAGGGGCAAAAGAAAATCCAGAATCAACACAAAATGCTCCAAGCCTGGCGCTAGTTCCATAACAATTGTGGAGAACCCTTTTAGTCTATCAGTTTTAATTCGCTAATCAATAGGGCTCTCTCTTTATTGTCGATTGCTTCCAAGTTGACAGGGACAAGAAGCGTGGCGCCAGTTTCTAAGAACTCGAACCGTTTTTCTTGCAGCATCATAAACACGGGATTGAAGCCGTAGCGACTTATGAGATATTCGAGACCGCCTAAGATAACGACTCCGCCGTTGTTTTTAAGGAATTTCGTTATCGTTATGGCAACTTCTTGAAGGTCGGTAATTGTTTTGTATTCTTTTATGGGTTTCGTGGAAAGCAGGACTATATTTTCGGGTTCGAAGCTATAATCTTTAACTAAAGAATCAGGATTTTCTCTAACTATGCAAAGGCTTTTGACTCCGTGGCTTCTTAGGTCGAAGACTATTTTTAGGCAATTTTGAACTGACTCTAATAAGTAGCTCTCGCCCCCTTTTACTCCGCTTAAGGAATATGCGATCTCTTTGAGCCTTTCTTCGAGCTTCCTTTCTTCAGTAACATCTCGGATCATAGAAAGAGCTCCCTCAAGGTTGCCTTTTTCATCTTTTAGGAGCATGTTTGTCCAAGTGCAAATGATAGTTTTGCCATCTTTGGTTATGTTTTCTCCAACAACTTTTGCTTGTCCATCTTTCAGAAGTTGATTCCAGATTGTATTAACTATTGAGGAACCTTGCCTTGATGAAAACAAGTCTTCAGGGCTTCTTCCTAAGGCTTCTTGTTCTGAAAAACCGAACATTTGAGTAGCTTCAGGATTCCAAGTTTTAATCTTGAATTCTTTGTCCCAAGCGATAAGTGCTAGCGGCAGGCTCTCAATTAATTGCTCCAAGTATTCCTTAGTCTTATTTAGTTCAACATTTCTTTGAGCTACAAGCGCCTCCAGATTTTCCGAATATTTTCTTAGTTGTTCCTGCATCTCTTTACGTTCAGTTATGTCTCTTGCCAAAAATACAGCGGAAATTACTTGATCTCCTGCGTAAATAGGCGATACACGTACTTCATAAATTCTGGATTTGCCGTTTGGTCTAGGTCCAAGTGATTCATAACTCGTGACCTCACCGCGTTTGAACACTCCCTCGAGAGCATTTTTAACAACTTTATGCTGATCTGACGGAACGAAATCGAAAACGGTTGATGCAAGAACTTGTTCGCGTGTGAGGCCCGGCATAACATGATTTATGTAAGTAATCCTGCCGGAGAGATTAGCCTCAATCATAGTGTCAGCCATGCTTTCAGTGATTGCCCTATAACGCCCCTCACTTTCTCGTAATGCTGCATCAGTTTTCTTACGTTCTGTTATGTCCTGAAACATGCCAAAAAACCTAGCAGGTTTCCCTGCAGAATCATATTCAACTTCGCCGGTTGCATTGGCCCAAACTGTTTTGCCATCAGTTCGAATAATACGCATATCAATATCATAGGGCTTTCCCTTTAATGCATCATCTATTGACTGCTTAACGAATTCAAGATCATCAGGATGAACTCTCTCTAGAAACTTCTCTACTGATGGAATCGTATCAGTAGCAAAACCAAATATCTTGTAGATCTCTTCACTCCAAGCAAGAATATCCTTTTGAACTGTCCAGTCCCAAACCCCAATATTTGCCACTTCTTGTGCCTGCTTGAAACGTTTTTGACTAAACCGCAACTCTTCTTCAGCTTTTTTGCGCGCAGTGATATCTCTTGCTCCAACAACTATCCTTTTATCTCCTTGGGTCGTTTGAGTTGCTCTAGCCGAAACTTCGCACCATATATATTCGCCGTTCTTTTTCTTTATGCGAAACTCAATTGTAGGGAATTCTTTTCCTTTCAGCAACATTTCAAGGCGGGTCTTATGGGCTGAAAGGTCTTCGGGGTGGAAAAATTCGAAAGCACTGTGACCTTCGAGGTCATCCTGTTTGTAACCGAATATTCTCTTTGTGGCGGGTGAGGTATAAATGAGATTGAGTTTTTCATCACAGACAATTAGAGCATCCATTGCGTTCTCGGCCACTAAACGATGGAGCTCTTTGTTTGTGTCTGCATTTGCTTTCAAATTTACTCAACTCTATCTTTCTAGTTTACTTTAAAATAGTTAAGGTGTTCCCGGTTTTATGTTTCGATGTTTGTGTATCTAAATAAGAAACTGTATCACGCTGTCATATTAACTTATTTGAGTCTGAAACATGTTTTGCCTTTGGTTGGTTGGATTAAAATTTAACCTAGGCGTTTAAGCAGAATGCCGTCGATTCAATGACTCTACTCTGTTTTGTGAGTGAAAAGCGGAGTTTTCCTGTTGCTGCCCTAGTACTTCTTGCGTTATTTCAATCTTAACCAGAGGATATGCTCGTGGACACTTGACCACATCATTCCGAAAGTGAATGCGAACATTAGCTCTTCCAGCGGGACTCCAATGACTAATATGCCTGATAGTGCGGATAAGTTCCAAGAGTTTATGAAAGTTGGGAAAAACACGTTAATGCTCAAGAAAAACAGAAAATAAAGAAAAGTGAACAGGATGCTTGCTGCAGTTATTTTCCTTTTGAAGTCAGGTCTGCATAACAATGTGGCTACTCCACCTACAAGCATGGCGATGGAAACTGAGTAAATGGGGTTCATCTTTGTAAAAATGTATAGAAGGACAAAGACGAGTATGGACGATATTATGGCTAATCTGTGAAAACTGTGTTTCATGGTGTGCATTTCCTTGTCAGTCATTTTAAGATTTTTTGCCTTGAAAATCCCCTCGTACAAAACACCTGTTATTCCGCCAATAGCGAAAGAGAAGATCAAACTCTCCAGATCGAAACCTGTGCGCGCGGCGAGGTTAAACAGTGAAGGAGGATTCCAGTAGGCTGGAACAAATAATGGCTCTGTCAACCCCAAGGGCATCGTGATTAAGCTAACCCAGAACATCTCTTTTCTAACGTATGGATTGACTAAAAAAACTACGAGCCAAATAGCCAGCAAAGCCAACGAAAACATTAACCATTCATACATTATTCAATCGCTCATCTTCTCAGATCAACTGTAGGTTTGTACAGCCTCACTATTCATATTTTCTATTTACATTGAAGCTTATGCCATTGCATATCGAGTTTTCTTTTCACAACCATAACTTATTCGCCACGCTTCTACAAACAATCCACACTAATAGTTTCGCCTAAATTCATTTATTCTTCCACATTAACTTAGGAGTCATGATATTCGAGCTATTTGTTCTCATCTTCATCGTCGATTTCGTATTGCTCCTAGGAGTAATCATTAGCATATTTCTTCCCAAACACCGTATTTGGCCGCCTCCAAAAAAGGATTCTTGGCAATTCTGGGTCAGCTGGATACTTTTAAATATTGGGATGATCGGGTCAGGATTAATCGGGATTATTGATCCTGAAGCTTTAAGCAACGGGCATTGGATTCGCATTTTGATTGGGGGTTCAGCGATCTTGACAGGTGGTGGCGTTGCTTTATGGGGGATGAGAACGCTGAGTATACATCAAAGTCTCGGTCTGAAAGGAAAGCTAGTGACAGAGAGCCCGTATCGGTATTCACGTAATCCACAGTATATCGGTTTCATTCTTATGTATGCCGGAGTAATTCTGGCGACGTATTCGTTCATGGCTTTAGTCACAGGAACCATTATGATTGTTTTGTTTGCTATTCTTCCCTTCAGCGAAGAACCATGGCTAATACAACAATATGGAAAAGCCTATGTAGAATATTGCAAGCAGGTGCCTAGGTTTATTGGTTTCCGTTCGTTCAAGCCCAATTGAAGAGAATTAACTTGCCTCTTTTAAGCTGATGTTCGAAGAATTGTACCATTTGGAATTGGTGATCGATTAATAACCTGTGTTTCGTTGATTGCTATGTATACCTAGTAAGCTGAAATTCTTGAAGAGGTTTGCTGGGGCAGTGCACACCAACTTAAAGGAGAAAAGAAAAATGGCTACAAGCTAACAACTGCCGCTGTTAACGTGTTTTGTGCAAAGCCCTCTCAGCCCTTACCTTATTCCTATGATGTTTTACCACGAAAAAAGGGGGAAAGTCTTTGTTTTGTTTATTGTCTACCTTCTCCTGAGCATCAGGATTATTAGTAGTCCAACTACTACAATTGCCACGATAATACCGATAGTTGACGGCACAAGGTACAAGTCAGCCATTGATGTAGCTGCTAACTACTTGGCTAGCAACATGAACCCAAACGAGTCAGCGGTTATTGTTTGCGCATTCAACCTTCTAAACCAAGATATGCTGTGGTTTTATTTGCCCGAAGACATGAAGCGAAATCAGATTTGGCAGTATCCTGAGTTGGCTGTTGACTCATTCAAACCTAACTTTAACATTACAGAGTTTGTTAGTCTTTGTGAACAACGAAACGTCAAATATGCTATTCTTTATGATTATGGAGCTGAAACGCCTTTTTTCAATACAACTCTAACTTATTCAAACGTTACTACCTTACTTTATGAATCTGGACGGTTTGGTTATACAGGGGATGAGCCATTTTTTGGCGAAATGCCCTACAGAACCTTCCTAGCTGGGTTTCACGAACCTTATTCAGATGGAATTTGACTACTTTCACTGCTCATGTTATCGGTTCGCAGTTATCTCGAGTAGCTTTATAGTTTTTGATGTAAACAAATATGTGGCAAGCGGTATTTTCTTTGCTATTTAATATAAAGACAGTTTATGGCAATAACAAAAGTCGGAAACGCTGTATAGATCTCAATCCACTCACGTATGAATTGAACTAGCATAGTATTTTGGAATGTCAAGGATACAGGTTTGTTTGAGTGGGGAGGTTAATTTATTGGACTTCTAAGAATTCGAAACCTGTGTCTTTGTCTTTTGTCCTGCACCCTTTGGCTCCTGTTAATTCTATAATGATTACTTCACCAATTTGCCACACTTCAACGCCCATGCGAACGCATCCGGTAATGGTGTTCTTGCTTCTTCCAAAGCTTGTGTGCATATGGAGCTTCGGTTTTCCTGTTTCATTCTTGAAGATGGTTCCCACACCACAAGCTTCATGGACTCCCTCAAGCAAAGTAATCATAGGCTCAGGTGGAAGATAATAACCATCTTTTGGACCAACCACAACTTGACTGTTTTCTTTTGCTCCGCCTAGGAAGAAACAAATGGCCATGGAAACATTTTTTTCAGCTGAGAATCTCTCAATAACTTCGGGAAGATGGTCGCCGTCATTCAATCTAAGAACGAACGCCCTTCCCAGTTTTGCTTCAGCAAATTGCATAGTTGCACCTCTTAGCTTATTGGATTGAATCGTAGGGTTCACTTAGTATAAAAGTTATTTCTAATCATGGACTAGGCGCAATAAAGATTGCAGGTTTTGCGTTATATCCTTTTTAAGTAAATTGGTTTTTTCGCTTCTCTTTTTCTCTCTTCTAAAGAAATCTCGAAACAGCTATTTGCCTCGGTGTCAGCACCTTCTTCAGCGTCTTCTGGCATTAGTTGAAGAGACGCATCCGCGAAGATTTCAAGTTTTTCTTTTTGAGTGCGGTTCATTTCAATTCTCTCTTTCTATCAACCATTATACAAGTATTAAGACTTAATAAACCTTGTGAATTGCAAAAAGAACCTGAAAACGATAAAAATAGGAATATTAAATTTTTAAGTCCCAATAACATGCAATATAAAAAAATTGTTGTTTCTTCGTTGCAACTGTGCTAGTTGCCTTGAAAAAAACTTGTCAGCCGTTTTTGTTTAGCCTGTTCTTTAGCAAAACTTGAGATTTTCACACCGACTCTGCGAATTTCGAGTTCTGATTCTCCGAGGAACTTTTCGAAAAGCTCTCGAACAGCTTGCTTGAGCACCTCTGCGTCTTTTGTGACTGTTTCTAGTGTTTTCGATCGACTTCGAACGCTCAAATCAGTCATGATTGCGATTACACTAACCTGTTTGAATTTAATGTTTCTGGCCACGACATCTTTGTGGATGTCTTCAATCAGTTGATCTGTTTTTTCAAGCATCACCGTCAAGTCACGAGTGTTCTCTTTCAACGTAGAGATTCGACTGATGGATTCTACTTCATCTTTTTCCTGAACGGGCTCATTATCCACGCCTCTGGCTGAATTGTGAAAGTAAACTCCAAGTTTTTTCCCAAAAACACTCATAAGCCTTTGTACGTCATACCTTGCCAAATCGCCAACTGTCTTAATACCTATCGTGTCAAGCTTCGCGGCTGTCTTTACCCCGACGCCTAAGAGGCGGTTAACTGGCAACGGAGATAGAAAACTTTCAACCTGTTCAGGCTTGATAACGGTTAACCCGTCGGGTTTCTGGCTGTCTGCTGCAATTTTCGCCACAAGCTTGTTGGGTCCAACACCTACAGAAAAAATTATGCCAAATTCTTTTTTCACAAAAAGCTTCATTTTTTTAGCTAAATCTCGTGCCACCTTGTAACTTCCTCTTGCCTTTCTAGTGACATCCAAATAAGCCTCGTCTATACTTGTCTTCTCAAAGCTGTCAGCGTATCCTCTGAGCGCATGCATTATTTTATTGGAGATTTGCTCGTAAAACCCGCCGTCAACAGGCAAAAAGACCGCTTCAGTGCCTTTCAGTCGCTTTTTAGCTAAGTGTAAAGGGATTCCAGATTTAACACCGTATTCTCTTGCAACGTAATTTGCAGTGCTTACTGCTCCGCTTTCGCTAGTGCGACCAGAATAAACTCCCACCACAACTGGCTTGCCTTTGAGCGCGGGATTTCGCAATTCTTCACATTGCGCGAAAAAGTAGTCGAAATCCACCAGCATGACAACTCGGGCTTGCATAAGCACATTTTTACCTCAGTTTAGTGTTTAGCAACCATGAGCCGTCGCAAGCCGCTGTGTTCAACTGTGGAAGGTCTTCTCTGCAAACGCCAAATTGCATGTTATGCGTGGTGGTTAATTCGCGGATGTTTTTCATGATTTTGAACCGCAAAGCTCTGGGTAACATGATGTTTCCGCCTATTTTTTCGCCTTGTTTGAAGTAGAGGGGCGTAAGTTTTTTTGCCACCTCAGGCATGGCAGCGGAGAATCGGCGCCAATTGTCGGGTTTTACCTTGTATGTTGAGCTTGTTACATGTTTAACGCCGATGTCTGCAAGGTTATCAACAAGTTTTTCCAGTTGGTCATTAACGAAGGGAATTACGGGGTCTATCCTTATCGAAACTGGGATGCCTTTGTCAATAAGGTTTTCAGCGGCTTCAAGCCTTGAATCTGGTGATGGAGCATTTGGTTCTAAGAGTTTTGCCACTTCTGTGTTTTCAGTTGTTATGGTCAAGGCGACTGTTGATGGAACTTTGCTGAGAAGGTCGCCGTCTCGGATTACGAGGTTGGATTTTGTGATAATTTGGATTCGACAGTTGCTTTTAGAGAGGATTTCGAGACATCTTCTCATGAGCCCAGCCGTGGCTTCCATGCGCGGGTACGGGTCAGAACTGTTAGCGATTGAAACGGTTTCGCCCTTTAGCTTTGCTGCTTCGCGCCTCAGCCTTTGAGGCAGGTCCTTTTTGGGTCGGCATTCCTGAAAATTGGTGATGTAACGTGATGCGTAGCAGTAGATGCATTGGTGGTCGCAGCCGCTGTAAGGGTTAAGCGTCAATTTGGGCGGACAAGTGCAGAGGTTGGAACGCCATGGATCAAACTGTGAAATTAAAGGCATGGAGTACACTAGGCTTAGATTATTACTAAGGACAAACAAAAACCATTCGCCACTGTTTGGTTATTATTGGCTGTCTTTGCAATACCTGTGCCGAATCTTTAAATTGAGTTCCAATTCTTTTAGATTTCTTGTCAAGAGCAGCGACTTCCTACATAATTCTGTAGAGCTTAAGTTGCTCCACCTTGGTTCACCAGAAGCATTGGATGTAATCTCTAATTCTCAAGGGCACACCCAATGATTCAGCAATTGCCTTTATTTTTTCTATGTTTACTTCAGGCATTCTCACTGCTGAAACCTCTACCTCTAACCCTGCAGTCTTCGCTTTCTTGACGAATTCCAGCACAGCCACAAAGCTGCCGCTAAACTCTGGTCTGCAGTTCTTCGCGTAGCTCTCCTCATCATGACCGTTTAGGCTGATACTTACACTACTGACGCCAGCTCCATGAAGCTCTTCGGCAACCTCTCTGCCCTTGTTCAATAGGTAGCCGTGACCGTTCGTGTCAACGCGGATTGGTACTGAAGCGCCACAACGCTTCCGTATCCATCTTGAAACTTCAAGCAGAACGTCCAAGCGTTCAGTTGATTCGCCAAAACCGCAGAAAACAATTTCACTCCAACGTCCTAATCTTAAAGCTTTTTGCAGTTCAGCTTTCACTTCTTCTGCTTTTGGCTCTCTTTCCAATTTCAGATTGAAGCCTCCAACGCCTTTCTTGAAGTTGCGCAAGCAGAACCAGCAGCAGTTAGAACACCTATTGGTGATGTTCAAGTAAAGACTGTTATCCAGCCAGTAAGCTATTTTCGGTTTTTCCTCGTGAACCACAGTTTCACACCTAATGTTGCAGGATATTAAACTCGTATAGACTATATAGTCTATATCGTCTATAACGGAAACGCTTTAAGCTGAACCAGCCTTTTTCACTAAAACGGGAGAAGCGAAGAACGAATGAAGAAAGTGCTCATGTTCGAATATGAAATCCCGCATTACAGCAAGCGTTGCCGCTCAATCGACCCAACCTATCCAAAACAAACTCGGTAAGAAGTTTTCCCTGACACAAATAAAACTCTGACAAAAAACGGCAGATACTCTCGTAATTCAACTATGCTGTAACCTCAATCCAAATTCCTATCGGCTTTTCCTTCTGTAAATCACCGCCACTAGAAAACCTGCAACCAGAAAAACTGGAACTGCAATGAGCCAGTACGGTAGCTCTCTTGAAACCTGTGCTGAAGGATCATTAAAAATCACTACTAAATCACCTGCCAATGGCTCATCAAGAACAGAACGCATCTGAATAGCAACCGTTTCCCCGTCGCCCTCACTGCTTAATGTGAAGTCTTTCGGGTTCCAAACGCTGTCAGTCCAAGTTGTGTAAGCACGAATATTTGAAACCTCAACTTCAAAACGCACCGAAAAATATGCTATAGAAGTGTTGCTTAAATCCGTCAAGTACTCGCTGATGTTAAGGTCGTACAAGAACAGGTTGCTCCCATTAACCACTTCAATAGGGTGTTCGTAATGAATCGTAAGCAGAAAATACTCTGAAACAGGACCAACAACACAGTAAATCATCTGCCAGTCACCAATAGCAGTGTGATGAGTGTCATAAAACCAGTCGCTCCACGCAATTTCAGTTCCATTCACCCATACATGAATGTTCGTTGTGTTTGGTGGTGTGGGATAAACCATTGGCAATTCATTCGGAACACATGGAACAGCGTCATGGGACTTGTCAACAAAGAAAAGAGGATATTTTCCGTCAATTTTCGCCCAGAAAGTTCCGTTAGCTCGAGTGATTGTATAATTAATATATTCAAAGGGCATCGCAAGAACTGGCAGCGTTTCCGATTCAGGGTTAGCATCTGCATGGTCAACCAAACATGTTGCCACTGGAAACATAAGCGCAAGGATTAATGCTGCTGCCCACTTTTTCGTCGCAAGCACCAATAAATACTGTATTGGCTTTCCCATATTATTTTTTTGAGTCGCCTTCAAACTTGAATATTTATGAGCATTGTATAGACAGTTTTTCTAATTCTTGCATTTTGGAAAAGAAATTATTTTCATAATAACAGGCGACTGGGAGGATTTTTTAATTCTCCTTTGTTCACTTCTCAGTACTGCTGGTTATTCTCCAGAAGACGTTGTACAGTGATAGGCAAAACCTAGAATGGTTATTATGCATAGGCTTAAATCAACTTGAAAGCGCGAGGCTTGTGCAACCTATAACCACAAGAAAACTGATTTTCAGCATTGAGAGAATTTTCTGCGCTCTCTGATTACCAAGCAATAAACGAATTTAACGACCAACAATTCCATCAAATAGGCTAGCACGGTTTTAAAATCGTAATTGTATTCTCTTGAAGCCAATGAACATATGAAAGACGAAAGACTCTAAGAATCAATAGTTAGCATTTTGGATTAGTGGGGCTTTGACGTTGAAGTTTCGCTTCCTTGCTCCTCCAGAAAGACAAATATGCTTTCTTAGGAGGTGATCCGGCCGCAGGTTCCCCTACGGCCACCTTGTTACGACTTTTCCCCCCTCACGAAACTCAGATTCGACACAGCCAATAAAGACCGCGCCTCACCCAAGAGTCGCTCGGGTGGAACGACGGGCGGTGTGTGCAAGGAGCAGGGACGTATTCACCGCGCGATGATGACGCGCGATTACTAGGGATTCCATGTTCACGAGGGCGAGTTTCAGCCCTCGATCCCAACTACGGCTAGGTTTAGGGATTACCTCCCCCTCTCGAGGTCGGAACCCACTGTCCCAGCCATTGCAGCTCGCGTGTGGCCCGGGGGATTCGGGGCATACTGACCTGCCGTGGCCCGCTCCTTCCTCCGCCTTGTCGGCGGCAGTCCCCTTAGAGTGCCCCTTGGAAAACTTCCTCGGTAGCAACTAAGGGCGCGGGTCTCGATCGTTGCCTGACTTAACAGGACACCTCACGGCACGAACTGGCGA
>CAYFXZ010000043.1:0-13721 GCA_964347245.1 uncultured Candidatus Bathyarchaeia archaeon | reverse complement strand
AAGACCACAAGTAATCAGCAAAGTCTTGGGACCTAAATTTTTTTTAAAAAACTCGGTGAAAAGTTCCCTCAATCTCACACCTCTAACACAATTAAATTCAGATAAAACAATTAAATCTTTTCAGCAATAATATGCGGTAATTTTTGGCAAACGTCTTAGTTTAGAATTAGAAGCAAAGCTAAATAGTCAGTTAAGATTCTTTCCTAAAAGAAGGTTAGGTAAATGGAAGAATTTCAAGTTAAAGACAAGACACTAGCGTCGCAAGGTTATTTACAAATTGAGTGGAGCTCAGCCCATATGCCCGTGTTGAACCAAGTAAAAAACCGGTTTAAGAAGGAAAAACCTCTGAGAGGGTTGATGTTGGGGGCATGCCTTCACGTAACCAAGGAAACCGCGGTTTTGGTTGGGACTTTGATGGCGGGAGGCGCTCAAGTAGCGTTATGCGGTTCCAACCCACTTTCTACACAGGATGATGTAGCCGCTGCGCTGGCTGAAAATGGCGTTCACGTTTTTGCGCAGCGAGGACAGACAACTGAAGAATACTACAATTGTATTGACAAAGTTTTGGATTACAAGCCAATCATAACGCTTGACGACGGCGCAGACCTGGTTGGTACTCTGCACAGCAAACGCATAAAAGATTTGCCTAATGTAAAGGGTGGAACAGAAGAAACAACTACAGGTGTAATTCGACTCCGAGCAATGGAGAATGCGGGAAACCTTAAGTACCCTATTATCGCTGTGAACGATGCTTACACGAAATACTTGTTTGACAATCGTTACGGAACAGGGCAAAGCACCATAGATGGCGTCATAAGAGCCACAAACACGCTTATAGCAGGCAAAACTTTTGTGGTTGGCGGATACGGCTGGTGCTCAAGAGGCATAGCCATGCGCGCAAAAGGAATGGGAGCAAAAGTCATAGTTACTGAAGTCAAACCGTTGAAAGCTTTGGAAGCGGCAATGAATGGTTTCCGCGTTATGCCGATGACTGAAGCAGCATCCATAGGAGACATATTCGTAACAGCCACAGGCGATATCAACGTCATACGAAAAGAACACATGCAGAAAATGAAAGACGGTGCCATAATTGCAAACAGCGGCCACTTCAACGTGGAAATAAGCATAAAAGATTTAGAAGAACTATCAAAGGCGAAAAGAACAATTAGACCAAACTTGGAAGAGTATACTTTGAAAGACGGAAGAAAAATTCACCTTTTAGCTGAAGGAAGGCTTGTTAATCTATCAGCAGCGGAAGGCCACCCATCAGAAGTCATGGATATGTCCTTCGCAAATCAGGCATTATGCGCAGAATATCTAACTAAAACTGCTAAGCTACCGCCAAAGGTTTACACAGTTCCCGCAGACATAGATGAAACTGTTGCTGAACTGAAACTTGAGTGTATGGGAGTAAAAATCGACGAGCTTACAGTTGAACAGAAAAAGTATCTAGCAGCATGGGAAATGGGAACTTCATAACATGGAGTATATCAGCAAGTACGGTAAACTTTAAATGGCTTGAGATAATAACATGGCATATTAAATGGTGAAACATAAATGAGTAAAGATCAAGCAATAGGTGGAGCTATATTCATTGTGTGTCTGCTTGTTGCCATAGGCTACATAATCCTACTATTCTTGCCACAATGGTCTAGTGATGTACTCGGATCTATCGGACTATCAGTAGGTATAGACGCCATAAAATTCTGGATAATTGCATTACCAGTCTTCGTGGCTTTCGTAGCAATAATGTTTATAGGCGCTTGGATTGGCTGGACAATGGCTACTACACCCCCACCGAAACCTATCGAAGAAATAACAACTGAGGTAGAAGAAGCCGTAGAAGAAAAAACGTAGCTGAAAACATCAATAATTATCCAACATCACACCTAAAATCTTCCTATTTTATAGTTTTTTTAATTTTGGGAAACTTGCCTTATTGATACCATCTAAATGAAGCATATTGCAAGTGTTATGATTTCAAAAAATGGTCCAATATTAGACATTGAAAAAAAGAGTAGAGAGCATTTAAGGAGAAGCTGACTTAAGTCTTCATTTTCTTAAGCATGCATGTAACGATATCCTTGCACATTATGCACTCGTCCGAAATACTATCACTTGAGGCTTTTTCGCTCAGATAACCAAGGAAATGAGCGCAGTCAGATGTTACTTCAGCGACGTCTGCCTTCTCGCCCTCAGCTTCTGTATTTTCAGCCTCAGGTTCAGCCTCAGGTTCAGCCTCAGGTTCAGCCTCAGGTTCAGCCTCAATTGGAGCTTCGGAGTCTAAGGTTTCGGGTTCAATAAGTTCTGGCGCAAACTTTTCTGATTCATCAAAATTGATGGTTGGTTCATCATTTATGGCCATTTCTGTTAAGCAATATGGGCACGCATCGTAGGGTCTCTCAGTATCATGCGGCAGGTTTAAAGCTTTGAGGGGCTTAGTGAAAACTTTGCCGCAAGTGGCATTCGGACAAGTAAACATGCTACTTTCCTTCTTTTTCTCTTTAATCTGAGCTATGGCTAGCCCTCCAATAGAAGTAAGAATTACCCGTTTATAGTATTGATGAAGACAGAATAAGTATCTAAACTATTCGTTTTTGAATTTCTGAGTGGGAGAAGCAAGTTTTTGGAGGTCTTCAACGCCCTCGGCGTAGCCTGAAGCAATCAAGATGTCACCTAGTTGAATTTTCGTGCCAGGTTTGGGGCGTAAACTCTTTCCGCTGCGTTTTATAGCCAATATCCACATGCCTGTTTCTTCATGCACTCTCGCTTCTTTCAGAGTTTTGTCAATGAGTGAGGAACCTTCTGTGACGCGGGCTTGGATAACAGTTTCTTCAGCTTCCCTTATGGCAAGCTTCAAAACTGGATGCGGTTCAATATCTCGAAGCACAACTTCAGCCATCTCAGCCGCGGCGTCAGCAAGCTTTTCGGTTGCCACGCCTAACCTGATAAGCCCTAAAAATCCGGAAGCTTCTTCAGGTTCAAAACCGCTCGTCAAGGCCAGAAGCTCAAAATCTGTATGCATCTTATCCATTGACTCTTCAAGGCGTTCCACTTCTTCAGCTAAATCCTTGCTATTCAACATAAGTGATGAATAGGCCAAGTCAATCATAAGTTCAGATGTATTCTTGAGTTCAACGAAACTCGTTACGATTTCTTCGAAAACTTTGCGTTTATGCTCCATCATTATCAGTCCTCCAATTGCTTAAGTATTCCCTCTGCTAAGTCTTTGAACTCCTTGATGCCCATAGGGGCTCCTCGTGTTATCAGAATGTCGCCTATGAAAATATGCACTGTTTCTTCAGGGTCGAGTATCCAATCTTTGTTTCGGCGGATAGCTATTATGTCAACACCCATTCTTGCAGCCAAATCAAGCTCGTCTATTCGTTTTCCTGCTATAATGGAGCCTTCCTTGACGGTTGCCTTCATAAGCCGCTCTTCAACTTTTTCGAAAATCTCGCCGATTATTGGATGTATACCTATGTCGCGCGTTACTATGGCGGCTATGTCAGCGGCAGCGTCAGAGATTTTGTCTGCTGCGGCGGCTACGGTGGAAACACCAATTAATGTTTCCGCGTCTTTAGCGTCTCTAGCTGCAATCATTATTTCCAAGTCTAAAAGATAAGCTAAAGTGTCAATGCGGCTTTCAAGTTCAATAACGTCTTCGGCAAGTTCCTTGTCGTTAAATAAGGCGGCGGAGTAAGCCAAGTCAATCATAAGCTCGGAGAGGTTTTTCATTTCAACCAAAAGATTGCTAACTGGGATAGGTTTGTACTCAATCTTCTCGAATTGTGGCATGCTCTTCAGAGGCGCTCCGCAATTAGATATTGGCCATGAAATATTTAATTATACGCTTTTCGCGGTTATACCAGTAACAGTAAAGCTACAAACAATGCAATGGAGGTCACGCTGTCGGCTAGAGAACTTTCGACGGGGATGACGAAGTTATCAGGGTCCAACCCTCTTTTGAATGTTAAGATTGAAACTGCATAGGACAAAACAACTATTGAAGCAACAGCAAGGAAATTGGCAACTATTACAATAGAAATAAGGTTGGAAAAAGAGGAAAATGAAAACAGGCGGTGTATTGACAGAGACAAAACTGCCAAAATAACAAACATTATAATGGAAGCAGACCAAGTACTAAGGATGGTTTTTGCATGGTGCCGCATAGAAGAGAAAGAAGGTACAAGCAAACCGAGAGCAAGTTTTGTTGTGGCAGTAGAACCAATTACCGACCCAACGTTACCTATCATACCTATCAAGGCAGTGTAAATAGTCCAAATTTCTACGCGCTCCGCAACGAAGTTGCTTATTCCAAGGAGAAGGGTTCCAGTTATGTTCACTATTAAAGATACAAGCAACATTGTAACTATGGACTCCTTGAGGGTTTTAGCGAACTCCGCTTCACGCAGATTTTTGTATATGATGTAAAAAACAAGGCAGAAAGGAATCAAACATGCAAGTCCTATAGCCCACTGAACCACGGTGCCAATGAAAAACAGGTTGAGAACGGCAATATAACATAAAGTAATGAAGATGTCGGCTACAGTTGACATCACAGGATAGACAACTACGTCGGGATCTAAGCCTTTTTCAAAGGAGATAAAGGAGACTTGCATGGTTAAGAAAGAAAGCAATAGACCTAAAGTCATAGTTGCTACCACAACCGATAATATAGCAGGGAAATCAGCCAAGGTTATTCCCCAAAAAAATGTACCGAAAACAAGAGATATCGCAGAGATTGTGACGCTGGTGACTAAAGTTAAAACCAGTAGAGATTCAAGCAGCTTGTAAAAACTTGGGGTGTTCCCAAAAAACCGGGGATGAATTGTACCTAGGTGCAGTCCTGTGCTTAGGCGTCCACTTAGCAAGCCACTTCCAACGCCTTTCGCGCTTATGACAATAGGGTAAAGGGTTATGACCCACGGCGAAAAACCGAAAATTCCGAGTTGAGATGCAAGCATGACACCTGCAAAGAGGCCACCTAAACCAAAGGAAAAAGTCAAAGAGGTCTCTTTAAACATTGCCCAGAAGCTTTTTGGAATGCCTGCATGCGACATTTCGCTATTGCCTCCTCCGCAGGGTTATCAAAGATAAGGGAAAAGGACAAACAATAAGCATGTAAAAAGGTTGCAGTGGGTAATTAATGGGTTTAAAGGTAAGTCTTAGCATGTTGTGTTGAGCTATCGCTGGAAGGGTGTCGAATAGATGAGAGGAAGTGTAGACTACTTTCATGTTTTTCCCTTCGCAACTGTTGTTCGTTTTCAGCCATCCACAGGCACTTCTCTACCAGCGTATGTGCTTGCGGGCTGCCAAGTACCACTTCAACTTGCACTCCTAACTTTTATTTGAGAAGTTGTATATCGCTTAAATAATTTTCTAAGATTTCGAATCCATAGGATAGCTTCACAATCGTTTAATTGGTCAGGATTGAAAGTATTTTGTGACGAGTTTGGATTGTGAGCAAAAATGTATTCGGCATGGATAAAACTTGAAAGTTTGCCTTGGATAGAACTTGAAGAAGCATTCCGAACAAAAGCTGATGCACAGAAAGCAGTACAGCAAGTACTAAGCACGGTCAAAATAAAAATATCTAAGCTACCGAAACATGAGAAAAGATTAAAACCACAGTAAGAGTAAGGCATCAAAACAACAAAATTGCAGGTCTCGCTCAGGGAAGCTGCAGCGTCTTAGTTGGATTTCTTCGGTTGATATATGCACCATGGATCTTCAGTCAAATAATCGCCTTTCAACTCTGCAGGTTCATGAAGATCGCCGCAGTAGTCAATGAAATCACTCGAAAGTCCATAGGCACGTGCACGACAACCCCCACATAAAGCGCTGTACTCACAATCGCCACATTTACCTTTCAAAGCGCTGAAGTTCCGTAAGGTTATGAACATTTCTGAGTTGGACCATATCTTCTTGAATGATTTCTCGCGTATATTGCCAATTTTAATTGGAAGGTAAGGGCAAGGAGTGATGTCGCCGTTGGAATAAATTCTGCAGTAGTACAGTCCTGCGATGCAGCCTTTAATCCATCGGCTCATGTTCAGGTCCATGTCCTTTGCAATACGCATGAACTGAGGCGCACATGAAGGCCGCACATTAAGTCTGTGCAGGGCAGCCTTCTCGAAAGTTGTCCTAATCATCTCTTCGTATTTTGCGGGAGAGATATCGTCGATTTTGATGCCTCTTCCAGTCGGCACCAGAAAGAATAAATGAAAGTTTTCCACGCCGAGTTTTTCAACCAGCGACATAATGTCATCGATTTGGTCGTAGTTTTGTTGCGTTACTGTGGTGTTTACCTGTAGAAGCACGCCGTTTTTCCGCAATGCTTTGATGGCGTTAACAGCTTTTCCCCAAGAACCTTTTACGCCCCTGAACTTATCGTGTTGCTCTGGAATATGCGAGTCCAAACTAATTGAAACAGTCGCTATACCTGCTTCCTTTAGCTTTTTCGCAGCATCATTATCAATGAGGCAGCCGTTGCTTCCCAAGCCCATCTTCAAACCTTTTGAAGCGCCATACCGAATAAGCTCGTATATATCTGATCGGAGAAGAGGTTCGCCGCCACTTAAAACGAGAAGGGGCTTGCTGACCTCGCAGATTTGGTCTATGAGGTTTTTTGCGTCGCCAGTTGTTAATTCGTTTATAGACTCCTGAGTGTCTGCATTTATGTAGCAATGAGGACATTTCAAGTTACATTTCCGAGTTACGTTCCAAGAGAGGATAAGTGGAACAAACTTTTCAGTATTAGATGCGGCAGACGAGTAGGCGAGCCTGAGATAAAACTCGCATTTTCCGTCCTTTTCCATCCGCTGAGGTTTCCATAGCTCAAACGTAAAAGGAAGAATAGTGTTTAACATAGCCTTAGCATGTGCATAACAAAAATGAGCACAAAAAAGAGAAGTCACGTCACCACTTACGCCCAATTTCTCAGCAACATAGCTGTGGCTACCGAAAATCGGGCAGTTCAGAAACTGCATGCGCCCATCCAACTTCGCCATATCCATATTATAATTTATGAAGTGGTCGCTCAACATAATTGTCTGCAAGTTTTCCCTGCGCATTCCAACACTAAGAGTCACATCAAGAGCGATGCGAACGGTCTTTTCACCAAACTTTTCTTGCACTCGCTTCATTGCTTCCCTAAGCCGCGGTATACCCGTCGTCTTTGCGAGCGCCGCAGTAATTAAGAAGCCTTTGAGGGTTTCATATTCTTGACGTAAGCGCATTCCAACAATAAGTTGTGCCCAGTCCTTGAACAAGTCCTCAAGGTTTATTGCGCTTTCAAGATTCTTGTCGTTAAGCACGTGTTCTACTGCTTTGGTTTTTTCGCTTAAATTGGTGAACAAATTTATTTTCTCATGAGTACTCAAACTTACTTTGGGGGCGACTTTGGTATCAACTTTAACCTGAATGATGTTTTTCGTAAGCTCATGTACATCTGAAATGAAATCACCATAGAAGAGCGTTAATTGCTCAGTTATGTTAGGTATGTCTACATCCAATTCTTCTAGTAGAAAGCAGGTCTCAGTCTTCATTTTAGTGACCATAGCCATATGGTACAAAAGGGAGCCAGCCATCCCAGGGTCAGTGTTTCTGCCTCTTGAAACTCCAAGAAAAACTTCACGGAACAAAAATCTTGCCTTATCAAAATCTTGGTTAGCTATTGCGGTCAAGGCTTGATTCAGCTTTTCATGTCTTTCACGTAAAAGAAGACCCCATTTGTGGCAGTGCCTTTCATCAAAGCTTGTTAAAGTAGTCACCAACTAAGGATTATCACAGGCAGGGTTTAGTAAAAAAGGTAGCGGTTTTCCAGCAGTTTTTCAGAAAGTTGATGCTAGTAGATAAGCTATTAAGCTGGATTGAGTATGACATAGTTCTACATAGCGAGGGAGAAGTTTGATTTACGCGTTTATAGGTTTTTTAATAATGTTTGGCGTTTTGTTAGGCATTGGAATAAATCAACCCAGAGGAACAAGCGTCAAAACATGGTGTTACGGTTATCTTGCCATCGCCCTGATCTTTGATGCGCTGGTAGTAGTTGGACTAATTTACCAATATGAACTTATCATTCAACTTCTCCTTGGACTTTCAGCGGGTGCCGCTACAGGACTAGCCATCCACGTTGCTCACCATATAATTGAAGAAAACAAAAATGGACATGACAGAGAAGCAAAGGAAAAAAAACCTTCACTATTCGGCTTTTAGGCTAAGTGACAGTGACCAAGTCATTATTGCAGACAAGGATATTTTTCCACAGCAGTCTCTTGTAAACATCGGAAAATGTTTTTCTGGTCTTTTCCCCAGAGTGGTTGAAACCAAAAACTTTCGCAGTCTCAACTATTAGCGATTCAGAACTTATTCCCAACGCATACTTAGCGATGGTTTTCATGGCTTTTTCGATTTCCTCAGGAGGAATGTGCTCAGGTTTGCGTTTTGACTCTGGAACCCCTGAGACAGGCACGCGTATTTGTACCTCTTGAAGACCTGGTGGCCAGAGAAAAGTGCCCTTCACTACTACCTTCTCCTTCAAGATTAAGAGATTAAGTGCTTCCCTTACAGCTTGAACTATCTTGGAACTCTTTCTTTTCAGTCCCCACGCAGAGACTAGTCTGTTAACTGCATAGTCAAAGTGAATCGGTCCTTCTTTCAAGATTAGCTCATCCAAGAGGTGCGTTTGCATTTGGCGGTTTTCTTGCAAGTGGAACTCGTTGGGTTGAAAGTCCCATCTATGAACGGACGGCCCCATCACAGACGAGGCATATTCTGCTTTAAGCATGTGAACTTTGTAGGGCGAACCGATTTTTTCGATTCCGGAAAACTGGATGGTGTGAACGTCAATATCCCCAGGCAGGTCTTCATTGGAATCGCCCTTTTCGACTTCAAGACCTCTACTTAGGGCTTCTTTTCCGGTCTGGAATCTGTGAGCTTCCTCCAACGCGTGAGATAGATGTCTGATTTCAGAGCCTCTTCGTGAGACCCATGGTGGCGACCATATGCGATGGATTCGCCAACCTAGCTGTTTGAGTACTTGGGTGCGCAATCTGTCTCTATCCCTTGCGCTATTACTGTTCTGGTACGTTGCACCATCAAATTCTATCCCCAAAAGGTAGCCTCCAGAATTATTCGGATCAATCACCCCCAAACCGATGGAGCAGCAACTACACCCTACATGAGGAACGAAAGCGTAGCCGAGACGTTGAAGTACCATTGCAACGTCTTCTTCGATAGGAGACTCGAACTCGACTGTTTTTATAGCTGATTTCAAGACGTCTGGACCGTATTCAGCATATTCGAGATATGAATGTAACATGGCAGTCCCTGTTGACTTGGCAGATTCCATGTCGATATCGGTTGCTTTAATGGAAGCTACAAGAATTGTTAGTTCTCGAGCACGTGTGATTGCGACATTTAATCGTCTTTCGCCCCCAGCCCTATTAACCGGTCCAAAGTTCATGGTCATCTGACATTGAGGATCGTAACCATAACCGAGGCTGAGTATGATTACATCACGCTCGTCGCCTTGAACGTTCTCTAAGTTCTTGACGAAAAACCCTTCTAAACGATCTTCCTTGAAGAAGTGCTCATATTTAGGGTGCTGCCTTCGGCGAAGTTCAATCGCTTCATCAACTGCATCCATTTGTGATATACTGAATGTTACTACCCCAAGAGTTTTTTTAGGATGTTTCTGAAAATGTTCAAAAACTAGGTCAGCAACGACCTCTGCTTCTTTAAGGTTGTCTCGTCGGCCGCCCCTGTCGTAGATGCCATCTGGAACATGAACCAGCTTTACACCCAAAGTTTCATGCTTTGCTATGGCTGATGGAAAAGTTATGAGAGTTCCTTCATAGAAATTGCGGTTTGAGAAGGCGATCAATTCCTCATGTTTGCTACGATAATGCCACCTTAGAGTCCTAACTGGCAAGCCAATACCAGCACACTCGTCAAGAACGCTATCGAAAACTTCGACGTCTTCGTCGGTAACTGCGTCCCAGTCGATGTCTTCAAGCAGGGATTTCTGGAAGAATGAAGTTGGTGGCAACTGCTTGTTGTCGCCTGCAACCACGATTGCTTTTCCACGATAAATAGTGCCGATTGCGTCCTCAGGAACAATCTGAGATGCTTCGTCGAAGAGAACTAAGTCAAATTTCATCAGTTCAGGAGGGAGAAACTGGCTTACAGACATTGGACTCATAAGCAGACAAGGCTTAAGCCTTGAAAGGAGGTGGGGTATCCTCTGTAAAAGATGACGAATGGGCATTAACCGCCGCTTCTTCAACGCCTCTTTAAGTAATGTAGTTACTTCAGAATCATTTGCTTTTATAAGTATATCCTGCGGCTTTCGGCTGTTGGCTGCCTCTATAACTCGGTTCGGAGAAAGACGAATTAGCTCTCGATCAAGCTTTTCAAACTCAGCAATTACATGCTCATGTTTTTCTCGTCTAAATCGACCTAAACGCGGATCTTCCTCCCACAGGTTATTAAGCCATTCTTGATACGCTGCCTTGCGAAAAATTTCATTAAGTTGAGCCGCTGGTGGAGGATCTGCTATAAGTCTGTCAAAAAAAGCGGATAAGCCTCTTAGCGAGAAAGTATATTCAGTTTCTTTAAAATCAACCCAGACCTGCAGATCATCCACTCTGTCTCGGAGCCATTTGATCCTTTTTTGAATTGCATCGAGACTCAATGTTTGTAGTTTTTGCCCTCCATAGGTCAGCTCAGTTTCAAAACGAGATCCCAGAATCGCAAAAGCCTTCAAAGTTAAATCATAACTGTTAATTAGGTCGCTGTTGGATGGAACATAATCAGCTCCAAGTGACACCACATCCGAGAAGGTTTCGGGAACCCGCGAGGAACCAAATAAAATTCGAAGCTTCTTAGTCCAGTGGAGAACTGAAAGAATTTCTTCCCAGCACGTCTCCAGACCCGCGAAGCGGAACCCGAATTTCTTTTGCAGAATTTCATTTTTTTCTAGGAAAGCTGCTTCCTTCTTTCTAGCTTCTTCAGAGTCCTTTAAGTCGCCTATTAGCTGTTTATAGTTTTGAGGCGATTCGCCCTTGCTTGTCTTCAACGGTTCTTTTGTTCTTTCGCAAAGAACAATTAGCGACTTTTCAACCGAACTCGCCCAGTCTTGAAGTATTATTATAGGCGTTTCGTAGAGCGGCAAACTCGAAGTGGGCAAATGTGACGTAGGTAACAGGGAGCTTAACTGATTGGCAAGAAAGTCCCATTTATTAAAAGACGCTTCTAGCTCATTACCGAGTTGTCTGATTACAAGCGGTGGCTCTGATCCGTATGAAACTAACTGGGCTAATTCCTTAGGTATTCCTGTTGCACCTGTTATTCTGAAGAGCTCTGAGGTAATTCCGACCGCGTTTTCCGTCCGTTCAAAATTTGTTTCATATCCCTTATAAAAATGCCCCAATAAATCTTTAACTGAATCAGCAGAAGCTTCGATCTCAGCTCTTAACATTTTTAGCCTACGGGCGTCAAGCAAATCTTGTAGAACAGACTTAGAGACTTTGCCGTCACGAGTTAGTAGAGCTAACTTCTTTTGATTACGGTAATAGCTTGGGCGAAACCATCGAAGAGAACTACTATAATGGCTGTTATATCGTGCTATGAGTTCATCAAGGTCTGCTTTAAAGAACTCCCTAGTGTAAGTTTTTTCTAGCTTAAGTCTCAGAGCTTTGTATTCTTGGTAATCCTTTTTTATTTGTGGAAATTCTTCTTTTACTCGCTGAAAATGGATGGGGTCTAACCATCGCTGTTCGGGTTTATCCTCTGAGAAGGACATAAGGGCAATGTATGATAATTGTCTTATGCGGTCAGGTGTAATATTTCCCGTTGATAACCCCAGCATCTCGGCAAGCCGCCATGATTTTTCACTCCACTTTGCGTATAGAACCTTAGTATGACGGGCAAAAGCCAAGAGTTTTTCGCGTTTTTCAAGAATCTCACTTTCTTCTATACTCGAGTGCATAAGCAGCTTGTCAATTGATGAAAGCGCGGCTTCAAGTTCCGCAGATGCAGTGAGAGGCAAGCTGAAAAAGGATGAATTGTAACGTTCCAGTAGGCGCTTACGGGTTGCTTTGCACCATTGAAACATAGCTAGATGCATTTCTGATTCGGAAACAATCTTGTCAAGATTAGGATGCACAACCCAGCTTGCTTCAGGTTTAGGGCTTTCCAGCAGAAGGTTGCCAATCTCAATTAGCCATTTAATTCGTTCAAATGTTAGTGGCGTGCTTAGACCTAACTGGTTTGCGATTTTTGCGGCTTCCAGTTTAAGCGTTTCTATTGTCGAAATTAGATCACCAAGAACAGTTGATACTTCTGCTCGGACTTCTACGTTGTATTCGCTTCCTCGATACCCTCGCCATGGAAAGTCAGGGTCTTCCATTACTTGCCAGACAGTTTTCAGGCGCGATATCAAATCCTCAAGTTCAAGCATTCTTTGAGGAGTCAGACTCCCCGGATTGGGTAACTCAACTGCCACGAAGGGAACGCATTCCAAACTTGACAGTTCACCCAATACATCATACGCACTTTTCTGCAGGTTAAAGCGTTTTTTGTGAAGCGAGACTACATAATTGTTTAGGTTATCCCGTAGCAGCGCTATTTTTTCGAATTTATGCGGTTCAGGCAACTTACGAGGAACGAGGTGCTCGTCGAGGCATCTTTTAAGCTCTGCAACCACTTCGCGCTTGTTGGCTTTGCTACTGTGAAGCTCTAAACAGAAGGAGGACAGTCCAACCTCACGGAGTCGCTTATAAACCACTTCTAGGGCAGCCATTTTGTCGCTTACGAATAGAACAGACTTTCCTTTAGCTATACATTCGGCTATGATGTTTGAGATTGTTTGGCTTTTGCCCGTGCCTGGAGGTCCTTGCATCACAAAGCTTTGCCCCAGTAAGGCATACTCGATTGATAACCGTTGGCTGCTGTCGGCGTCTAAGACTTGAAACGTTTTTTCAGGTGCCCGTATATTGTCTACATCCTTTTCTTCAGGCAGAGAAGCCCTTTCAAGTTTTACATCCTTGACTCCACAAATTGTTCTTATTATGGGATGTTGTTCGATTATTCCAGCATTTGTATTAAGATCATTGTAAATAACTAACTTGTGAAAAGAGAAAAGCCCAATTTTCATGTTTGTTTCTACCCTCCATCCGAGCCCTTCAGCTACTTGGTTAACGATTGTGAAATAGTTGAGTAGGCTTTGGCTTTCCCAATACTCAGGCAAAGGTGGAAGCTCCACTTTGAAGTCTTTTTTAAGCTTCACTTGCAAAGCGGGATTAAGAACCACCTCTTCTTCTATGGGAGGGACTGAAATAGTGAAGGGTTCGCGGAAGGATTTCCTATTCAATTCGATAGGTACAAGAACAAGGGGAGAACGGACTTCCTCTTCTGTTTCCTTTTCCTTCCAAACTAGCATTCCGAAGGCAGCGTACAATATTCGCACTCCTCGCTCTCTATAGTCTAGGAGTGAACGTCTGTGGAGGTTCTTCAAAACCTTCTCAAGCTCGGAGCGGCTAGTTTCTCCACACACAATTTGCTTGGATGTTGGTTTTGCTTTTTCATTAAAGAATGAAAAATTGTTGCTGCTTTGTGATTGTCTATTAATCAGATGAGATTCGGGAGGACACCAAAATTCCAGACACCTCTTTCGTAAAACAAGTCTGTTGAAAGCTATCTCCATGCTCGGGTTG
>CAYFXZ010000042.1:0-13891 GCA_964347245.1 uncultured Candidatus Bathyarchaeia archaeon | reverse complement strand
CGGGTGCAGACCCAAATGAAAGTTGGGTTTTTGGATAAGTTGATATGCCACACAAAACAAAAGGAGTGTGGTGTAATTGGAGATGTCAGTTCAAGAGTTCTTGAACTCAATAAGCAACCCGAGAACAAGAAAAGGCTACCGTTTCGGCTTAAACAAGTTTGTAGAATGGTTCGGTAAACCCGCAGAAGAAATTCTTGCAATGAGACAGGAAGACCTAACCCAAAGACAAGGGGAAAACCTTGTCGAATATCGAAATAGGGCAGCAAGATTTGAAAAAGAAATAGAAAAATTCCACAGCTATCTGATTGAGAAGGGCTATAGTATTAACTCGGCGAGAAACATGACGCTTGGCATTCGCCAACTCTTCAGGTACTATCAAATGCCAGTCACGATACGTTCAGGCAGTAAGGTCTCGCAGACGGTTAAAACAACTAAGAACTTTCCCTTGACTATCGAGCATGTTAGGAAAATGTTTGAAGTAGCAAACTTGAGGGAACGCATGGTCTTGGCTTTTGCTGTTGACACTGGACTGCGAATCTCAGACTTCCTTGCAGTTAAGAAAACTGACCTGCCCCCTCTAGAGGCAGAACCGCCAATTTCTTTCACTTTGCTAACTCAAAAGGAGAAAATCCCCGCCTACTGCTTTCTCAGCCAAGAAACCGTAAACCAACTGAAAATATATCTACCTACCTTAAGAAAGAAGAATAGCGAGTACTTGTTCGCAAGCAACGGGAAAAGCCATATCTCAGATGAAGCAGTCAGCAAGATGCTAGGTCGCTTAGCGCAAAAAGCGCAAATTGACTTGAACGGGAAAAGATTGACGTTTCATTGTTTCCGCAAAATGTTTATCAGTGCTTCAATAGATTCGGGGATCGGCTTGACTACAGGTAAGAAGTTATGTGGGAAAGCTATCGCTCGAAGTGATGACACATACCTAACAACGGTTAAGCTTAGGGAGAAGTTTATTCAGTTAAAGAAGTTCCTGACGATAAGGCGGTTGGCGGAAACTGAGGATGAAGAGATTGAGAAGTTGGGTTCTCTTGTTTCGAAGTTGGCTGAGGAGTTGGAGCAGCAGAAGCTTGTTATGCAAGCGGTTACTGGCGAGAACTTGAAGATTAGAAGGGAATTCAAAGAGCAAGTGGCTAGGTTGAATGAGGAGTTGGCTTCAGCGAGGCATGTTAGGGAGCAGGTGGCGCAGATTAGCGAGGGGGTTAGGAAATGGCAGGAAGAGAAGGACAGATTGGAAGCTAAGATTGCTGGTTTTGAGAGCTTTCAGAAGTTGATTTTGGATCAGCCAGATGAGGTCGTTCTCGAATTCATCAAAGATGTAAGGCGGCAACTTAGAGATTAAGGCGGTTGAATGACTAGGCAGCAGGTAAAGCGGTTCTTGTCTGTTTAAGCATTAGTTGTTTCTCTGGATTGAGATTGGTTGCTGTTCTGTAATCGTTTCTAGATTTCTGGAAAACGGCCCCATTATTATCATATAATATACTAGTAGTCACACACACAAACAGAAACACTTCCAAAACCTATAGAAAAACAAGAATAGAGACAATTTTAGTCTTAATGAGCAGTCAACGAAGCCATTAAGTAACTGAAACGCACTCAGTAATCTCACTCATTTGTAGACAACCTATGAAGGCACTAGCAGTCTCAGATCTTGCTAGTAAAAGTTTTTAAAACTACGAAAAGATAGGCGATTCTTTCTTATGTTTCTCTGGGATTTTGGTTTGAGCAACTCTAAACGTTCCCTGATTTCGGCTTTAACTTCCCAATCTTTTTCAGCTTTCAAAGAACGCTTCAAGAGCTTTTTGGCCAAGTCTAAACTTTTGTTTCCAAATCTTCTTTCAAACTTTGTGTAGTATCCGCTTTTTGCCTTGATGTTTTTTGGTAAAATACATACAAAGTTGGATGGATATTCTTCAGACTTCTCTAAGTCAACAACAGCAAATTTGATATAATGTCTATGCGGATAATCGTTTAATTCTTCTCTCTTGAATATTGACAACCTTAAATTCACGATATTGGACTCCTGACTTGCCCTAAACATCTGACTCTCTTTTAACAAGGCATCCATCTGGGATGGTGTATGTCCATTTTGAATGAGCCGAGAATTCTGCATCGTTCTAAAAGGCAGGACACCCGATTAATTAGTCGTTTTTACTTTCGGGGGCTAATAAACATTCGCAATTGTCGTTGCCTCACAAAGAGTTATTGTTGTAAAAAGGCTTATGTTTTTAAGTGACATTCAAGTGAATGAAAAAACATTCTCCATTTTTTAGCTTCAACTTCTGCGTTTTCAACATAAACGGACATGATTCAAGATTATGGTAGTGTTTGTAAACCAATTTTTTTTAGTTATCTATAAAAAACCTATTTAAAATGCCGAAAGAAAACACTAGATTGTGGTATTATGGTCGAAGCTTTAGTTTTGATAAACACACAGTTTGAGTCTTCTCAAGACCAAACTCTCGAAGACTTGAAAGAAATAAAACTTGTAAACACGGTCTACACTACTGTCTATGGCGTTTACGATTTTGTAGTTAGAGTTAAAACTGAAACCGCTAATGAATTGAAAAACAAGGTTCTTGAGAGTATACAAAAAATTGATGCTGTTGTCTCTATGACAACATTGGTCATGGCTAAGAAAGCGTTTTGAAGATGAAAGGTTTGAATTTGGAAAATGATGAAGAAGTGAAAATCTGTGAAGATACTCTTGAAGCTTTTACGGTTGTTCATGCTGGGAGCGTATCTGAGTTAATCACCGAAAAGCTTGTTCCAATCTATGAAGAATATGACAAACGCAATTTGCCTGAAAAAGAAAAAGCCTTTCGCATAGTCCCTCGAAAATTTGCGGCTAAACTTCTGAAGTTTGAGTCCAACTCGTTGATTCCTGAAGACAATTTCACTGAAGCCGAGAAGCAAGTCCTAAACGCTTTCAGAAACAAGAAATACTTTAAATCTGCAAAAGTTGCTGGGAGAACATTTTACTTTGGTCTTGACTCTAAAATCAGAAGATATGTGATGAGTGTTTTAGGTCGCTGAAATTAACTTCTTGGTTACATCCTTCGCCGATATTAAACAACTACATGTGTATACTTATTGGAGTTTTATGCGTTTTTGATAGACTTCAGAATGCTCGCTGGCGATAGTAGTCAATTTTAGGGGGTAATTTGGGTTTTAGAGCTGTTTTTGAAGCCAAAAATGCTTTATAAGATGAAAAACAAAATTAAACTCTATAGTTGAAGTGAGGTGATATTTTTGACTGTTAAAATTGGCGCCTTTGCTTTTGATGGACCATTTAAGTCTACAGATTCTATTGAAGATAAATCGGGGATATACGCTGTTCTTCATTATAAAGAGGGAAAGTGCTACCTTTTGGATATTGGTGAATCCTCACGGATGAAGAAAGAAATTGAAGAGAATGATAGAAAAGAATGGGAAAAAAATTCAAAGGGTGTAATTGAGTATTCAGTTTTTTATACTCCTAAACTTAGGAAAAACGACCGGAAGGAGATTGAGGCCGAGATAAGGGCTACGTACATGCCACCCTGTGGAAAAAGTTGATAGTGTTTTATCTAATATTTCCCCTATCCAATAATTTTTGTTTTTTCTGAGCTACAAAAAGTAGTCGTTTTATTTGATTGATGGCTTAAAACAAGGTTTAAAAGTAATGCTTGGTTTGTTAGCATTTGTCAGAGGCCTTTTTGGGGTCCGCGTTTAGGTATAGAGGCTAATTTTCGTCTAAGATAGGCCTTCATCATGCGGGTTCCCTCAGATAGTTCGCTACGTTTCCGCTGAATTGTCTCAGAGGAAAAAAGAACGGGTACAGGGCTCTATACACATTTGATTGGAGGATTAGGTATCGTGGTTGAAAATGGTGATTTGATTAAGTGTCCCAAATGTGGGAATTATGGTCGGGTTGTTTGGGTTTCGAAAGATGGACGGACTGCTGCTGTTCGCTGTTCGTCGCGTCACAGATTCACTCTAAGACGCAACATTTCCACACCAACAAACAGCGAGAATATTAGATTTGAAAAAAACATTGTTTTCTTGGTGAACATATAACAAAGGGAAGATCATGTTCAAATCAAGCTGGCTTCACATTTTGAGAAACGATGCTTTCATGTCTACAACAACATTTGTTGCAGATAAAATTTTGGAATAATGAGATTAGTGGGGTTGGGACAGAATTAAATTTTGAATTAATAATTTTTGCCTCAATAATTAATCATAACAAATGTGTTTTATAATATGATTGGAAGAATAAAAGGTATTGTGATGCTATGACACAAGGGGATTCAGAACTACTTTCTGCTTGGAGTTTTCCTTTGATTAGGCGTGAAAAAGAATACCGGTTAACAGCGAAATTGTATAGGTCTAGATTAGTAATTGAGGATGGGCGAGGTAACAAAATCGCAGTCAATAAGAGAAGCAGAGCTATTATGATTGAAAGATGGGGAAAGGTTGAGTGGCTTGGAAAATAGTTGAACACTGCCTTTGATACGGCAGATTTGACATTGCATTTGAAGCATTTGTATTTCGCCATTTTAGAATGCATTACCTAAGTCTGGGCAGGGACTGCAACAGTAATTATGAAGAACAGAAAGAGAGAACTAATAGAAAAACTTGGTTAATAGAAGTTTAAACCAATTAGCTACTTTTCGTTTTTCAGTGTTTTAAGGAAGGGAATTACTTCGCTTTGGTTTGTGAAACGCAATTTTGCTCTTGAAGGCGCCAATCCAACCTTGATTGAATATGCATCATCTGGGAGTTCCCTGAAAAGGTCCTCATCTGTAAGGTCGTCTCCAACCGCCAACATGAAACTCCATCTCTTCTTAGAAATCCAGTTCATAGCTGCTTGACCTTTGTTTATCCCTGCGTTTTTCACTTCCACAATTTTGTTGCCCTCAGCAACTTCAACTTTGAGGTTAGCTGTCAAGAAATACAGCGTCTCTTTCAGCTCTGAAACTCTGACCCAAGCTAGTTCAGGGTCTACCCTCCGATAATGCCATACTAATGAGAAATCTTTTTCTTCAACCAAAGCACCCGGGGTTCTCTGCTTGTAGCGGTTAAGAATCGGTTTCACAACATCCTTCCACTCAGTGTTAAAGTTTCCAGCAGTCGTCCATCTACCAGTTTTGTCTCTGATCCAAGCGCCGTGCTCGGCCACCAAACCAATGCTACTGTCTTCAAAAAACTCGCCCAAAGCCTCTTTGTTTCTACCACTAATTATCACAACCTCGTTCTCAGGATTACGAGCGAGAGAAGTTAAAAGAGTCAGAAGTTCAACATCAGGCTTTGCTGCCTCAGGTGTATCTGCAAAAGGTACTAGAGTTCCATCATAATCTAGAAAGATCAAACGAGTATCGCTTCTGAGGTAATCGTTAATGATTTTTGTTTTAGCTTCACCACCTAGTTCTTTTGCACGCAGTTCATCCTGATTCTTCTTGACTTGTAATAAACTGCTAATGAAATCCTTCGCCCAAACTTTAATGTCATAACTTTGAAGCCTTTCCTGCATGGTTCTATTTCGGCTAATTTTTTCTTCTTCCGGCATTAAAAGCGCCTTTTTCAATGATTCAGCAATTTCTTCGATGTTATTTGGATTCACCACAATCGCTTCTCTGAGTTCTTCAACAGCTCCAGCCATTTCGCTAAGAATCAGAACCCCCTTACCACTGGTTTGTGTCGCTACGTACTCTTTGGCAATTAAGTTCATCCCGTCTGCTAAAGGAGTAACCATGGAAACGTCTGAAATACTGTAAAGCGCTATCAAACTGTGAAACGGCAAGGAATGATACATATATTGAATAGGAGTCCATCCTAAAGTTCCATGGTCACCGTTGATTTTTCCTACTAGTTCATCGACTTTCCTCTTGAGAGTCTGATAATGTTGAACTTTGGTGCGTGAGGGTACAGCCACGAGCACCAAGGTAACTTTTCCTTTGTATTCTGGATAGCTTTTAAGGAAGAGATCAAAACCTTTTAGTCTATTAAGCACGCCTTTTGTGTAGTCTAATCGATCTATTGATAAAATCTTCTTAGTTTTTCCTAATCGGGTGCTCAGTTTTTTGATGCTTGCTTGTACTTTTGGTTTAGTCTCAGCATTGGCGAATAACTCGTAATCAATTCCAATTGGAAAAGAATCCACTTTTGTCAGATGGTCTTCGACAATAATCTTTCCTAAAGTGTGATTGAGACCTCTCAAACGGCGAACCGTCAAAAGAAAATTTTGAACGTAAGTATAAGTGTGAAAACCTAAGAGGTCTGCTTCCAACAGACCATCCACGATTTCCTCTCGCCATGGAAGTAAACGAAAAACATCTGAACTCGGAAAAGGAGTGTGCAAGAAGAATCCTATTGCAATATTCGGATGTTCTTTCTTAAGGAGCTTGGGAAGAAGCATAAGATGATAATCATGAACCCATACAATATCTCCGGGTTCTGCGATTTCTAAAATAGCTTTGGTGAAAATTTCATTTACTTTTTTATAGGTGTTCCATGAATTTTTGTTGTAAGTCGCGTATTGAGTGAAGCCATGAAGAATTGGCCATAGGGTTTTGTTGCAAAATTCGCTGTAGTATAATTCAATTTGTCTCTTTGATAAAAACACTGAATAGTTCGAAAAGTCTTTCTCCAATTTGGCTTCAATATTTTTCTTTTCTTCAAAATCTATTTTTTCTGAAGTTATACCGCACCATCCAATCCATTTACTGTTGAAGGATTTATAGAAAGAACCTAAGCCTGTGGCTAGTCCTCCCACACTTTGTTTGAATAACAATTTTTCCTTTTTTTTCTGAATGGTGACAGGTAACCGATTTGATGCGATTAGTAGTTGATTCATAATTGTAACTCAGCTTCACTTGATATTTTCAGATAACTCCTTATTTAATAACTCAAGCCAGTCAAGCATCAACCTCGTTATCAAGTAGCTCTCTTTAACATGCTCTTTTCCTGCTTTCCCCATTTCAACTCTCAATTTTTCATCTTTCAGTAGTTTTATTATGCTGCAGCTGAAACCATCATAATCGCTGGGATTATGCAGGAAACCGCTTACGCCGTCAATAACTTGAATTGGGATACCCCCAACGTTTGAGGCGACGACTGGAGTTCCTTTATACATGGCTTCGGTAACTGTTAGTCCGAATCCTTCTCTCAAAGATTTCTGTATGACAACCGATGAGGCTCTCTGTAAACAATTAACCAAGAAGGCGTTATCTACTATAAGCAGTTTAATGTCTTCTTTGAATGGGCTCTTATCAACTTTCTTTTCAAGGGATTGAAGCACCTTCTGGCCTTCAGGATCATCAGTCGCGAATTGCCCCAAGAGCACGAGTTGACAATCCATTTTTTTCCTTACCCGCTCAAAAACTTTCACCACTCCAATTGGATCTTTCCAAGGGTCAAACCTAGAAACCTGGGAGATAATGGGTTTTTTTCTTTCTATTCCATACTTTTCTAAGTACTTGGAGATTTTGCTATCTGAAACAGGCTTGTTCTTTACAGTCACTGGGTCTATTGCAGGGTGCATAACAGTCTCAGGAATATTGAGGTCGTTCTTTTGGTATTCTGGCAGTGATACTACAAATCGATCATAATTCTGAATGAAGCCTTTCAGGTAGTCCCATACTTCTCTGTTGGGTTCTGAAATGTCAATGTGGCATCGGAATATCCATGGTTGCTTCTTTTCGTAAAACGAAATTAATGGCAAGGGCTGAGGATCATGTATTATAACTAAGTCGTGGTCGATATGTGTGAAAGTGGAGAATCTTTTGTTCGTTTCATAGTAAATGTCCTTTTTCCTTTGGGAAAGATTAATTTTCTTTCCTTGTAGTGCATTATGGAACTTCTTAGTTATTGTAAAGAAGTCTGGAGTGCCATGCAAAATTCGCCATCCAAAATCTATTCCAACCTGATCAAACAAAGGCACCAAACTGTTCAGTATCTCTGCTACTCCGCCTCCTTGATAAGTAGAGTTAATACAGAGAATGTGTTTTCCTTTAAGCTTTTCAGCTTCAGCGTGAATTTTATCTATCTCGGACTTACCGACAATCTTTGTGCAGTTTGCCAAATTGTTATTGTTCATAACATTGTCTACCTTGAATCCTTGATAAATATTTTTAAGCCGGCGTCTTACGCTTACCTGAGATAAAACTCTACATAACCGCAGTTCTTGCAAGCATAGCCAAAGATTTTTTTGGCTTCCCTTGGGTTAATTTGGTTTTTATCGGAAATCCAACTCCAAGCCCCAAGGAGGTAACCTTTCTCCATTTCACCGTGACACTTGGGACACTTCGTCTTTCTTTTTGGCATATTACTATCTCATTTGAAAAAGTTTCTAATTGATTTTTTAGGTGTTTTTCGCTAGTTGATAAAAGACATCTTCTAATTCAATCCAAAGTTCAGGTCTAGTATTTTGTATTACCATATTTTTCCTCCATGGTTCGCCTTTCTTTTGGGTACTAATAAATCTTGGTACTCATCATAATTTTACTAATTTTTTTTTAAAATTTTTAGTATTTAGATATGGTTAAGTTACAATATTAAAAAACAGTATTAGATTTTACGTTCCTTACAACTTTTAGCTATGTGCTTTTCAAAAGCTTTGTTTGAAGATTTGGCAGATATGGAGACAAGGAAGAGACGTAGGCTAAGGGTCATGCAATAGAGTTTGTCAAGAAACCTTGACAAGAACGCTTTTACAGCAGAAACAGTCCAGCATAAAGCAGGGATTGCTGGTGAAAAAGAAGATTCTGCCAGTTGCAGCCTTCATCTCAGCGCTTCTATTCTCAGCGTTAGCTGGAACAATGCTTGTGAACTTGGGAAAAGCAAACCCAACCGTATTCGCGTATGCAGCTCTACCTATCATTTCAGTAAATTCACCAGCAAACAACACCTATTTCAACGCTAATGAGGTTCAGGTGAATTTCTCCGTCACAAGACCAAAGGAATGGGAAATGACGATGAGCGCACCTGATTGGAAAATATCACAGAAACTTCAAAGCGTCAGCATCCACGTTGACTCAAAACTCTACCAGTCAATAACTGTGAACAACGACTTATCCTCTGCCTCATTCATCTATTTTTCTAGCTTAACAAACCTAACAGACGGAGAACACAACATAACCATCCGCGCATATGCATCAGCATTTGAATACGCCCAATGGTATTACAAACCCAAGTCCTCCACAGTAAGCAACTCTTCAACAATACATTTTACGGTGGATACCAGTCCTCCCGCTGTTACCGTTTTGGAATTAGAGAGCAAGAAGTATCTTGAATCTGAGGTCCACTTGAATTTTACAATTAATGAGCCAGTCTCGAAAATTTCATATGTCCTTGATGGACAAGAGAACGTGACTATTGCTGGAAATTGTACATTGACCAACTTGCTCTACGGAGAGCATAACATAACGGTTTTCGCAATGGATAAAGTAGGTAACACAGGAGCTTCAGAATCAATCAATTTCACCATAGCAAGAGAGTTAGAGCCTTTTCCGACAACCTTAGTAGTGGCTGCAGCAGTGATTGTGGCGGTATTTGGTATAGGTCTTCTCCTAAACTTCATGAAACGTAAAAGGTGACACGCGTGAAAAGAAAAGCATTAGCAAAAGCACTTATTCTGACACTTTTGTTCTCAGCGGCAGCTGGAGTACAGCTTGCCAAGATAGCTAAGTCAAATCCCATGAGGTTTCTACCGTACATTACGATAAAAAGTGACGGAACCTTAGAACCACAGACATCATTCATCAAACAGGAAGGAAACGTCTACACTTTAACAAGCGACCTCGTGCAGAATTTCGCCATCAAAATCCAACGCAGTAACATAATTTTCGACGGAGCAGGACACATTATCCATACTTCCACATATGGATACGGTAATAACGGTTTAAGCCTTGAGAGCGTGACAAACGTAACAGTCAAAGACATAAAAGTATTCATTTTCCTTTGGGATATTTCTATAGAGAATTCAAATGAATGCATACTTCTTAGAGTAAAAGCCATGAGTCTCCAATTACAGAATAGTAGTTCTAATAGGATTGCTGAAAGCACTATCGGCGATGACCATCATGCCCTGCTTATGGAAGGCTCAAACAGCAACACAGTTATTGGGAATAACATTTCTTGGGTCGGCTTGGACGGTTACTCTAATACTTTTTTCGAGAACAACTTTGGGGTAAAACCTGATTTTGCTTATGTAAGTGAAGGTAACCTTTGGGATAACGGTTCAGTAGGCAATTACTGGAGTGGCAATATAGGCGTAGATGCGAACGGTGACGGCATTAGTGATAAGCCATATATGATAAACGCTGAGGCTCAAGATCGCTATCCGTTGATGAATCCGTGGGACCCAGAAATACCCTATGACACTGTGCCTCCCCGCATTTCAACAATTTCGCCTATGCACAAGGCATACAATGAGAGCAGTGTTCAGTTGAGCTTTGTGATTTACGAGGCTTCCTCGTCGATGAGCTACAGCCTGGATGGGCAAGATAACGTTACGGTCGCGGGTAACACGACCCTAAGTGAGATGCCAAAAGGAGAGCACAACATAACGGTTTACGTGACCGACCTGTCTGGAAACACCGGAGCTTCCGAAATAGTCTACTTCAGCGTAGAAGTTCCTTTTCCGTTAGCACCTGTCGCAGTTGTTTCAGTAGCCTCAGTTGCTGTGGTTGGCGTGGGTCTCTTGGTGTACTTCAAGAAACGCAAAGTGGGATCAGGGGATGAAACATGAGGAAGATCGTTGTTCTGCTGTTTATTCTCGTCCTTTTAACAGTGTCATGCGTAATCGAGACTAAGCCTGTGTCTTCTGATGAGGTATTTGAGGACTCATGGATGTCGAAAGCCCCGATGACTCAGGCAAGAACTGGTTTAGGCGTTGCCACGCTGAATGGCAAAATCTACGCTATCGGAGGCTCCAATGCTAGTGGGTCTTTGCCTAGTGTTGGCGGAGGAGCGGTTTTGGGTTACAATGATCTTTGGGGTCACGTAGGCACAACCGAAGAATATGATCCAGAATCTGACACGTGGACTACCAAAACTTCAATGCCTACGCCTAGAATCGTTTTTGCCACAGCAGTCTGGGAAAACAAGATTTACTGCATAGGGGGAAAAACTAGTAGTGGTTTTACTGGAGTGAATGAAGTATACGATCCAATGACTAACACGTGGGAAACCAAAACACCCGTGCCTACGGCTCGAGGCTGGTTAGCTGCTGGTGTTGTAAATGGCAAATTATATCTTATTGGGGGTTCAGGTGACGGGACTATTAATGAGGTTTATGATCTGGATACTGATTTATGGACCATTAAGGCGTCGGTTCCATTTGCGGTAGGGCGTCCGGAAGTAGTTGTTGTTGATGATGAAATATTTGTGATAGGATCATCTAGGCTTCAAATTTATGATCCTGAGACGGATGAGTGGAGTCAAGGTGAGCATCCGCCTGTTGGTGATGGGTATGGGGCAGGTGTGACTTCTGGAATTTTGGCTCCTAGGCGGATTTACGTTATCCCTAATGCTGTTTATGATCTCGAGACGGAGAGTTGGATGAGTGCCTCTGGTTTGCCTTCAAGACGTTACGGCTATGGTGTAGGCATTGTAAATGACCTGTTTTATGCAGTTGGGGGTCACACTTACGATTCCCCTTGGTCTGGTGACTTTGCTGCTATCAATGTAAATGAGCAGTATACTCCTTTTGGCTATAGTTCCCCTGACTTGTCTCCGCCTCCAGAACCACCTCCAACATCTTCACCTTACACTCCTCTTGAACTAACGCAAGGAGCAATGTTGGGTTTAGCTATTACAGTAGCAGTAATCTTTGCTGGCTTGGGCTTGCTTGTTTATCTTATCAAAAGAAAATAACGAGGAATTGTTTGTCTGCTTCTTGAGAATCAAAGAGTAGTCACCAAACATATAACAGGGAACTTCCCATCGCATGCACACTGATGAAAATACAAAGACTCTACTTTCTCTGCAGTTGTTTAGTGCATGTGTTTATATGTGAGGCGTATTACTTCAATTTGAAGAGTTTCTCTTATCCATTGGGCTGAACCTAACGAGTAACTGGATCTTTTCAAAGTCAAAAATCAAAAGGTAAATGGAATTGCACATGTTTAGCGCGTTTTCAGCAGGAAATTGGATAAACTGCAAAGCATCTGTTCGAACCACTTGCGCATTAGGAAAGAAGTCTATGAAGTTATACGTAGACATTAGAAGTAAGGAGAAAGCAATAGTATGGTCAATTTAGGCGATTACGCAAAATGTCCAGAATGTAACCGGGAAGGGCGCATCGTTTGGGTTTCGAAAGATGGGGAGTTTGTAGGAATTAAATGTCCTGCGAATCATAGTCAAAAGAGCCGCCCTGATTCAAGATTGGGGGCACTCTCACGTCCCCGTTCAAAAAATATCAGAAACATGGTTTTCATAACGAAAATTAAATGATTCAAGTAAAGGTTAAAGCTAAATCAAACATGTTTAAGTGCAAGTGGCTTCTTTAGGTAAGCGTTGTCAAAGGTGAAAGTTTTGTCTCAACCAATTTATGGAAGAATAATGAACTATCGAATAGGTATCAGAACCCAACATTCGCGCCAATGTCTAATTAAATTTAATGGTATAGATTCTACCGCTCAGGCAGGCCCCCTCATGGGGCAAAAAGTGGCTTGGAAAGGCGCAAACAAGAGAATTATTGGCAAAATCGTGGGGTTCCATGGAAAGAGGGGTGTTGTTAGAGCCAAATTCGCTAAAGGAGTCCCTGGTCAGGCTTTAGGAACAACAGTTGAATTAATACGCTAAAGAATTTTGCGTGAATCAGATTTTCATTGACGACCATTAGCAACTTTGTTTCTTGTTTAGCTCGCGCCAAATTAAGACCAAACATATAACATAGAAAGTGCCAATACACGCCCTCGGGTGTAAATACACTTGAGAAACAAACACAATCTTGTTCTTTACATCGACAAAGAACTAGTAGAAAAGTCGAAAGCTCTCGGCACGCGCTAATGCTGATTTCCGTTGGTTTTTTTGAAACTTGAAACCACTAGTTTATAAGCGAGATTATGGGTGCTATGCTAACGTGTAAAAAGTGATTTTTGCACAGCGAAACATCAGGAGTTGAAATAGCGTATGTACGGAAACAGAGAGATGCACAAGGCAGTTTGCGCTGATTGTAAGCAAGAATGTGAAGTTCCATTCAAGCCTGACCAAAGCAGGCCAGTTTACTGTCGAGAATGCTTTTCGAAGAGAAGACCGCCTAGAAGATACTAGTTAGGCTTTAATAGCGAATTAAAGTTAATTTCTTCAATTGTTTTTTCTATTTTTTCTCTAAGTTAGAATTTAGAAATTAAAGATTAAGTTTGATTTTTAGGTTTTTCCGTAAAAATTTCTCCAATCAAGTCAATGATTGTTTTTTTGGTTTGTTGGTCAAAGGTAACGTATGTTCGTGGCGGCGCTAAGGCTATTCCTTCAGCATCAAATCTTTTCTTGACAGAGTAAAGCAGGTCACGAATCATCATGAATGCAGTTGGTTGATCTTTAGATCGACTCAGCAAGCGGAGCTTTATCCCCCTCTCTGTATAATCCATAACCAAAACATTTGGCAAATCACCTATTGGCAAGCAATCGGGATGTTTCTTAGCTTCATTTACCAGAATTTCAATCGCCTTATCCAAGTTTGATTCGTAAGTTATTGTCACAAACATAGGCGCAAGCATTGTTGGATCTTTCTTGGTATAATTTGTTATAACCTCAGAGAAAAGAGTGGAATTAGGCACAATCAATCGTCTGTTATCCCAAGTTCTCAAAATTGTCTGTAAAAGAGTAATATCTTCAACGAAACAGAAATCTTCATTGAAAACAACTGCGTCACCAATATCGACGGGTCTGCTAA
>CAYFXZ010000041.1:0-14432 GCA_964347245.1 uncultured Candidatus Bathyarchaeia archaeon | reverse complement strand
TTGGTACAACCTTAACATTACATGCAATTATGAATTCCATCAATGAGGGAAATGATATTCATACACTCCAAGCAGACAAAGGAGGATATGCTGAAAGACTCTACGAAAGAATAGGCTTTGAAATTGACCACACGATCTCATATTTTCTGAAAGAAACAACAACAGTAAAAAAGAGATAATTAGGACTGATAGTTCATGGAGGTGATGTACGTTGAAAGAATGGGAATGCGTGCAAGTTGGTCACCACAAGAACGTAGGTAAAACAATTGAGGAATGGCAAAAGAATGGTTGGCGTCTCCATACCTATCAAGCTACTGGACCCTATATGGGAGAAATCAACCATTACTTGCTGTTTGAGAAAGGCGAATGACCATGACAGGCCGACTCTGATCTTTCCCCTTTTGTTCAAGACAGGTTAATCAGTTGTATTGGTTTGGAGTCACCTTCTTGCGTGAGTCCATTTCACCTTTCTAAGTTTCCGATACGGAAAACAGGGCGTGGTTTAAACAGACAGTCTTGTCGGTAATGGAGAAAGGCTTTCAAGTTTTGGAAGATATAAGTGTCAAGTCTCATGCACTAATCGAAGTTTCTTCCACAAGTCCCAAAAACTGAAGTAGAATCGACTTGTTTACGGAGAATTGACTGAAGGTCAAAATCAGCTTCACTCCAATACAGCATGCATTGGAGATTATTTATCTGGGAAGCATTCCTTTTTCGTCAGGTAAACTTCGTACCAGTCTTTTGCTCCTGGGGGCGGAGGACATATTTCTCTCCATTCGAGATATTTGTCCTCACTTGTGCTTTCTATAGCCAACACAAATTCTCTTTTTCCCTTGGGAAAATAGATGTCATTCAGCTTGACTCCTTCTATCTGTGATGTGGTTTCTTCTACATGTTCCAACAATTTCTCTAGATGATCTGCATCTTTGAACTCATATTCTACATGTTTGAATATTATCACAATGAACACCGACATTAATCATATTCGTATCTTCTCAATATTTAAGAGTAAGATTGTTTGACTTCTTTCTAGGTTGAGTTAATGTCTAAAAGCTCATACCATGTTAAGATTCCTAAGGATCTTGGAACACGGCTTCGAGTGTTGGATCGTTTAAATCGGGTACCACAAACTTTAGGCGAGTACGGTGACCTTCTTCAAGAGTATATTAAGGAATGGCTGAAGGAGCCACAGTTGAAAGCACATTTTCTGGAAATCTATGAGGGAAAGAGGATCTTTGGCCATGTGGACTACAAAACCCGTCACAAGATTAAGTTGCCAAGCAGAAGAAAAGTTTATGTGGCTTGTGCTCTGGATGCTCTAGTCGAAGGCTTTTTTCTGCCAATAGAAATCGATTCTGTATGCTTCTATTGTGGTCAACGAATACAAATCAGAATGGCCAAAGGCGCCATTAACTCTGTAAAGCCCTCATCACCCGTCCTCTGGTTGGGAACTAGCAAGGAAGGCGATGGCTCTTGTGAAACATATCTCTGCCCTTATATTAATTTCTTCAGTTCTGCTGAACATGTTGAAGAATGGAAAGACAAGAACCCTAACGAGCTTGGTATGATGCTTACTCTACAACAGAGTCTTGAACTTGCTAGAAAAAGCTACTGGGAAGCCATGCGTCAGCTTAAAAGCGAAACCTAGCAGGTGTGTTCAGCTGGTGAAAAGATCAAAGATGGAAGGCAGAACTTTGTTTCTCTATGAAGAATGTGACCTAGGCTACGCAGGGAGAAAAAGATTAAATTTTAATCTTTGGGGGGTACATTCTCTTACATGCTTGCATGCATGTACGTGCGTGTATGCATGTATGCTTGTATTCATGCTTGCTTGTATGCTTGCTTGCATTCATGCATGCTTGACCACCCTATAAAAATACGTGAAAGAACTACCTGCAAACTTATCAAACAAAAATGTGTAAAGCATAGTTAGGTGATGAAGTTGGGTTACGGCAACGACTATTTCTGGGGTATGATTCATGCAAAGAATCAGGTTAGGGATTTGGAGACAGAAAACGCACGACTGAGAGCCGAAAACAAAGAACTGAATGCAGAAATTAAAAAGTTGAAAAAAAGAATTGCAGAATTAGAACATAAATAACTTCGGTAATAAGGAAGAGAAATGTATGCCTAACAGACTAAGATATACATTTCAATAAACGAAAGTCTGTTATTTTAATAGAGCTTCGATTAGAAAGAATATAAAGTCTAAAATCGATTTATGTTCTAAAGTTGGGTTATAATTGGATGATTTCGTAACTTTCCTGGTTATTTTGCTAGCAGGCGTATTTTTTTCAGAGATTTTTAAGAGACTTCATCTTCCATATGTACTTTCTTTGATAATTGCAGGAATCGTAATTGGCCCTTTGGGCTTTAATCTAATTACTTTATCTCCAACAATGCTTTTTTTGAGCTCCATTGGAGTCATATTCTTAATGTTCAATGCCGGCTTGGAGGTGAAAATCAAATACCTAAAGAGAATATGGAAAAAGATCGGTCTTTGCGCATTAATAAACGGAGGTCTGCCAAGCATTGCTGGTTTCCTAATTTGCTATGCATTTGGCTATGATCTAACAAGCTGTGTTTTGATGGGAACAATCTTTGTCTCATCATCTATAGCCGTCATTATTCCCTCACTGCAAGAGAAAGGGGTACTTGGAACAAATTTTGGGTCTGTCATTCTAGGCTCTGTTGTACTAGAAGACATCGCAAGCCTATTCTTACTCTCAATAGTTCTCCAAACAACAGATCCAACAACCAGCATACCCTTACCCCTCTTTGTAATCATAGTTCTAGGCTCAATACTACTGATGAGGCTTTTTCTACCCAGAATCGAAATGTCGCTTTTCAGTAGAAGCCAAAGAAAAGGAGTTGAAGAACAAGTACAATTGATCTTTATCTCATTAATCGCTATTGCAATCTATTTTGAGTTTTTAGGTGTACACGCTATTGTCGCCGGATTTCTAACCGGCCTGATTTTATCAGAATTAATCAAAGGAAAACCAATCGAAGACAAGCTACACGTTATAAGCTATGGCGTTTTCATTCCCATATTCTTTTTAGGTGTTGGCATAGAAACAGACCTCACCGTATTTCTAGAAGTCAGCAGCTCCGCCTGGCTATCCATAGCAATAGTTGTAGGTCTTTTTGCCTCCAAGATTCTAAGCGGTTATCTATGTGGCAAACTCATGAAATTCCAACAAAAAAACAGACTACTATTTGGAGTAGCATCCACCCCCCAGCTCTCAACATCACTTGCCGTAGCATTTACAGCCCTAGAGCTCGGTCTAATAGACTCGAGTCTGCAAGTAAGCATAGTTCTACTCTCCGTAATCACTGTTTTACTCTCCCCGGTTCTAATAGAATTAGTAACAAAACCACCCAAACCAGAACTTGATCAATAAAAAGAAAATAACAAAGTAGAGAATAGAAAAAACAAGAAAACAAACAAAAATAAGAAAATTCAAGTATCTGAACAAGAGTAATATTCTTTTGGAGATTCTATTTGAAAGTAAGTGAATTTAATGGAAAATCTGTAATTACAGCCGATGCCTATTCGATAGGAGAAGTCTATGACGTTCACTCCGATAATGAAAACTGGAAGATTACACATTTAGCTGTAGATCTAACAAAAGACGCATGCAAGGAACTCGGATACAAAAAACCTCTAGTTGGATCTGTAACCGTGTGTTTGCCAGTGAGATATGTAACAAATATTGCTGATGTAATAACACTCGACAAAAAACTTGAAGAGCTCAAAAGCATTGAACTATGCGAAATCTAATAGAAAGACGATATAGAATTCCATTTATTTTTGGAATTCTTCTCTCATCTTCATTTGTCGTCTCTTGCGATTATAGCTGATTGAATAATTGTGTGTAGCATCTCTAATCTGCCTAAGCAGGAGCATTATACGACTGTTCTTGGAGATTTGCAGTGGTGTTAACTCGTTTGGTATGAAAATCTCTTCATGCTTCTTCGCTAAGCCGATAAGCGGAAGCTTCAATCCTAAAGACTTGAGAGCTGATAATGCTGCAGCAACCTGTCCTGGACCTCCATCAACAACCACTAAGTCAGGCAACCGTTTATTCTCTTCTATCAGCCGCCGATACCTTCTCGCAACTACTTCCTTCATTGCTGCGAAATCATCTTGACCTTTAACCCTAAGTTTGAACCTGCGATAGTTACTCTTATCAGGCTTTGCATCCTTAAACCGAACCATACCAGAGACAATATGTTCCTGTCCCAAGTTGGATATATCAAAACACTCAATAACACGGGGAAAACTAGGCAGATTGAGTGCAGACTGCAAATCACCAAGTACACTATCTTTATTCAGCGCGTACTCAATATTCTTCTCCGCCAACCTAATCAGACTAAGTTTTTCTCCTCTTCTTGGTACAACCATGCTAACCGGAGCCCCCCGCTTAGAGGCGAGAAACCCCCCCAAAGATTAAATTTTAATCCACAAACCCAAACCCAAAATAGATTTCCTAGGTAACACTTCAAGGTAATCCTTATGTACATGCCAAACTATTTTGTTTTATGAACTCCAAAATAAATTTTAATTATAGAAAAAATTTAAAATCAGATATTATCCTTTGGTCTGGCCTTTTTGGAGCAATTTTTGCGTTTTTGAGCAGTGTTTCTGATGTTTTCAGTGCCTTTTCTCAAATATATGTTGAGGGTCTAAATTCTTCAACACATATTTTGCTATTTGAATTCTTGGAACCTTTAGTGAGAAATAAATCCTTTGAAAGCTTGTTAATAGGAGATTACATGGCAGTATTCTTCATTCCTGCTTCAATACTTGGAATATATCATATCCACAAAATTCTTATCTTTAAGAATAAAAATTTGTTTGTAAAGATTTTTTTGCCTTTAGGAGTTTATATTTATTCTCTAGGTTCTATCCTACATGCAAAATCAACTCTTGTAATATCAATAATTGTTTTTGCCAATAATACGGGACAAGAATTAAGCGGAACTCCATACTGGAACTTTGTGCAAAATGTTTTTACCCCTTTCGGTTGGACGGTAGTAATTGCCATGCTGATTCTGCTATTTCTTCTGAACATCTATATTGCACAAGGAAAAACACCGTACCCCAGAAAAATGATGTGGATTTCGCCATTAATGATACAGATTTATGCCGCCATAATTCTTCTATTGGCAAATACAACTTTGAGAAACTATCTAGCCGTTGCAACTTGGAATTTATCAATGGCTATATTTTTTACAATATCTACAATTTGGTATATACAGCAAAGAAGAAGGGTTAAATTTTAATCCCAAACCCAAACATCTTAAGAATCAAAACATAGTTGACTATGTGATGATCAATTTGACAGATAAAATTAGCTGCCCAAAATGCAACATGAAAATCAATACAAAAACCGAACTCGATAGCCATACAGACGAATTGGTTCAAGATGAACATTTTGATAAAATCTTGGAAGTCAATTCGCAAAATTGGGAATCAGAAGTTTTGCAATCACAAATGTTGGTACTTGTAGAGTTTTGGCATACAAGCTGTCAATCATGCAAAGAATTTAATCCAATATTTATTCAAGTTGCAAAAGAAAAGAAAAATCAACTAAAATTTGTCAAGTTGAATGTGCTAAGTAATGCTGAGAACCGAGAGCTGGCAATAAAATATGGTCTTACAAGTACTCCAACTTTAATCTTTTTTTGTAATGGAAAACCTATCGCCACAAAGGTTGAACGAGATGGCTTTGAGACAAAAGAACGCCTAAGCCAACTAATTAACAAAATGAAAAGTGAATGTTCACACAAAATAAGAGGGCTTTCTGAGAAAAAATAAAAATTACTATATGATTAAAATATATAAAACCTATATTAATCTTGGGAGATTTTGTTTTGAAACTAAAAGTTGGAGATAAAGCTCCGGATTTTACTCTTTTATCTCAGAAAGGAGAAAGTGTGACTCTTTCTAAATTAATAGGCAAAAAAAACATTGTTCTCTATTTTTATCCTAAAGACGAGAGTAAAGGTTGTACCCGTCAGGCATGTGAATTTAGAGACAAATATGAAGTTTTCACAGATTTAGGAGCAGAAGTAATAGGAGTAAGTTCTGATGATGTGAAATCCCATAAATCATTTGCAGAAAAAAATTTTTTACCATTTACTCTATTAAGTGACGATGAGAACAAGGTCCGTGAACTTTACGGTGTGAAATCAACATTTGGCATAATTCCTGGTCGGGTGACTTATGTGATAGACAAAAAAGGAATAATTAGAAAAATTTTTTCTTCACAATTTAAGTTTAAAAAACATATTGAGGAATCATTAGAAACACTAAAAGGTCTTAACTAAGAAGCCATACAAATTTGATAATACTGATCAATATTTCCATATGCTGTATTTATTCTAACCCCATTCATTCCTTTTTTATACATTTTCTTTAGAGTGTTTTTATTAAGACTGGCAGGTCCTATTGTGCAGATTATTTTAGTTTTTTTTAATTCTCAATCCCCACCGTATTTATATCATAAGGCAGAGTTCTAATAAGATATTCTAAAGGAATCCAATTTTGCTTTTCTTTTTTTTGTTAAATTTAAAATCGTTATTCTTTCTTGATTTTAATATCCAGAAGAGGCTTAGGTAAATTTGATTATTCTGAATGAGAAGAACAATTGTTATCGAATATGTATTAGATAAAATATTTAGTGGTGAGAATTTTAAATATTCGTAGGGCTCTATTGCCCTTAATAGTTATTGCATAGGAGATCGGGCTTGACTCAGAAATTCTGATCCTTTCCAAAAGTTTTGTGTTTACAAGAAAGTCTATGTAACTTCTCCCTAACCGTGTTGAGAGCCCCAGATTTGCCAATAGCCAGGACTGGGTTCTAGATCGCTCTTGGCAAACCGCCAAAATCTCCGCCAGTATATCGTATCTGTTTCGGCGACGTTTCAATCTCGTTTTAGCTAAAGGCACATAAAATTTCTGCCTATTTTCTACGACTGTTGTGGTCATCTTATTGCACCCTATGAAGATTCAGAAAACGCCTCTTCGGCAAAATGCTCCTCTTCCGGAGTTAAAACAAACATATTCAAATCATGCTTCGCCGACAACTTTTGGGGTTTGCCAGATATTCTCTGGATGCCTATCCAATATAGAAGCCATCCAAGCCCCCAGAATAGAATCACCCCTGGAAAAAACAGAAATAAGAATATCCGACCAAATCTGCGCATAGGCTATCATAAGCTTAGGAAAGTAATATTACTTATTAACATCCGCATATATCGCTAGCGATTATGAAATTCCCCTTTTCAAATTCTAATTCAACTTTTTTACTCAAAAGTCTAAAAATAATAGCTTGATTTTGCCATTTATTTGCACTAAAAACTTCAATATTTAACCAAATACCTATGCCAGCGATTTTTCCAGCACCTTTCTACATTTTGAAGCTTTACTATGCTATAGCCGTAACCTTTTTCCCTCTTTTGTTAAAATCTAATCCATACATAAATAAAGGAGAAGGCTCGCATCAAATCAATATATCCGAATATCGTCTAAACGTCAAGGAGTTTCGCTCCCACGTTAACAATCGCTCTAACATCTCGAGATACAAGCGCCATAACCTTGTCAATTTTATGGTTTTCTCTCCCGTTAGAATTTAGCCATTCGCGAACCAACTCTTCAGCCCAAACCTCATTCTCAGCCATCACCGTGAACACAAACCCATCCTTGGATGGCCCCCAAGTAACAACCGAAAAAAGCTCATAATCAGATTCGCTCTCGCTCTTCTGCTCTTGTGGTAAAGGATTCTTTTCAATGTCGGCTAAGAGATCACACTTTTTGTCAGTTATCCTATTAAACTCAGACTGCCACTGATCTAGGGTCTTTAGTAGCTGTCTCTTCTCAACTAGAAATTTCTTCCCTATTTGCTGCAATTCCTCTAGTTCAGAAATAGACCGCTCTTTATTAACGCTCTTTGCTTCGAGATTCTGGATTCCAAGAGCCTCTAGCAAAGGATCTTCTTTGACAAAGTTTTCTTGAGATGTTAGATCTTTTTTCATATCTCACCAATCCTCTTTCATTTCAACTTGCTTTTGCTTCAGCTACCGCCCTTTTCTAAGCTGTTTTGTAGACTCAGCTCTAATAATTGACTATCTTTATTGGTTCATTATCGCAACTAATGACAGAGTTCTCAAGCTTGACGCTTTTCTCTATGCTTGCCTTTATCAGCTCAATTCGTTTCGTCTCTATCTTTGCCATAACCATTACTTGCTTCAAGCGTCGGTACTTTGATGCGCTAATTGATCCGCCCTTGCGAAGTTGCTTAAGATGAGCTATTGCTTCCTTTTTCGCAGTCTCCAGTTTCTCTCTTTTCATGAGGTATTCCTTGATGACTCTAACATTTCTTTTGCTAATGAGCTCTTCTTTTTTCTTGGACGGTAGAACATTGTATATGAAAGTTGGCATTTCCATTTTCTTTTTATTCCTTCCTGCTGTTCTACACAATATCTCGTGTATTAATATTTAATAATCATGATTTCACAAAACAGAATATTCCAAACACCGAAATATTCCATCAATTAAACAAAAAACGCAAGAGACAAATCGAAATCTGTAGCACACTTATACAAAAACAAAATTCACAAAATCAATGTTAAACTCAAGGTGTCTTTTGTCTGCGCCAACGTTGTTTCTTTCCTATCTCCTTTGCCCTCTTTCGTTTGACCAGGTTAAGTAGAAAGCCAAACCCGAAAACACCCAGAATCACAAGAGAGGCTATCGCCAACGAGGTTGGAAAAGATTCAACGTTGAATGCAGTCTCATTTTCGTTTTTGGTTGATTGAATCTCCCATGGAGCTACAAGAGGAAATCTATCCACATTATTCTCGTTAATATAAAAAGGAATACTCCAAACACCAGACATCTCAGATTCAACAGCGTCAGGATACCTTGCTTCATACTCGCTCCAGTAGTTGCCTTCAACGCCATTATCCCAAGAGTTGGGATCACCGGGTAACCACTGCCCTCGCCTGTCCCTGTACGTCCATTGTCCCGGATTGGACACCTGAATCCCCTCCGCAACGTTGTTGTCGATGAAATTGTTATGGTATATCAGGTTCTTTGTCTGGGTTGGGTCAATTTTGATGGCCCAGCCATTATTTTCTCTTATCATGTTCTCTGTTATGATATTCCCTGGAGATAGTTTAATGAAAATTGGTCCAATGTCTATGCCTAACGCGTTTTTTTCTATGTAATTCTCGGAAATGAGATTGTCGCAGGTTTCATAATTTAATTCAATACCTGCACCTATGTTTAGGGTAATGTTGTTTTGGCTAACCTTTGATTTTTTGACTACTTCAAGTGTGATTCCACATCCGTTGGCTTCAATTAAGTTGTTTGAGATGTTGGTTCCATTAGAGTAGTCTACCCATATACCCTGCCGAGCATTTTCCCAAATTCTGTTGTTTATGACGCTGTTGTCGTTTGATTCGTAGCATAGTTGAATGCCATATCCATCGTTTTTGGCAACATTGTTGTTTGAAATTGTGTTGTTTGATGAGGTTTGGAGGACTATGCCATGAAGGTTGTTCATTACATAGTTACCGTTGATGATGGAGTTGTTGGTACTGGAAAGAAGAATTCCTTGTGCATTGCCTTCGAGGTTGAGGTTTTCAACTGTAATGCGACTGCAATTTCTGAGAACGACCCATCCAGCGTTAGAGGGAACTGTTTTGTCGTGTTGGTTGATCCAATAATAGATTGGTTTGCCGTTTACAGTGTTTGATAAGTCAATGTCGTTGATGTTTATGCTGTAATCTGAGATGCTAATGTTGTTGTCTACGAATTTGTTATTTCTGAGGACGTTGTTTGATTGCCAGAGTACAATCCCTTGTGAGTTTTCTGCAAAGTAGTTGTTAGAAATTATGTTTCCTTCTGAATGATCATAGAATGCGATACCATACTTGTTGTTGGAGATTGTGTTTTCGATAATTTGGTTGCTCCTGTTGATGGCTTGGCTCCAATAATCCATCCAGGTAATTTTGATTCCGTATTCAAAGTTACTTATTTTCAGGTTTTTTATTATGATGTCGTTTCTTTCTTGAAGAAAAACTCCTGAACCATCTCCATTTCCTTGAAGACTATAACCCGAGCCGTCGAGCACTATGCCATCTCTGAGAATTACTATGGTGTCATAGATGTTGGCTGTTAAAGTGTAGGTTTTGTCGCTGCGTTGGATCTTAGACGTTCCTTCTACTGTTCCATCAGCATTTATTCGAACTCCTTCAGGTGCTTGTTCTGGTTGAGCAATGAAATTTCCCGAAACATAGTGAACAGGTAATAATAGAAATAAAAACTGCAATAGAATAAGTGAAATCAAAACTGCTATGAAGAGTGGTTTCGTTTTCACTCCTATTCCCAAGCTAATAGTGAGCTTATTTTTAGGTAAAAAGCGTTTTTATCAAGGTTTCTTGACAAAAAAAGCCCGCAGCGAAGAATTTTAGTCAAGATTTCTTGACCAAAGAAGCCTAATACTCAGTCAAGGTTTCTTGACAAGGCTCCGTTAATCCAAAAGAAACAAGTCCCACTCCTCAAGATAAACACAGCCTCTGCTAGCGAACATATTGCAGCACCAAAAACAAAAAAGGCTCAACTTTTCTTTTGACTCTCAAAAACCTGGAACAAATGATTGCGTGTCCTCAACGCGGCAGAAACCTATCATATAATGTGCGTTATTTCAGCCTTCTGAAGTAATAATAGATCAACAACACGACCATTACTATTGCCAATATTATAAGAACGTATTCTATCTTCAGGTTTAAAATTGGAGGTTCAGGGGATGAAGAGGGAGTTAGAGTAGGCGTGAATGTAGGCGTCGGAGTTGAAGTAGGTGAAGTAGGAGTTGGAGTAGTTGGTGAAGTTGGAGTCGGCGTTGAGGTTGATTCGTAAACTGTTACCGCTGCATCCATGGCCGCGTGATCAATAGCTAACGATATTCTCGGATCTCTATCTGGAGGCGGATAATCAAGAAGTTGGCTTTTTAAATCAAGTGCAGAATCACCCAGACTCAAAGGATCAAAGGTTAATCTAACTATGTTTCCGCTTCCATTAAAGGAGGGCGCTGGATTAATAGAAGTAGCAACTAGCCTATATTCGCCCCCAGTTTCGGTCAGGTTGTTTTCTGCGATAAATATTGACGGAGAAGAAGATGATTCGTGAAGAACCCCATCCGGGTATGTTTCTACTCCCAGACGAATATCCACATTTGCCACCCTCAAAACATCTGGGTCCCAGTTGAGGATAACTTCTAATCCATACAGGTCTTGCACGTTAGAAAGATGCACAGTTATAATGAACGGTTCGCCAAGATGGGCTGAAACAGCTGCAGGCTCGACAACTACAGCAGTTGTTTGAGAAAACACAGCTATAATAGGAGAAAAAGCTAAGCAAACCATTGCAAGCAACAAAAACATCGTTGAACAAGTGCCTTGCCTAGAATACTTCATAAATTTTGTCCTTCCTTACTCTCGATTCGAAATACTATTTTGGTTTTTCCTTTCTTAATTCTTCTCACAAGACTATTTTTCTCCATTTCCGCCAAGAGCAAGCTTGTTTTGGCTCTTGAGAACCGAAGAATGTTGCTGACCTCCGACTGTTTCATGTTTCCACCTGAAGACTCAAGTAATTGCAAGATTTTGTCTTGGTCGCTCTCAAGTTCTCGTACAGCTGGAAACTTTTCTAGTCTCAAAAGCCTCTCTCTTTGCCTATTTCTCTGCTTAAAAATTATAAAACCGATTGCAATGATCACTATTCCTCCCGAGCCCAGAAGCGTTATTGCAAACAGATTGAGAAAGCCATTCGAACCAGCTTCTCTTGTTTCAAACAGGATTATGTGAGTTCCAACCAAGAAATCCTGGGTTCTGTACCAATGTAAAGTCTGAGTTGACTCGTCCAGTTCGTTTGGACTAGCGGAAACTGAGCTTAGAAGGTATTCCTCAGGATAGGTCGCATACAACTCGCCATCCCCATAAAAAAGAGAAAAAAAGCTTTCGTTAAAGACGTCGCCAAAACTGATTTGGCCTTCTTCCACTAAACTAAAGTTCTCCCAGCGGAAAATATATCTGATCGTTTTCGAGGATGTCTCCCAATGTATTTGGGTGCTCATTTCTAATAATGAAAAGTTAAGCGCCATCTCTCTTTCTGTTCTATCCTCCGCATCGTTGATAATCGAGATTATCCTCTGTTCAAATTCCTCCCAACTATCCACAACAGAATCAATATCCGTCACATGAATTATGGTCCAGAGAGCTGAACCATCCCCATAAATACTGATGTTGTATTCAACGTGATCCGAGGCGGTCAAAGCCGTTGCTGGAAGAAGAAACACTATTGCAACCATGAACAACGCAATTGCGGGTTTCATGTTTTTCAATGAAAGTATCTAATTTGCAGCTATTTAATATTATTTCAATCTGGAAACAGTAAATTTTCTGAGAGATTTTGCATAATTCTCTAAAAATTAGCGCTTAAATACATAAATAAACAATAATTAACAATTATTTTTCCAAATAAACAATATCTGAAGTTAAATTGCAAAAATGATGGCAGATACGCTTTTATCGCTAAACTGTCAACACTCAATCAAGAGGATTAGGAATGCGAAGGCTAACAGTTGCACTACTGATAGTAGTGTTGGGAACCAGCTTTTTCGGTGCATCAACAAGTCAAACTCTTGCTCAAGCACCAAAAAAACCAACGCCCCCACTACCTGTCACACGATGGATGCACTTCCGGGGAGCTATCACACAATGGGGCGATGAAACATTTCATGGATCAGTAACTGTGAAAACTAGAACACTCAACGTTCCCTTGCCCATCTTCAAACCCTGGGTCACAGCGAGAGCATTCTGGTCGAACGAACCGCGACCAATCGCTTCCAACCCCATACCTGTAGGAATAACAACCTTTACACATTACAAAGCAAGGCTTGTTAGGCTGATCGCATTAAGGGGAAAACAAGAGGCAATGAATCTCAATATAACTGGAATTTGGAACGTCAATAAGTTCAAGATCACTTCCGAATTTGATGAAAAGGGCGTTCTATTGAAGAGCATGCTAGAGGTAACTCCAATCGTGACCGGAGCTAGGGGTCAGCTGCACATAACTGAAGGATGGAAAGAGTTCGATCTCGAAATTGAAGGCATAGACACAGTAAAAGGGATCGAAATTTCCATGATAACCACAACCAGGATGATGCACCCATTCAGTTTTGAAGGAGCCTCTCTTCCAACACTTAAAGATCTGTTTCAAATAATGAGACACTTCAGAGCCATGCCAGGATTTGGCAATTATGATCCTGAATTAGATTACAACGGAGACTCCAAAATTGACATAGCCGATCTAACAACAGTTGCAGCCAACATGTGAAAAAAACCATTCACCCTCTCCTACGCACCACCCAAGTCTAAAAATCGACTGCAACTGCAGGCTAAGACTAGGAGCCAGAGCTCCCAAACCCTCAAAATAATACCCACTCCTAAACCCAAAACCCCCAACTTGGATAATAACAGAAAAAGTGAAAACAAGTGACAAAAACTCAAACAGCAGAACCAACCTACTCAGCTCAAGTTATCATAGCAGCGCTAAACGAAGCCCCAGGAATCGGCGCAACAATAGCAGAGATAAAAGACGTATTAGGTAACATCCCAGTGTTAGTCGTTGACGGCAAAAGCAACGACTACACAACACAGATAGCGAAGCGCCACGGCGCAGAAGTAATCATTCAAAACGGAGAAGGCAAAGGAAACGCCCTATCAGAGGCTTTCAGACACGTCGACCTAGACACAGATTACGTCATCATAACAGACGCAGACTACACTTACCCTGCTAAATATATTCCTGTCATGATAAGGATGCTGGAGGAAAACTCGCAAATCGGCATGGTCTGCGGCAACAGATTCAACAGCCACCTCGACAAGAAAGCTCTGCACGACCTCTTCTATTTGGGTAACAGAATGCTGGCTTGGGCACACAACATACTCAACGGTGTGCCACTCAGCGACCCATTAACTGGACTGCGGGTAATACGGACCGAAGCGCTGCATGGGTTGCATTTAAAATCGAAGAGCTTTGACATAGAGGTGGAGCTTAACCACGCGGTTGAAAGGCGCGGCTTCACAATAGATGAAATTCCAATTTTGTATCGCGAGCGTCTGGGTGAGAAGAAACTTAAGATAAGCCACGGCGTCACCATCCTGAAAAGAATACTGTCCGAAGCCGTTTTTCCAGATTGATAGCAAAGTAGAAAATTTGATTGCTAACCGTTTCAAAAGACCCCGAGAATTTTAATCCTCAAACCCAAATCCCTATTCCTACTCTCCTGCTGACCCTCTCTAGTAACGGAAGAATATCAAAACAAATACCGCTACGACTGAAGCTAACTATGATAGCT
>CAYFXZ010000040.1:0-15579 GCA_964347245.1 uncultured Candidatus Bathyarchaeia archaeon | reverse complement strand
CCTATCGCTATTGAGATTATCAGAAAAACTACGGCCCATTTTTTCATGTCGTTTCGTTTTATTTCGTAATCCAATACATTCACCAAACGTTCAATAAAGCACCAAAATATTAATTATATATATAAATTTTTAGAATTAATAGACAAAATTATGGCCTATTTTCTAAAAAGTGGGCATTTGCCAGCGCACCACACATCAAGAGAACTCAAAATGTCAAAAGAAGCTGCGTGAATAAACTAACATCTACTAGAAGTAGGAAAACAATTAAAGAAGCCATGTTTATCATCAATTGTCTAACTAAGAGTTTTCTTTTCCTAATATCAACTAACAGACCATTAATTGAAGCTATTAAAGGGATTATTGAAAACAATACAAGGCTTCTCATGTCAATTCTCTCAGTAATTCCTGAGAAAAGAATTATTATCATGAGAAAAGTTCCTATTATTGCGGCTGCAACACAAATATCGCGACCAGCATTTATGCCCCATTTGACAATAAAGTTCTTCTTATGACTCTCAACATCGCTTTCAAAATCAGGTAATTCAACTGTTATTATAAAAAACAATCCATAGCAACTCAACGGTAAGATGAAAGTCTGAAACAGCGGATCTATGTTGCCAGAAGCCACAAAAAACCCCATTCCAGGGATTAGCAAACCTACTGCCAACATAGTTGATAATTCACCCAATCCCCTGTATGCAAACTTTAAAGGTGGAGCAGTGTAAAACCATCCCACTAGTCCACCTATTAAACCAAAAATAAAGAACCAAAAAGGGTATGAATAGACAATTGTGAAAGAAGCACTAGCCACTACAGATATGCATAGAAGAATAACCGCAATTCTTAGCGCTAGTGTCTCTAATTCTGGATGCTTGACTAAAACTTTGCTTCCTCCTGAGAAAGCGGTCTTAATTGAATTTTTGTCAGATTTTCGGTCGAAATAGTCATTGCTGAAAGATACAGATAAATGGGCAGTTCCAAAAATTAAATACCCAAACACAAATTTTGTTAGATCGTACTCAACTCCGCTTAAAAGGGCTAGTAAGTGTCCCATTAGATAAAGCATGAACCCGGGAATTAAAAAGTGAAGTCTAGCAACACGGAATAACAATTTCAATTTTTTCAACATATATCAAACTTCAAAAGATATTACTTTCAATAATTTCTTCATACTTAGATTTATAAACTATTTCATCATAACACAAAATATGAGCTTTTACTTTTACTTGAATCTTGCAATAATTGCTTTTCCTTTAATTTTTTCGTTTGAAAGGCGATTAGAATTCTACAAAAAATTTAAGCCTCTTGCTGTTGCATTGCTTTTGGTTGGATTCTTATTTGTTGCATGGGATATTTTTGCAACTTACAGAGGACACTGGTCATTTAATCCGTTGTATGTAAATCAAGCAAAACTTTTTGGTCTTCCATTGGAGGAAATTATGTTTTTTATAACTGTACCTTATAGCTGCTTGTTTGTTTATCATTCGATAGGTCACTTTGTTAAAGATAAAAAGTTGTTTGGTATTGGAAAATGGATTCCTGCTAGCATTGCAATTCTAATTTTGTTGTTTGCATTTGTGTTTTTTAGCAAAGAATACACCTTTCTGGCAATTATATCAGTCGGCTTGGCAATGCTATTCGTTGCCCTAGTCAACATGGAACTTTTCGCCTCAAGGTCGTACTGGCTTTACACTTTTCTAACATTAATTCTGTTTTTGATATTCAATTATCTACTTACATCTTATCCAGTAGTTCAATATTCTCCGGAAGCTATTACTGGAGTTCGTGTTCTCACAATTCCGATAGAGGATTTCATGTTTAATTTTTCAATGTTAACTAGTTATCTGACGGTGTATCTGTGGGCATCGAAAAAGCTGAAAAGTAATGGAGCTACTTCAACTTAATATCGCTATTCTTTTGTTATTAGTCCTGCAGTTATTATCCCTGATATGTAGATTGTGGGCAATCCACTTCCCGGGTGTGTTCCTCCTCCAACCAGATATAAGTTTTTCAATTCTTCATATCTGTTGTGTGGTCTGAAATAGAGCATTTGAGAGAGATTGTGCGCTAGATTGAATGTTGCTCCGACGTAAACATTGTAGGATTGTTCCCATGTTTTTGGGGTAACTACTTTTTCTGCCTCTATGTGGTCATATATATCCGTCATTAAAGTTCGTTTCTCAACCCTCTCGAGTACTTTTTCTTTAAACTTTGGTTCCTCTTTGTCCCAGTTAATCCTACTTCTATTATTTGGAGTAGGCACCAATATGTAAACAGCTGATTTTCCTTCCGGAGCCAAAGTATCGTCGGTGGTAGATGCGTTCTGAACGTAGAAAGAAAAGTCTTCTGAGAGTCGACCTTCTTTGATGTCTTTAAGGTTTTGGCGATAGTTTTCTGCAAAAATTATGTTGTGGTGAGGGGCAGGGTATTTTCTGTCAACGCCTAAGTAAAGCAGGAAGGTTGAACAGGAGAATTTTTTCTTTTCAAGTTTTTTGGGAGAATACTTTTTAATTTTGTTGGCTTCAAACAGGTTGGACATGGCGTAACCAAAATCAGCATTAACTATTACTTTATCAAAATTCATTTTGTTTCCATCTTCTAGTTGTACGCCTTTAACTTGATTTTGTGATGTGATAATTTTTTCAACTTTTTGATTGGTGATAACGGCGCCGTTTTCTTCTTCAACTACTTTTGCCATAGCTTCTGATATCTTATTCAAGCCGCCTTCAACATGGTATATTCCAAATTCGTGTTCAATAAATGGAATTATTGTGAAAGCTGCTGGGCATTCCCACGGGGACATACCTAAATATTTTGACTGAAAAGTAAAGCAAACCCTTAATTTTTCTTCCTTGAAATAGTTACCAAGATTATCATATATTGAACCGCCAGAAAAGAATGTGGGTATCGCCGATAAAACTTTAGGAGATAGAAAAGCGAGTAGGCTTGAGTACTCTTTGTACAAGTTTGGTATTATCTTTTCATATCTTTTTCTCTCTCTTGAATAAAACTTATCAAGGCCATTCTCAGCACCTGGAAACGCTCTTCTTAATTCGGCTTTCATCTTTTCTTTATTACTACTAATTTGAATAGTTCGATCACGAAAGTCCAGTTGGTACATAGGGTCGAGAAGTGTAAAATTCAAATAATCGCTGCTGTTTCTGGCGCAAGCCTCAAAGATTTCATCAAGTACATGTTTCATCATTAAAAATGTTGGTCCCGTGTCAAACGTGAAATCGCCGAGAGCAATTGGAGCGTTTCTTCCTCCAACTTCATTGGCTTTCTCTAATACTGTCACATCAAATCCCTTGTTAGCTAAAAGCATAGCACAGGTTAGTCCACCTGGACCAGCTCCAACTATCCCGATTTTACCATGGTTTGAAGCGTTAACTGCTTGAGTCATAGTTTATGAAAACCTAAAAAGTTTCTAATTAATCTTTTTTATTCAATTTAAAGAGGTAATTCTTTTATATATGACCCGTTTCATTTTACTTGTAATTTGCTACTTTATGATTCGTTAATATACAATCAGGCAGGCAAATGAGAAAACTGGAAATTCAGGAGGAAAAAATAATTGCCTTATAGTTTCATTTACGATTTAACGCGTATCTCGCAAAACTTGTTTTTTCAAATGCTAGATACAGCTTGCAACATTGGATTACATAGATTTGTTGGCCAAAACGCGAGGAGATTAGTTAAGGTTTTTAAAATTGATGAAGCCACAGGACTAAATTTTTCAGATGCTATTGCTTTAGTTGAGGATCTGATTGAAGTTCAGGTCGCTAATAAAGTTCAAAGGGAAAAGTTCGAGAAGGCTGAGCGTAAAGCATTGCTTATTCCGCATTGTGCGCGAGCTTTTATGGATAGACGATGTATGGCTGACTTTGACCCGGATTTACCTTCATATAAATGTAAAAGCTGTAATCCTGAATGCGCAATAAACAAAGCTACAGCTATGGGTAAGAAAGAAGGCTACGATGTTTATGTTATTCCAGGTGGATCTTGCGCTGAAAAGATTTTGAAAGATAGCAACTATGAAGGTGTTATTGGGGTTGCATGTGGCAATGAACTTAAGATGGCCATTGGTTTATTAAAGAAGCTTGGTGTAGCAGGTCAGGGCGTTTTCCTAACCAAGAATGGGTGTTCTAGCACGCATCTTGATATGAGTAGCCTGAAAAGAGTGCTATAAGCTTTGCTGCAGATTTTAGAAGGCCAAATTTTTGTTTTTTGCTCTAAATCTCTCGTGAATGTTACAGAAAAGAATTGAGTTTATGAAAAATGATTCCTACTATTCTACTTTATTCTGTTGTTTCCTTGGTTGTTTTTTTCCTTATGGAGGGTGTGGCCTGGTTTTTGCATAAATATGTGATGCACGGTTTCGGATGGTTTCTTCATGAGGATCACCATCGTTATACAAAACATCGTTTTCAAAAAAATGATTTTTTCGGTTTGTTGTTTGGTTTAATTGCGTTCTTTTTCATCTTAATAGGAAGTTTATCTGGATTCGATCTAAAGTTTGCCGTTGGAATAGGCATAACCTGCTATGGAATCGGATATTTCCTTGTTCATGATATCTTTTTTCATCGGCGAATACGTATTAGTTATCGCCCTAGAAGAAATTACATGCAGAGAGTTTTGAAGGCCCATGCAATTCATCATCAAAAAAGTACACCCAAAAAGGGAGTGAATTTTGGCTTTTTGTATGCAAGCAGAAAATCGGTTGAATAAAGCAGTTTTGCTTTGTGGCTAGAGAGCTTCTTAGTTCCATCATCATTAGCCCCCTTTAAGTCGTTTGTTGTCCTTCCTCTTTAGCCAAACTATAAAAAATTATTTTGATAAGGTCTAATTAAAATCAAGGATTGATTTTATGAGCCGATTGGATCCCAAGAAACTTCATGTTAGTATTGAAGGTGTTTCTTTGATGTTCTCTCTTTGTCTAGGTGTTATACTCTTACGCATTCTGATAGGACAGGAAATTTGTTTCTAACAATTGGCAGGAATTTTGATCATGAACAGATTGCAAAATTATACACGCGGCTGATGCGGGATGAAATTTTGGCTGAATCGAAAGCGGAAAAAGACCTTTTGTTCCTGCATGTTTATTATCACGTTTGCGGGGGATTGGTTTTTGGAACGGCTTCTCTTCGTGAATCTATATTTCGCCGTGAATTACCGCTTGTCCTCGAAGCGATTAGATATGGTGACCAGGAGCTCTTTTCTAATTACTTATGGATGGACCAAGTGGAAATATTTGTGCATTTCAACAAGCCAAAATCTAAAGATTGTAAAATTGAATCGTGTGGACATCTTCGCGACTACAAACTTTAGCAGAAAAGTACTTGTTTCTCAATCAGTAAGTAAAGAAGTAGCCTAAATACTCAAGAATGTTTGAAAAAATGGTTCTGCAAGAGGAAAATGGGAAATAAGAGAAGAAGGCAGGAGTCAAGCACAAGCTTTAGGTTGCATTCAAAAATTATAGCTGCATGATAGAACCTTTAAGCGGTATCTTTCAGAAAACTCCTTCAAGTTTAAAACTAACTGATAAATATCACTTCGAGTGATTGTAAAATTTTTGAATTACGTGGTTGGATATATTTGCTTATTGCCTATTTTCGTTTTGAGAAAAGAAGAAAAATAGAAATAAGTATCGCCCTAAAAAAGACAAGATGCATACGGCTCCTATCGTAAAGTATAGTAATCCGGATTCTTGGTCGAGACCTTTTCCAGAGATAAGTAAAGTCGCTGGTTAATGATTTGAGGTTTAAATCGTTAGCTCTAGCAATTTCCGCATATTGTTGATTTCTATTGCATTAGTTCCCGTTACCAAACGTGAAAGCTTGGGTTTTGCCTCTAACCCTAGAGTAACTAAACGGTCTCCTTTGAAAGAAAGAGTGATTGTTAGCCCTTCATCATTTAATTCTCCCGCGATAGTCTTCAGTTGCGCAAGCATGCTCCTGATTGAAACGCCTGACCCTACTCTTCCGATGACATCTTTGAGAAATTCTTTGTCAACTATGCAGATGTCTATTTTGTCGTCTTCAGCTTTTATCTGGAGGGCTTCTACATCTCCGGTGGAGAGGGTAACTTCTCCAGATTTGACAACGTGACCTAACCATGTTGGTAACTTCACGTCATTGCCTCTTTAGAAGAAAACTATTTTTTCGGCGCTTCGGTCACGTAGAGAATGTCTAAGACTATTGAGCCATTAAGTTTAGCTTTCACCATACCTAGGTCTAGGGTAAGGTCTTGGAAGCTTAGTTTTATGTCTGATTCTCTTCCTGCAAGCTTGTCTATGAGTTTCAACAGTGTGTCGCCTATATCTTCAGGTACTTTCGCCATAAATAATCACAACTGTAATAGAAAATGCTGAAACATAAATATTTAACGCTAAGCTTTTGCAATCTACCCGTGTAAAATAAATAGAGTTTGGATGAAAAAACAAATTGGATATTGAACAAATAGAAGTATTAGAAACCTCCCGCAATTAAAGAAATCTTTCAGATTAGAATTAAATCCCAAATTAAAGCTATCTTAGTTAATTTTTTAAATCTAACAATTTAATTAATAATGTCAACTATAATTAAGAGGGATTTTATTTTATTGAAGAATCTATAGTTTTTTGGATTGGCGCCCTAATTTTTGCTGTAAGCTCTTTGATGTTTGCTTTTCTATAAAACCGAAGTAGTCACAGACAAAATATATTCAGTTCGCACGTTTTTGTTAGTTTCTTCACCGCAATCTCCTATTTTGTGATGGCTCTAGCGTTAGCTACAGTACCAGCTGAAAATGGCCAACCTATATACTGGACAAGATGGCTTTTCTACATTGGCAGTTGTAGCATATTAACTTTAGACATAGCGACAATTGCAAATAAGCCAGATGTAAAGAAAGCTGAGGTTGCAGTTTTCACAGCGTTGACAATGTTTTGCGGATTCTTAGCAAGCATAGTCATAACTGTAGACCGATGGTGGTTCTTTGGATTGAGTACTGGCATACATTGGAATGCTTTACATTCTTTTCAAACCATCCGGTGAGGGCAACTCTCACGTTTCTTCTATAATGTTGTTTGTAATTTTAACTTGGAGCTTGTTTCCAGTAGTATGGGTTCTTGCACCAACGGGATTTGGAATTCTTGCTGTAGACATTGAGGCAATACTATACCTTGCATTAGACCTAGCTACAAAAATTGGCTTTGGGATTTATGTTTCAACAATGAGTTAATTATGATTGAAGTGATTTTTTTACTGGTAAATTAGGATGCGAATCTAATCCCCAGCATTTTTATGAAAAGCGAAAAAGGTTATTTTGGATATTGGAAAAATCTATAGCTTTTGGTTAGGTAAATTAACATTTGTCTTTTGCACGAGAGTCAATATCTTTAAAGTTGTAGTAATGGCACAACCACATTCGTTTAAATCAATGAAAGTGTATAGTTATTTACTCATAATTTGGAGGTGAGAAAGCATGGCAGGTATATGTGACACAGCTGTCGCCGCTGGTAACTTCAAAACGCTCTATGCGGCAACCAAAGCTGCAGGACTAGTTGAGACGTTAAACACCAAAGGCCCATTCACGGTCTTTGCACCTACGGATGAGGCATTTGCTAAACTGCCAAAAGGAACTGTAGAAGGCTTGCTCAAAGATATTCCCAAACTGACAGAAATTCTGAAGTATCATGTGGTTAACGGCGCAGTCCCAGCTGCAGATGTTGCTGTACATAAAAACATAACAACTCTGCTAGGGCAAGATGTGAAAGTCGACGCAGCAAAATGGCACTTGCACAAAAACGTGAAAATTAATGACGCTAACATTATTAAGGCAGATATAGAAGCAGACAACGGCGTTATTCACGTAATCGACAAGGTTTTGATGCCAAAATAAAGCTTTAATGGCTTAAACTCTAACTCATTTTTTTCAATCATAGTGAATTCGAAAAGATTTTTTATTATTGATATTCGATTATAACAAAGAAGTAAAAAAATTTGCGGCAATATTGTTAAAGTGATAGAAGATAAAATCTCAGTCTCAAAAATTGAGCTCAGAATCCTAGATTAGACGCCCGTTCACAGACTAAATGATAAATAAGCAAACTTGTTCGATTTCCTGCTTCCTGATTCTTAGTTTATGGCAGTTCAATTGCTACCGCTACTTCGTTTCGGCGCAGAAACCAAGGAGTGTAGGGTCCATTGTACCGCATAGTAAACACTTGGCCATTAGATTTAAGTCCCGCGTTTTTAATTTCAGCCAGCAGTTCTTCGGTTTTCTTTTTGAATATTGAGTTTGAGCAGCGTCCAGAAAACCTTAGAGCCGCAACAACTCTTTGGGGTATTTCTCCAATTTTCACTCGGTCATCAAGAGGTTTAGGAATTGTTTCAAGCGTGAAGCCTTCAGGCATTATGAAAGCAATTGAACCAGTTTCTGATAACACTGGTGCAGTCATGGCTATTTGTTCTGAAACAACAGGCGCAGTCATCGCGATCTCCGATTTCTGCCGGTTATTACCTGAGATGAAACTGAAAAGTATATTGAAACCCCCGTCACTATAACCATCAACTCTGGCAACTAACAAACGAGGGTAATGTCTAATCTCAATTTTGCCAATTTTCCTAAGAACTTCGTATTTTGCCTGTTCGACCATAAATCTCTATTAGAAAATGCTGGAATACATCAATTCTCTTCAATTTCACTAAAGCAAGCTCTCTAATTAAAACTTAAAAGCAAATTACTATAAATTGATAGAGTAACTAATGCGGTTTCTTTTATGAGGTGATTGATTGAATTATAGAAAAAGACAAGAGATAATAGCCAAATCTCCAATTTCTTTTAGCTACTTAAAGAAGTTCAATATGGGCGCTGGAATCCTCCACTTATCACAGGGAATATTGATGCTCGCTCTAGGAACGCTTTTGACGTGGGAACGTGATATATACACTTTCTACTTGAAACTCGAAATAATCCAAGGGCCTCCACCCGTTTTCAACATCGCCCCTGACCCACAGGTGTTCTTCACTCTCAGCTATCTAGGTGTAATAGTTGCATCATTTCCATTACTTTCAGCTCTTGCACACTTTCTTATCGCTTTTCCAAAAAACAAGGATTACAACGAGAACTTGAAGAAGGGAATGAACCCTTATCGATGGTATGAATATGCCTTCTCCAGCTCGATAATGATTGTGTTAATTTCGACATTCGTCGGTGTCTGGGATTTCTGGTCTCTTGTGATGATTTTCACTTTGAATGCGATGATGATAATGTTCGGCTATTACATGGAAGTTGTGAATCAATATACGGACAAAACGTCGTGGTCAGCGTTTATTGTGGGTTGTATTTCTGGAGGTGTTCCATGGGTGGTGCTATTCGCCTATTTCGTAGCAGCAATAATGTCAACAGGCGTTGAACCGCCTGCATTCGTGTATTCAATTTTCTTTATTTACTTCGCAGTGTTCAACGTTTTTGCCCTCAACATGGTACTACAATACAAAGGAGTAGGTCGCTGGAAGGACTACTTATACGGCGAACGTGCTTACATAATACTTAGCTTCGTGGCAAAAACAGCGTTAGCATGGCTTGTCTTCATTGGAGTATTCGCGCCGTTTTAAATCTCCAACTCCTTTTTTCATTTTTAATGTCTTATAGAGTTCTGAAAAAAATAACAGATTGGTATGCGAACAATATGGCTAACTATCTAGTAAAAGCATAGACCTCTGGAGATCAATTGCTTAAACCAATTTACTTGACTAAGTTCATGTCTTGTCCGCAACAAACTAGTGTTCCAACACCAGCTTCCAAAACTTGAACCTTGTTACCACAAATCTCACAAACGTACACTTGTCCCTTTTCAGTCAAAACAACACCTCCTTCTAAATTTGCTGGGAGTAATCTTTTACTCAAGATTTGGCAGTTTAAGCGATGCCTTCAAGTCTAATAGACAGGTCTGAGCATGTCCTTTAGCCTTGACCTTACGGTATACTCTAACCACAAGTCCTTTTTCATCAATAAGAAAGGTAGTTCGCTCTGTGCCCATAAACGTCCTACCATAAAGGCTTTTTTTCTTCCAGACTCCATAAAGATCTAAGACTTTTCCTTCCGGGTCACTTAGTAGGGTAAAAGGTAAATCATGTTTTTCTTTGAATTTCTGATGAGACTTGACATTATCTTTGCTTACTCCAATTACAACAGCACCTTGTTTCTCAAACTCGTCAGCTATATCTCTGAATTCAACAGCTTCACGCGTGCATCCTGGAGTACCATCTTTGGGATAAAAATAAAGCACAATCTTCTTACCCGAGTAATCCTTCAAGGAAACTTGTCTTCCGTCGTCTGCTTCCAAAGTGAAATCAGGGGCTTTCTCTCCTTCAATCACCAATCTAAATCACAACAATAACTACATACTATTGTTGGATTTAAGAATCGCGTTTAACAACAACAATTCTTAGCTTTTTTAACAATCTGAGCTAATTTGGGTTTGGATTAATGTTAACCAAAAAAGTGGGAATTTTGCTGGTTATATCTCCGCTATGGTGAGGGTTCAAATCCCCACCGGTCCAATAAAAAGATTATTTTTACAAATAAAGCCTGATTTATAGATATTTAACTTAATAAATAATGAAATAGCCGTATTGATTAGAGTTTGGTGATGGGTCTTAGATTAAAATTTAATCTTTTTCTCTCTCTCACACACGTATTCCCACGCACATACATGCGCGCGTCCACCCTATCTCACCAAGTCATTTACTGTCAGTCTATCTGTCAATCACCAATATGTGAATCAGTCGCTTTTCAAATAGCGCGCACTAAGATTTCTTTTTGAGTTTGCCAACTTCTTTTGCCAGCAACGGCAGCAACGTGCCTATATCCGAAATCACGCCGACAGCTTGGGTGGAACCCCTATCGAGGAGCTTTGTAACGGATGCAGGATTGATGTCGACGCAAACGAGCTTGACTGTGGAGGGCAGCATGTTTCCCACTGCTACGGCGTGCAACGTTGAGGCAAACATTAGCACCATTGCGACGTCATTTAAGTGTTCTTTGTATTTTTGCTGCGCTACGACAGTGTCTGTAAAGACATCAGGCAATGGCCCATCATCCCTTATTGAACCTGCCAGCACGAACGGAACACCTCGCTTAACGCATTCGTATATTATTCCGCTTTTCAGAACACCTTTCTCTACTGCACCTCTGAGATTTTCTGCTTTGTAGATTTCGTTAATGGCAACCAAATGGTTTCTGCATCCTCTGACCGTAGCGACACCTTCTTTGAGGGAGATTCCTAGTGATGTTTTTAACAAATCCGCTTCAACATCATGCACAGCAAGAGCATTCCCAGAAAGGAGCACATCCACAAAACCATCTCGAATTAGAGACGCAAGAGCGTTTGCTGCACCAGTATGCACTACTGCAGGTCCTGCAACCACGACGACCTTACCACCAGCTTTCTTAATCTCAAAAAGGTCTTGGGCAATCTGTTTTGTCACCGCCAATACTGGTTTTTCGCTGGATGAGCCACTGTTCATAAACCTGAAGACGCCTGTGCTCTCCCTTGATCTCTCCGCAGGTTTGACAAGTATACCCTCTTCGCCCACCACGATTAGTTCACCCTTCTTCACATCTCTTATAGTCTTGCATTTGGCGCTCTTCACTTCAGGGTCGATAGCAATGGCTTTATCCATCATGATTCCGTGAACTTCGAGCATTTCGCCTTTGAAGTAGACTAAAGTTGGATTGTTAGTGGTAGAGTAGAAGTTGTCGGGAAAGACCATATCAGCAGGTGCCGCAACGACATGGACTTCCGCGATTTCAACGGGTACAGCGCCAAGTGGGAAGACTTCTCTAAGTATGTCGTCGAGATGTTCGGCGCTTCGCCCCTTTACGACCATTCGCACGAAGCTTTTGTCCGTTTTACGTTTTCCTATGCGGAATTCTAGGGTTTCAAAGTCTCCGTCGAGTTCTATTATCCTATCCCAAATTTTCGTTAGAATCAAGGAATCTATTAGATGGCCTTCGACTTTGATTTCTTTCTCGAGTGAGTGTGGTTTGGAAGATGCGGTTCCTTTCATGTGCTGTTCCTTCTGTTATATTCAATTTTAGGTGATGGGAACGATTTATACTCTAGTGTTTGTTCCAATCGGTAAGAATCTTGAACGCGCGATTCGTCATATTTGGTGACCTTATTATTAAAAAGTGGGGTATCAATGGGCGACATCTCCACCTTTTTCCAGACGCGCGGTTCCAAGGTGGAAGACCTCATTAGGGAACCTGGGCCTAGAGTTGTGATAGACTATAAGACCGAACGAAATGTCAAAGTCGAGTAGTTCCTGAATCTTTTTCACAAGCGTTAATGTTTATATCAAATGTTGACGTTCACCATCATAGAAATGTTCTGGGAGATGCATTTATGCGGAAAAAAGTCATAATAATGGGTGCCGCTGGAAGGGATTTCCATAACTTCAACGTTTACTTTAGAAACAACCTCGATTTCGAGGTTGTAGCTTTCACTGCGGCTCAAATACCGGGGATAGAATGCCGAGTCTACCCGCCTGAACTTGCTGGCGATGCTTATCCCAAAGGCATTCCTATTTATCCCGAAGAAGAACTCCCGCGCCTAATCATAGAACTCGGCGTTGACATTGTTTTTTTCGCCTACAGCGATATATCCAACCAAGAAGTGATGCGAAAAGCGTGCTTGGTGTTATCGTGTAACGCAGACTTTTGTCTTCTCGGTATCGAGGATACAATGCTCGTAGCAAATGTTCCCGTCTTATCAATTTGCGCGGTTAGAACGGGAGCGGGAAAAAGCCAGACATCACGTAGAATCGCAAAAATCTTGAGAGATAAAGGTTTACGCGTCGTCGTGATTAGGCATCCTATGCCATATGGTGACTTGAAGAAGCAGGTTTGGCAACGCTTTGCGTCCTACGCCGATTTGGATAAGTTTCATTGTACCATCGAGGAACGCGAGGAGTACGAGCCCCACCTCGATAACGGTCTCATTGTTTACGCAGGAGTGGATTACGCTAGGATTCTTGAAGAAGCCTCAAAAGAAGCTGAGATTCTAATTTGGGATGGAGGAAACAATGATGTGCCCTTCCTCAAACCAGACCTTCACATTGTTGTCGTGGACCCTCATAGGGCTGGCAATGAATTGACGTATTATCCGAGCGAGGTCAATCTGCGGTTGGCTAGCGTTGTAATTGTGAACAAAGTGGATAGCGCTGAACCAGCGAAGGTCGAACAGGTAAAAGCTAACGTAAGACAGGTCAATCCTGACGTCTTGGTGTTGGAAGCTGTTTCGTCTATAATTGTAGACAAACCAGAGGTAATAGAGGGCAAGAAAGTTCTGGTCGTCGAAGACGGACCTACGGTTACACATGGGAACATGCCTTTCGGTGTGGCAACTATCGCAGCGAGGCGATTTGGAGCTGGAGAAATTGTTGACCCTAGACCATACGCTGTTGGAACTATAAGAAAGGCTTATGAGTTGTACCCGCATTTGCAGGCGGCTCTTCCTGCGCTAGGATACAGCGATGACCAGATAGCCGAACTTAAAGCGACGATTGAAGCCACACCGTGCGACCTTGTTTTAGTTGGGACACCCATTGACCTGGGGAGATTGGCTAGGCTGACCAAGCCATTTTTAAGAGTTAAATATGAACTCGAAGTTTTAGGAGACATCTCGCTTGAGGAAATATTGGACGGTTTTCTGAAGCGGAAAGTGAAAAAGTGACTGCCCAAGGAAGATGCGCGCGTGGTGTGTGAGAGTGTGTATGAGTAATAGTGCGGTGGTTACGGAATCGTTAATCCTGGCAGAACTACTTGTCTATTGCTTATTTGCACATTATCTCCTATCGTTGAGCCATCACCGATAATTGCATCTTTCGATCTTTACGTTTTCTCCGATGATGGCTGCTACGCTGATCTGAACTCCATCTTGAACCATAGTACCTTCGCCTATTTCAACTCCGTCACTAATGACGATGTCCTCTCCAATCATGTTGTCTTCTCCGATGATGACGTTTGAGCCGATATGGGTTCCATCTCCAATTTGCACATTTTCGTGAATCACAGTCCAATCGCCGATAACAAAATCATCGCCAATCGTTACATCCTCACCGATAGATACGCCTATGCCAAGTTGTACGTTGTCACCAATAGAAACTGAATCAGGTATAAATTTAATCCAAACAACCAACGAAACGATGACGGCACGAAGCAGGAAAAGGCATGATATAGGTCCGTGGTTGACTAAATTTTTAATAGAATGAATTTACTTCAGTATCTATAGATTCATTTTGAAGGTGTGCCGTGATGGGTGCTAGAGTAATGAGAGGAAAACATCGGGCGTTCGTCTTTATTGATGTTAATCCTGGCAAAGAAAAGAAAGTTGCGGAAGAGCTCCTTAAAAATAATGAAGTTGTGGAAGTACATATGATAACTGGAGAGTATGACATCTTGACTGTGTTGGAATTCGAACTTTACGCCAAACAAATTTTTACTTCCTTTCAAGAAATAGCTTCAAAATTTGTTTTGGATAAAATCAGGAAACTGGGATATGTCCAAGACACAAAAACCATAATCCCAAGTCATTCATTTTCAAAAGTTGATTAAGTCTAATGCTATTTGACACTGACTAGAATTTGCTCCTCTTCTACTTTTACAGCATATTTAGGTTCAGGCTTAGATGCGGGTCCATGCACCACTTCGCCTGTCTTAACGTTGAAAACTGATTTATGGCAAGGACACTTAACAGTTTCACCTTCAAATACGCCACTAGACAACTTGCAACCTCGATGTGTACACTTGTTGCCTATGGCATAATATTGACCGGCAATATTGGCAAGCAAAACCGAGACACCAGCCATGCCAATCGCTTTCATTTTGCCTGCAGGTATTTCATTTTTCAAAGCAACCTTCGCAAAATCCATATTTCCCTCACCGCAAACTTTCAGTTGTAGGGTGCCTTATTTTAGTTAAACTTTGCCTATTTTCACCTAATTACCTAAAGCATCATGAAAGGCTTCTTTTTTTATTTTTGATAAAACTAAGCGATAATTCTCGCTCCACACATCTTTTTTCGTAACATTACAAAGTATTTAAAGAAAAAAGCGGAGTTTTGCGGGTGATGTCTCTACTTTAGTGAGGTGCAAATCTGGGCTCGAACCGATTTGGGCCGGATGGCTTACCATATTTTCATCGCTAGCAATCTCTTGCTACGACTAGGCAAGGTCGAAACGGTCAAGGTTCATTACCTTGTTCCACGCCGCAACGAAGTCGTGCAGGAACTTCTCTTGGGAGTCCTCACATGCGTAGACTTCCGCCAAGGCCCGGAGTTGGGCGTTTGAACCGAAGATGAGGTCTACACGGGTACCGGTCCACTTGAGTTTGCCCGTTGCGCGATCACGCCCCTCAAACACCTCTTTGTGTTCCGAAGTTGCTTTCCATATCGTGCTTATGTCGAGCAGATTCACGAAGAAGTCATTGGTGAGCTTCCCCGGTCTCTTGGTGAAGACGCCGTGCTGGGACTGTCTGAAGTTGGCATTCAAGACGCGCATACCGCCAACGAGAACCGTCATCTCAGGAGCG
>CAYFXZ010000039.1:0-15874 GCA_964347245.1 uncultured Candidatus Bathyarchaeia archaeon | reverse complement strand
ATGTCAGACCTTGACTAAGATAGCTGTTTTAGCCCAAGTGGCGATGTCTCCCGCATACCTCCCTTTTTTTTAGCTTTTTTGTAAACATATCAAATAATCTGTAATACGCTAGCAAAAAGAAAAGTCTGAATCTTATTCATCGATATGCTTTCTTCTCGTTAGACTACGGTTATGATTACATCTCTGCATAGAAACCCGTCGGTGCCAGGTCCAGTGTATTTTGATGATGGGTGAAAGAAAGTTATAAACGCCTCAAAACCATTGAACTCGTATAGTTGCGGGCGGGGTGCCCACGGTGTTTTTACTTTGAATGCGCCTGTTTTGAGTTCACCATAACCTTCAAACAATATGCATGCAGGAGGAAGAGTGTATTTCGAAGGAAACAGCTTTATTGGGACCGTCCACCCCGCAAAGAGCGTGTTGCCATGCACCCGCACGTGAAGCTCCTCCTTCTCAATCAAATGACAATTATGTCCAGTCGGAGCCCGGGCAAAAGCACCCTTTCGAAACTCCACAGCTTGAGGATTATCCCCGATACTAGCTGCTGGAACGTAGGCAGGACCCGTGGGCGTCTCGAGCCATAAATAGATGCCCAACATATCCTCAGCACCTAATGAGGAGTGCTTGTCAATGTGCCAAGCTGAGATAATCATATCAGGAAGGTCAAAATATTCTGGCGGATGAATTACCGCCGCTCCTGTGCTACCGTACAATCTTAAGGTGTCTTTGCATGGTATTCTGGCGGGAATCTTTTTGGCGCTTATAATCTTTTTCAAAACGTCTTTTTCCGTTATTATCTTCTGTTCTTGAATAATGGTAGCATCGCGCACTTTCTTGAAAGGAATCTCAGGAAGAGATGGAACCATGTATCCCTGGGGACCAATAATCGATTCCAGCGTGATGCTCGACGGGGGGCGAGCGTTTTTCCAAACTGCATTTAGCATATTTTTCGTTTTTTTCACGTATTCAACATCATTGGTGTAGAAGACATCTTCAAAGCATGTTGTTGCCCTCGGCTTTACCTCATTGACTGGCAGATCTTCAAACTGGAAAAGGTGTTTTCCGTCAACAATTGTGGTTTCTAAATAGCCTACAGGTACGTGCCTGATCGCACAGTAGCCTGATAGTTCTTGAGCAGCTTGCCAATTCTCGCTGATTAAAGGTGCCATAATTTTGACCGTGATGTCTTTTCTAGCCCACTCTTTTAACCGTGCTAGGTTTTTCCAAGACTCGAGAAGACCTTCTGACGAAGTCATCATAATAATTTCTTTTTCAGCTGAGCGTAAGGCATCATCATACTTTTTGCGGGCAACAGGTGGATTACTGATGATACTGGTTGTAGGGCTTGGTTTGCCAGTTTCAATCTGCTCAATTTTTCTCTGAATGTCAGTGGAGTTGCGCCATAAATTCTCAAAGACACCCATGAATGCTTGGGCAAGAGATTTGCAGTTTGTCCAAAGGCACACGTCATCTTGTTCAGCCATAGTCGAGTCTGCTCCTGGATTGACAAAGAATATGGCTTCTTCTCCGTCTCTGATAACAATTCGACTAAGTTTCAAGCCTAGGTGGGGAATTCTTACTTCAAGGTTGAACGTACTTGGTACTCTTTTGAGAAGATCTTCGACTGCGTTCACGTCTTGTTTTGATAATTCCGTTAAGAATCTTAATCGAATGCCATCTTTTGTAGGATGGCCGGTAGCATCGAAAAGACCGAATTGAAAGACCCGCGCCAAATTCGTAACAGTTGTCATAGCGGATAGGTGTTTTTTTGTCGTTTGCATCATTTGTAGTATCTTGGAGTAGATGATGTTTCTGCCCTTGATGACCGTGAATTTTTCAGAGGTATCCTCAATCTCTCCGACCGTGATGGATTGCCAATCCGAAAGTATTGCCGCTCTGCTTTGCCGTAGGCAGTTGGCTTCTTCCGTCCTGACTTTTATGAATAGGTCTAAGACTTTTGGAAAGGGTTCGGCTGAAAAGTTTGCAGGATGATCAAGTGTAGCACTTATGAGACCTTTGCGTTGCAGGTTTTTTAAGCTGCGGTAAATTTGCTGTTTGTGAACTTTCAATGCTCTGGAAATATCTTTGCCTTTTTGGGGGCCTCTCTTGCCTAGAAAAACGTAGATTTTAGAATCTAATTGTGTTAGACCTATGTCTTTTAGAGTCTTAAGCACTCGTTCTTGACTCAAATCTACCTCTCACCCTGACAGCGAAGGGAAGAATTATGAATCGACTTTTAACAAATCTCCCTGTTATATTGGGCATTGTTTTCTAATTAAATTTTTATTCAAGTCTTTCTGAGGGAAAGTATTTGTAGATTGTCATGTATCTGCTTGGTTTTTTTTCCGAGTAATGTCTCGCCAGCTGGAGAGCAATTCTTTTCGTGTTTCCTTTATTGTTTGGGCTTCTTCATCCTTGAGGGTTATCATCATGTCTACGACCTGTTCAAACGATAATGCGAAGAACAAGACAGGATGTTCAGCGCTAGCGCTAACAAATCCTTTTTTCTGTAAGCTTTTCAGTGTAGACCATATTTCGGCTTCAGACAGTCTTGTTTTGCTTGCTATGTCTTTTCCTGTTTTAGGTCCCTTCTTTGCTAGGTAAATGTACACCTCCGCACCCGACCTTGCAAGTCCGAAACTTTCAAGGATTTTTAGCACCCGTTCTAGACTCAATTACCTCCATCCGTAACTGTAAGTTCATTTTTGAAGTTGAAAAAGAAAAAGGGGAATTGGGGAGACGATAAGGATCACGTTGATGGCGGGGTATAGGTTCTGGTCACATGCAAATATAGAGTTCCTGAAGTATACTGAGTTCTCAGTCCAAGCCATGTGGAGCTCCAAAATCGCACCCACGCAGGTCTATTTATTGCTTTTTGAGTTATCGTATAACCAGAGAGTGGCGGACTAGGTTGAAGATTTGAGCTTTCCTCATCTCTAAAGATTGAATCGAAACCTCTAATCTCTATTTTGAATGGGGGAAGAGTAAAACTCAGATCTTCCAACAAATTAAACGGTGGTGCTGGGAAATTTGGAAATGGAAGAGATATCTCTACTGGCACAGTCAATTCAGCAGTGACAACGTTTCGACGTTTGTCAACTTCAAGCTCTGTTTCACTCACTTGGATAATGTTAGAAAATCCGAACATGGGGCTCCACCAAGGAGTGTTAATAAGGACAGTATGTGCGTGATCAAAAAATTCAGTATTAGGACTATCAGAAACAACAGCTGCTGGAAGATAACCGTTAAAGGCTGGAACCCATATAGTCACAATTATAGCGTCAAATGAACCAAAAGTAGATCGTTTATCAAAGTCAAAGACTACAAACTGCAGGTCAGTTGGATGACTCGGCTCTCCAGGTGGGAGCTGGACACCGATTTTACCTCCGCTACCAGTAAAAGTAACCACTGGCTCATTTTCATTATTCCCACTGGCAAGAACAGGAGCCAGTGCAGCAGTAACAATTATCGATAGCAAAATTGCACCAAGAAAGGCAACTATTAACCTTTGAACTTTTTTATTCACTTTTCTCACCTCCATCCAATACAAAACAAGTTTCGGTTTGACCGTTCACGCTTATAATTTCTAGTCATTCTCAAAAGTGACCGACCAAAAGCTGATTTTGGAATTTGACAAACTTGCTCCAAAAAACGAACAGCAAATAAGGGTTAAGGGTTATGCTTTCGGTTTTTTCAGATGTTTGCTCCTAATTTCTGCGTTTAATTATTAAAACTGCGTCCCTATCTTCAGGTTTCTGCTGACCACCCTTGCTATAAGGTAGGCTATGGGAATTGTGTAGAGCGTGATCGTTGCTCCGAATAACATCGTAATCGGAATTATTGCCATTAAATAGGCGTCTGAAAAACTTGGACCCCCTACTAGCGGTATTAATAAACTATACAAAACGTAGGTCACAACGGGCGAAATTGCTATTCTAGACAAAGTTCCTAGCACTGTGAAATATGTGACTTTTTTTATTCCAAAATATCTATCCTGTGAAGCTTTGCGCTTTAACAACCTATCCGCCACATAGACTCCCAACAACATGTTCATTGTAACCCAAAATGCAACAGGAGGACCTATAACACCCGTTGGACCGAAAAAAAGGGTTAGTTCGGCTAAAGTGCCTAATACCGCTACTGAAACTCCGCATCTAGGACCGAACAGCAAGAAAGCAGCAACTATCGGAATTTCCCAGAAACGATAGTAGAAGCCTACTAAGTACATTGCGGGAATCTTTAGCGGAATTAATGCTATAGTTAGCGCAGCAAAAATGATAGTTATCGCAATCGCTTTGGTGTTCAATTTCACAACAATTGATCATCAGCCGAGTAGCTATTTAAGAGTTAATCCTCAGGCTTTCATCCAATAGAGAACGTGCTGTAATATCAAAAAAAGACTGATAAGGAACGCAAACATAAAGTGATTATTTTTGAATCTTGTTTCACTACGTTTTCTCCGCCCAAGAAGTACAGCTTTACCATAAGAATAGCAACTTCGCTGGTATAATTTAAGGCACTGCTGCCCTAGCTTTGATGTATGCGAAAAGTATTCGAGTTGTTTTCAGGTTTTTCTTTGCTTACTTTTTGCTGGTCTATGTACCAGTTATTCCTTAGATGGCAAATATGATGGGGGGATATATCGCATGAAACTGGTTTTTTGGCTATGATACTAATTTATAGAAATTGGCTCAAGAATTATCTATTTTAGTAGAACATGCTTCTACGGAAAACAATAATAATCTGCAGTAACTACTGTGAAATAAAGTAATTGGCAATGTCCAAGGAAGACAAAAAAAGTCAGGTTAAAATTTTCGATAAAACATCTAACGACTCACCAAGGGTGAATGGTCCTCTTTCCCTATTGGATGGCGCCACTGCTCAGATACCTGTTATTACTCCTGAACTGACTTCTCTTAGCAAGATAGCTTCCGATAAAACTCGACCCCTTGAAGAGCGCTTGGAAAGCTTTGAGATAATTCTTGACTCAGAAGTTGGCGATACAAACCTTACTAGAGGCAGGAATATCGAGAGAGAAATAGGACTCAGGCAGATATATTTGAAATTTGAAGGGGGAAACCCAACTGGAACTCAGAAGGACCGCATTGCTTTTGCCCAAGCTTTAGATGCGCTTCGAAGAGGCTACGACGAGATCACGGTGGCTTCTTGTGGCAACTATGGAGCAGCAATAGCGCTCGCTGCTTCCCTAGCTGGACTGCGCTGTTTAATTTACATCCCACAAAGCTATCACACACACAGAATTAAGGAGATGACCGAGTTCGGCGCAGAAATTGTCAGAGTCCCAGGGGACTACGAAGAATCTGTGAATGTGTCTCGCTTAGATGCTGAAAAAGAGGGATATTACGACGCAAATCCAGGTGGAGCCAATACTAACACGCAATTGAAAGCGTATGGTGAAATGGCATATGAAATATACGATGAATTGCGTGATGCTCCTGCTGCTGTGGCTGTTCCCGTTTCGAATGGATCTACATTAGCGGGTATTTATCGAGGTTTCATTAGCCTCTACAACCGCGGAAAAATCTCGCGAATTCCGCGCTTTATTGCTGGCTCATCCTTCGGAATGAATCCTATAGTTCAAGCTTTCGTCAAGAATACACCCAAATGCGTTGATTTGAAACCTGAGAGAATAAGAAACACGGCAGTAAACGAACCCTTAGTTAACTGGCGATCAATAGACGGAGACTATGCCCTTTCAATTATAAGGCAGACACGAGGGTGGGCTGCTTTCGCTACAGACAAAAACATGCTAAAATACGCCCGCTTAATTCGCGAAAAAGAAGGCTTGAGTACATTGCCTGCCTCAACTGCAGGGCTCATAGCGCTGGTGGATCGACATAGAAAAGACCCACTTCCAGGCGACCGTTACGTTGTAATCTTGACAGGAAGGAAAGCATGACATCCATGGTCAAGGAAAAAGCATTGGTTTATTGTGAAGGCGAGTATCTTACGGCTAACGGAAAGACCGCTCATGGCTTAGTCCGTCACTCTGACAGATACGATGTTGTTGGCGTTATCGACTCTATGGCGCCATCTGGAGATTCAGGGAAAATATTGGATGGGAAAAACAGAAAAATTCCAATGTTCTCCAGTTTAGAAGAAGCTTACCGCAAAACAGCACCTAAGATTTTCATAGTTGGAGCAGTTTCAGAAGGCGGAATTTTGCCTGAAGGATATGACCAAGCTGTCTCTTGGGCTCTATCTCGTGGTCTTGACGTTGTTTCCGGTCTTCACTATTTTCTCTCAGATAATGAAAAGTTCGTTGCCATGGCTGCTAAGAACGGGTGTAGCATAACAGACGTCCGCAAGATTTTCAGAGACTACAAACGATTCTATACTGGTGAAGTCAGTCAAGTAGGCTCAATCAGAATCGCAAGTTTAGGGACTGACTCTGCAATTGGCAAGAGGACGACTTCAGTTTTGGTGGTCCATGAACTTAGAAGGCGGGGACGCAGAGCAGATATGATTTTTACAGGGCAGACTGGGTGGATGCAGGGTTGGCCTCATGGTGTGGTACTTGACGCTATGATAAATGACTTCGTTTCAGGTGGTATTGAAGGTGCGATCCTTGATTCTTGGAAAGATGATAAACCTGAAGTCATAATCATTGAGGGGCAAGGAAGTTTGGTACATCCATTCTTTCCCGGTTGTTTCGAGATTATAGCAGCTGGTCAAATTCACGGTTTCATTCTACAAGACGCTCCTGGGCGTCCCCACCTTGATGGGTTCCCAAGTTTTCCAATGCCTGATCCTGGTAGAGTTATAAAAATCGCCAAGCTGCTGTCTCAACGTCCATTAATAGGCATAGGCTTAAACCATGAAGGATTATCTCAACAGGAAGTTAAGAAAGCCAAAACCAAATTGGAAAAGAGATTCAATGTGCCTGTTGAAGATCCTGTAGTTGATGGAGTAGCAAGAACGGCTGATGCAATCGAAGAGCTATGCAAAAAGTGATTCGATGAACCTCCAGTGTTTTGAGTCTATAGCCATCTCTGAGCCTATGCTGCGGGGAAATAGCGTAGAAACCAAAATTTCATGCGTAAACACTGCAGGAGAAGAACATTTTTTCCATCTTCGCTTCAAATACGAAGAATCACCAAGTCAAAAACAACTTCCACTACTAAGGATGGCCTCGGTTATGCCTTCGCTCAATTACGGGCTTTTCACAAGAGAAATCAGGTTGGATTGGCAAGTTAGCGAAGGAGACTTTTCACTTTTAAATGACTTTCTTGACGTTTTCTCCAAAGATATTTTCATTAACAAACTGGTTCGAAGGAAAAACCCTTATGTGCTGCCACAGTTTATCCCCTCTGAAGCTGAGGTTTTGGAGACAAATGCCCGTCCCATTGCAAGAATAGTTGCGAAAAGCCTCGTTGATGACGCTCCAATTGCTTCTGGATTAGATGAAAATTCGTGTGGCGTGCTTTCAAGCGGTGGAAAAGAAAGCCTACTTACCTACGCTATGCTTAAGGAGATAGGCGCTGAGGTTCACCCGTTATATGTGAACGAGAGTGGCGGTCATTGGCGAACTGCGCTTCCAGCTTATCGCCAATTCAGAGTCAACGATCCCAACACTGCGAGAGTCTGGACCAATATTGACCGCTTCTACACGTTTATGTTGGACCAGATGAGAATTATTCGGAAAGACCATAGAAAAATCTGGGCAGACACGTATCCTATAAGACTCTGCATTTTTCCAGTCTATGTTTTTCTTCTTCTCCCAATTTTCGCAAAGCGAAGGATCGGGAACGTTTTGATTGGAAGCGAATTTGATGACCCACGGATGACCTCTTACTATGCTGGGATTCGGCACTTCTTTGGCGTGTACGATCAGACCCAAGACTTTGATGTTAGGATGGAGCAGTGGTTCTCCAAGAGAATGCCTAAACTGCGCCAATGGAGTGCGGTTCGGTCGATCTCAGGTTTGATTGTGGAGCGGATATTGACCAGCAGGTATCTTGAATTGGCACGCGTTCAGCGTTCCTGCCACAGCTGCCGTTTTTATCAGAGCGCTTTGCTCCCTTGTGGCAAATGCAGCAAATGCCAAGGCATCCTCCTGTTCCTCTTAGGCAATGATGTCGATCCGTCAATTATGGGTTATAGTGAAGAAGACGTTTCAACACTGCCTGCTAGAATTAGGGAGGGAAATCTTAGACTTGATGAAGATGAAAAAGAATATGCGCTCTTTCTCGCCAAGCTTCTGCCCAACTTGAAAAACCAAGAAACGAGCCATATTGAAACGATTCACATTAATAAACCAACCAGCGACCTGCAACTTTTGCCCGCTCGCTTTCGATCGTCTATACTTAAAATTCTAGCGAAATACACGAACGGCTTTTCAACGCTTGAAGGCGAATCATGGGTCACTGTGCAAAACCCGTCTGAGTTGATTAAAGAGCTTTAATCATTCGAATCGCGTTGCGTGTTCCATTGTGTTCAAATTTGTAATAGCCTTCGATTCTTTCTTTTAATGTGTACCCAGCCTTTTTGTATAGTTTCAAAGCTACATCGTTTCCTTCAGACACTTCCAACTGGGACCAGCGCATGCCCCTTCGCTTCGCTTCAATTTCCGCCGCTTCCATTAGCTTCAATCCTATGCCTTTATTTTTAAAAGCTGGGTCCACATCAATTGTCTCGATGTTACAAGTCAAGCTTCCTTGGCGATAGGTAACTATAAGGAACGCCCTAATTATCCCGTCTTGTTTTTCAACAAGACAGTCGCTGTTCGCATTCAGAATAAGATATTCTAGCTGGCGTTTTGAATAAGCTACCTTTTCAGGGAAGCATTTTTGCTCAATTTCAAATATGGCATCGATTTCACTTGCGTTTGCAAGTTGAATGCCTGATGGAAATCTTGTTTTCATGTTCTCATTTTAGTATCACTTAAGGCTTGCTTAAAAAGCTCTCACTGCAACTCTCCAACTAATGAGCTGATGTTTCTAGGCTCAGTCACTCTAGAGGCTTTGGTGAAGAATGGTTTATAGCAGCGAGATTGTTGATTAAGTTTGTTAGAACTTTGATTGAAAAGCATAATTTGAATATATGGGATTTCGATGAAAACGAAAATAGTTCGAGCAGAGGCAAGACCAGTCGAGTTGCAGTTGAAGAAGCCGTTTGTGATAGCTAATGAAAGAACGGAAGTCGCAGATAACATATTCATTCGGTTGGAGACCGAGACGGGCATTGTTGGCTGGGGTTGTTCAACTCCGGATGTGGTGACCTCGGAGACAAAGGAGACTGTGCTCAGCAATTTTGAAGCTGCAAAGCGGCTAGTTGTTGGTTGTGACCCTACCAGAATTAACCATGTGAATTTTGCTTTAGACAACGAGCTTAAGGCTAATTCTTCCCTAAAGGCGGGTATAAACATGGCATTATACGATATTGTCGGTAAAATGGCGGAGATGCCGCTGTTCAGGTTGCTGGGTGGTTATAGAGAGAGAATAGCCACATCTGTTACGATTGGATTGAACCCAACTGATTTGATGGTGAAAAAGGCTAGGCAAATAGTTACTGATGGATTCAAATCGATCAAAATCAAGTGTGGAGTCAACGTGGAGAATGATATTGAGAATATTCTTGCAATTCGGGAGGCAGTTGGTTCAGCAATCAAGTTGAGACTGGATGCTAATGAGGGTTATTCGGTGGGAGATGCCCTTCGAATTGTCAAGACGCTTGAGAAAGAAGGGGTCGCCATAGAGATATTGGAGCAACCGACAAAAGCAAACTATCTTTATTCTTTGAAGGATGTTGCAAATCAATGCTCAGTTCCGATAATGGCTGATGAGACCGCTTTGACTTTAAGAGACAGCGTCAAGCTGGTGAAGCTTGAAATTGCAGATATGATAAACATAAAACTAATGAAAATTGGAGGAATAACAAACGCCATTAAAGCCAACGCGCTTGCAGAATTGGCTGAAGTTCCTGTAATGGTTGGGTGTATGAATGAATCTATGGCTGCAATGTCTGCTGGTGTCCATTTTGCATGTGCCTTCAGGAATGTTGAATATGCGGATCTGGATTCAGCCTTAGACTTTGTCAATGATGTTGCTAAGGGTGGCGCGAGATATGAGGATGGTTATGTTATTCCTTCGGAAAAGCCTGGTTTAGGCATCGAGGTCCAGCTTTGAACCCTAATTATTTCAACAAGATTTTGGAAGAAGTTCCGGATTACAATAGATTCTTGAGGGTGAAAGAGATAGAGGAGTTTACTGATAATTTCAGGAAATACTCATCTATTGAAGAAAAAACAATTGGCAAGACAGTTGAAGACAAACCGCTCAAAATGTACACGATGGGCAGTGGGGAGAAAACGGGGCTGATAATAGGTGTACCTCACAGCGATGAACCTTTAGGTAGTCTCGTGACAATTTATTTTATTGATTGGATGGCGAAGCGTCCAGAAGTTGATTTCTTTAATTGGCGATGGTTGATAATACCTGTGCTTGAGCAGCGTGGGATGCGAATGAATGAAGGCTGGTTCAGCAATTGGGGTTCACTTGTAAAAACAGCAAAATCGTATTTCAGGGAGCCAACTGAAAACCAGTATGAATGGACGTTTCCTTTTGAATACAAGAATTACAAGTGGGTACACTCTAGACCTGAATCGGAAGCTGTGAAAAAAACCGTTAAAGATGAAAGACCCGATCTCTTATGTAATTTGCATCATTGTGGCTTTTATGACACCTACTTCTACTTCAGCAGGGACCTACCTGCAGTGTATCCGAAATTGAGAGAGCTATCCGCTAATCTTGGTTTGCCTCTTTCAACTCGTAATCCAGATGTTCCTTTTGGGAGAGCTCTAACGCCCGGTTTCTACGAGATGTATGGCCTAAGGGATTACATTGATTACTACATTAAGTGTGAACCTGAAAATCTTTTGACTATGAGACGTGGTTCAACCAGTGATGAATGGTATCAGGATGAGATTGGAGGTTTTAGCTTTAACTGCGAAGTTCCACTTTTGAAATCTTCATTTAATAAGGACAATAAAGTTTCAAACCAAAAGTTGAGAATTCTACTTAAAAAAAGACAAGAAAAAAGAGCAGCTGTTATTCAATACTGTGTGAATGTGTTGACTGAACTGGAACCTTTTTTCGTTTTTTCTGACCCGTTGCTTTTGGGTTCAGTGCTGAAACATGTTGCAAACGCCAAGCTGGAATTAGGAATTGCCAATTCAAGAATACGAGACGCGGGAGATCGGAACGCCAGAAATTTTGAATTGTTCGAAAATGATTTGATGGTTGATGTTGCAAATTTGCTTCTGCTGAGCCAGATTTGGCGTGTTACAGAGATTATTCGTCGCAATCAAATAAAAAATCAAATTGAGAATATAACCTTGGATATCGACAGAAAAATTAGGGTTCTTGCTAAGGAGATAAATCGTCGAGGAGAATTCACGCCGATTCCCCTTCAGAAACCAATTAAAATGCAGTTGGGAAGCATTCTAATTATTGCTGATGTTTTGTCTAACAATAACCAATAAAACCGAGCGCAAAATAAAAAAATAGTCTCAGCCCAAAAACCAATTCAGAATTTGCTCAGAGTAATATCCGCTGTTTATGAATTTGGCATTGGAAGAGCAATTATGTTTAATCTGAAATCGGAATTGAATCAAGAATGTAAATGAAAAAATGGGTTCATTTTACGCACAGGTTATGTAGAAAGGTTGGACAAATAGATTAAAGATTTTGGCACCTAATTAGAAAGTGTAGCTTTTGTTTCTATAGTTCTTCGGATTTCTCTTCTTAGATCTTCGGGTGACTGTTCGCCGTTTGTCTTGCTTATTCTTTCAGCTAGTTCTGTATCCTTGATTGTGTATTTTATCCAATTTTGGAAGTCTTGGCGTTTAAAATGGAATATGATTGATTCTGTTGGAATTTTTTGCAGCTTCTGGGCGAACTCGCTAAGGTTGGTTGCAGTTATTCCTGTATAGTTTCCAATGGCTGTGTAGAAGTGAAAACCATTCTCGAAAGGCACTGTTCTGAAAGGCTTTTTGCTATTTGGTATTGCGCGTAATCGGTTTTTAATTTGAGTTTTTCTCGACATGGTTGACAACCTTCCAACGTAGGGTACAACTCTAGCTTTTAAAGCTATCGAATGGAATGAAACATTTTACCAAATTCTATTTGGCAGTCTTTAAGCCCTGAAGACGGTCCTACACTATTCGCTTTATTGAGGCTATTCTGCTGTCGCTTTTTTTGAACCACATAGTTGGGATATGTTCCAAGATTTCAGAAAGATTTGAATTGCCATGGTTTTCGGTTTTTCAATTTTTTTGCCGCAGCTGGATTTTCCTTTTCCAATTCTTCGACAACTGCTTCTTTGATTAACCTTGACGAAATAGGTGGGTCCATTTTGCTAAGTTTAGTTTGAACTTTAGTTACAATTGCACTTGCTAGTTCATCAGCGACCCCAACTTTTTTTAACGAATTAACAATTTTTTGAAGTTTAAAATCTTCAATTTCGCCTGTTTTCTGTTTTACGCTTATAACTGGATGTGTAGCAGTGGGAGATGGTAGAGCCACCACTAAAGATGCTGTGGAGCCTCGGATATTCTCAAGTAAATCCAAATCTGCTATAATGGTTATTATTTTCTGTTCTTCGTTGACGCTTTTTACCTCAATTTTCTCGATAATTTTGGTGTTATTAAAGAATATTTTTACGAAATCGCTTGGTGCAAGGTTAGAGGGGATAATTGCGCATTTTATTGGTATAGCTACACTTCCTTCGGGTATAGCTGCACTTAAACCTCGTTCCTTCGCTGATATTGCCAAATGAATGACTCTACTTTGTTGGTCTAATTCAAGTTCTACGTCTCCTATACCCCAATCCGTAATTAGACGCCTCTTTACTCTGTTGGCTATATCTCCGGATGGGAGGTCAGCGGGCAAAGTAAATTCGTGTTCAGACAACTCAGATTTCAGACTATCAGGAACTTTTGGCTTACCCGCCATGTCGTATATTAACCGCCAATTAGGCAACTTGACTTTGGTGTAGACTGTTTTTTCTCCTCTGATTCCGTTTAATATAGAAACTGCGCTTTTTTTTGGCATCTTTTCAGCTATTTTGTCTCCGGTGTTAACACCCCAAACTATGAAGATGCTTACTGCCACAATTTCGATGGCTCCTCCCAAGGTGGGTTGCTCTAAAATTGCTAGCAATCCCCCAGAAAATCCTAAAAAGCCTAATCCAAAGAGAATGCCGATAAACGAAGATAATTTCTCATTTGTAAAATATCTATAAACTACTGACAGCAACATAACTGTGAAAAAAGCAACGGTTCCAGATACTAAGCCCCTCAGGAGTCCATATAGGCTTTCTAATACTACAACAGACATTCATTATTCACTTTGAGTTTAGCATTTATATTGCTGCTTAAAAAGCTAGCTTTCTCCTTCGAGTGGTTTTAGCCTCTACATACTGCTCTTCAATTAGATTTTGTATAAAGCTTATAAGAATTCTCAGCTGAGTAACGAACGTAGGTGGATTATTATAAGTCGAAATATTCGAGGAAGGTCTAAAAAAACTGGTCTTCCACCTGGAACCGTGGTCTACGTTGGCAGAAGGAAACCTGCTGATATTCGGATCAGAAGTATTAGCTTTGATGAAAAGCATATCGAAGAAAGAGAGGTTAGGGAAATTGAAGAAGCTTTTCCTTTGAAAGGTCAAACCGAGATAACTTGGATAAATGTTGATGGTCTCCAAAAAGTTGAAGTAATCGAAAAAGTCGGACAACAGTTTGGGATTCACCCCCTGGTTCTCGAAGACATTGCCAACACCGGTCAACGACCCAAAATTGAGGATTTTAGTTCCTACATCTTTGCAGTTTTAAAGATGATTCAGTACAAAGAAGAAGATAAAGAGACAAAAGTAGAACAGATTAGCATTATTCTTGGTTCAAACTGGGTCGTATCATTTCAAGAAAATGAAGGGGATGTTTTCGACCCGATTAGAGAAAGACTAGGAAGCGATAAAGGCCGAATCAGAAAGATGGGCGCTGACTATCTCGCTTACTCTTTGATCGATGCAGTAGTGGATAATTATTTTGCAGTACTTGAGAAAGTGGGAGAGAAAATTGAGGAAATTGAGGATGAAATAGTTGCCAATCCTTCACCACAAACTCTGCAAGCTATACACGACCTGAAAAGGCAAATGATACTTCTACGCAAATCTGTATGGCCTCTTCGAGAAGTCATTAGCCGTCTCGAAAAATGGGAATCAAATTTAATCAATGAATCCACTAACATATTTCTAAGAGACCTATACGACCACACAATTCAGGTTATTGATGCAATTGAAACGTTTCGAGATATGCTTTCTGGAATGATGGACATCTACATATCCAGTGTTAGTAATAAAATGAATGAAGTTATGAAAGTGCTTACTATAATTGCTACTATATTTCTTCCCTTGACTTTAGTTGCTGGAATTTATGGAATGAATTTTAGAGTTATGCCTGAACTCGAATGGGGTTGGGGTTATCCCTTTGCGCTACTGGTCATGCTTGCTGTAGGAATTGTTATGTTATTCTATTTCAAAAAAAGGAAATGGTTATAAAAAGACGCAAAACTAATTTCGGAATTAACTCTCATTTCTAATTTTTTTTACATAGGTCCGGAGTTTTTCTTAGAAAAGCAATTGAACTCCAATTTGTTGTAAGACAAATAATACATAAATTATACATAGCACTAATGCTGCTTTTCTGCCAATGCTTTCAGTGGAGCTTACCAAATACCACATTGTAAGTGACGAAAGTAATACATAAAACATGATGTTCTCAACAGCTAGTACATTAACCTCTGAGAAAGAAAGCATTGATGAAACTCCAAGAATGAGAGTAACGTTTGTGATACAGCTGCCAAAAATGTTTCCAAGTGCCATACTATAAAGACGCTTTTTTAACGCTTGAATGGTAGTTGCTAATTCAGGCAGGGAAGTGCCCAAACCGATAACGGTGGCTCCGATAATTGAAGCTGCTAAACCAAAAGAATCAGCAATGTCAATCGCACTGTCTACCGCCAATTTTGAAAGAAGAATTACTAATGCAATGCTGACAACGAACTTGATTCCTGCAATAGCAAAATCCCCTTTCTTCACTTTGTCCAAACATTCAATCTTCCCAGTCTTACGTGAGACGACAAAGCTGAAGTATCCAAAAAGGATGAGCAGCACCAGACCCAGGACAGGGCTAAGAGTGCCTCGCTGAACAATGAATAATGGAATTATTGAAGAGATGAATAGGAACCGAACAAGTTCTTTTTGAGACTCTCCTTTTAGAGACACTACGGTTTTGCTGAAGAACACAGCTAACCCAATTATTACTGTTAGGTTAGCTATATTTGAGCCTAATACGTTGCCAACTGACAAGCCTCCTTCGCCGCTTATCGCAGCTAGAGCGGAAACTGAAAGTTCAGGTAAGGAAGTAACGACTGAAAGCAAAACAAAACCTGCTGCCATTTCTGACAAGCCTAAACCTTTTGAGATAACAAGCACATACCGAATTATTCTATCACTTAAAAAACCAATTAGAAGCAAAGACGCAACCAAAATTGGTATGCTATAGAGTAGCAATCTCCTTTAACACCTCATTTCCGGCTTGCCATTTCATGATTTCATTAATGAGCGCTAGCCTGCTAATTTCTTTATAAAGTTTGTGTGCTTGTCTTACTCTAGTTATTTGCAAGTTGCAACGTGTTGAAATCAAACTACTTGAAAAGAGGGTGCGCTTAGGAGGAAATAACTATACTATAACGCGTGCAACGAGATATTCAAGAATAAGGAACAGTGGAGATCTCGACCTTGAGACTCTTGATGAAACAATGGTTTGGGATGGTTTTCCTCCTTTTCCGCTTCG
>CAYFXZ010000038.1:2760-16373 GCA_964347245.1 uncultured Candidatus Bathyarchaeia archaeon | reverse complement strand
GCGTTTTGAACATAACTGCTGTACCTCTTAGGCTTCTTGAAACAGTGATACTCTACGTTGTTGATTTTAGCCACTGAATACTCTATCCAGCCTTCTTTTCCCAGCTCTAATATGTCCTCAACGGTTGTAGCACTTGTGGTTTCGAAGTCATCACTCTTAAACTGGATTTTACCAATATACCGCATCGTCTTTTTTTCCGTCGGCATTTACAAGTTCAATTAGTTTAATATATCTTGTTCTACCATGTTTTGTTTTGAGTGAATGGCGGTGAAAAAGCGCAAGTTGACGCTGATCCTCCTCCTCGCTATTCTAATTCATTCATACAATATGTCTTTGGCCTCAAATGCTCGTGTCACTTCCAGCATTGAGGAATGGATTATGTTTCGTCATGACCCAAACCGCAGTGGCTACACAACTGGTAGCACTCCAAAGGGCTCAGTCAAACTCCTGTGGGCTTTCCCAACGATGAAAGCTGTTGTGTCTTCCCCAGCAGTAGCAAATGGCGCTGTTTTTGTAGGTTGTAAGGATGGCGCTGTTTACTCTATCAACTCCTCTAATGGTGAACTATTATGGTACTACTACTCGAACAATAGTGAAGCGAATTCGTCTCCTGCAATTTATAACAATTCTATTTACATAGGCTTAGACGATGGCAACCTTTACCGTTTAGATATTGCCACAGGAACACCTCTTTGGGTATCACCAGTCGGAGGCTTGGTGCGATCGTCTCCTGCAATTGCAGACGGTCACGTCTACATAGGATCTGGAGACCACAATATGTATTGTATTAACGCTTCAGACGGAACTGAAATTTGGAGTTACCCGACTTCTCACAGTGTGCCTTCATCGCCGGCTGTGTCAGAGGGAGTAGTATATTTTGCCACCAACGACTTTTTTGTTTACGCTCTTAATGCGTCTACAGGCAACGAAATATGGCGTACTCACACTGGAAGCGTGGTCTCCTCACCCGGCGTATACAATGGCGCTGTCTACATAGGCTCCACCGATGGCTATGTTTGTAGTCTGAATGCTTCCACTGGTGACAAGATTTGGGAATATCTGACTGGAGGTTCAGTTTCTTCTTCCCCAGCTGTCGCTTATGGATGTATCTACATAGGTTCCGATGACAACAACATTTATTGCCTAAATGCTTCAGATGGCAAGAAAGTATGGCAGAGTCCAACTGGATATTGGGTCAGGTCTTCACCCGCAGTTGCGGGTGAAAGCGTATATGTAGGCTCTGAAGACTACAACCTGTATTGTCTTGATGCTTCCACTGGATCCAAGAAATGGAGTTACGCAACTGAAAATTTTGTGGATTCTTCTCCAGCAATAGTAAATGGTACCTTGTACTTTGGTTCTAGCGACCATCACGTATACGCTCTTGCCCTAGGCGAATCAACTGACGCCTTCCTCCCTAAATCAACCAACTATTTACCTGTGACTACTATTGTGTTTGATGTATTAGCGTGCGCTGTTGCAGCTTTCATTACTTTTGCATTGGTCCGATTTATTCAGTCAAGAAGAATAGCTAAACGAAACGATGAAGCCAAGAAAACTTCTGAAAAAAATCTTCCTTGGCTATCAAAACATGTCGAGGCTCTTTGTCTTTTGGCAATTCTGGCTTTCTCAACATTATTCTTTGTTAATCTAGGAAGCGAACCCCTCTGGGTTGCAGACGAACAAACATACTCTCAATGGGCATTCCATATGCTCAAAACAGGAGACTTCATAACCCCTTGGGCTTATAGCGACTTTTTACTTTGGATTGGCAAGCCACCGCTATTCATGTGGTTGATGTCTCTTGCCTACCCAGTCTTTGGCGCTACCAACTTTGCTACAAGGGTTTGGAGTGCGATATTTGGCACGTTATCCTTAGTTTTTGTTTTCTATTTGGGAAAAAGACTTTACAACTTGCATGTTGGGCTTGTTTCGGCACTGGTTTTAGGCACATTTACAACTTTCTACGTGTTTGCAAGGCATGCTATGCTTGACGTTTCCCTAGTCTTTTTCATTTTAGCTAGTATATACTTTCTATTTTTGAGCGAAAAACAAAAAAACACCAATCGATACTTGGCATTAGGCGGTCTATTCTTTGGTTTAGCATTTATGCTGAAGCAGGTTGCAGCATTTTTGATTCCCCTAATCGTTTTTGTTTATTTTGCAGCAACGGGGAGAGGTATCAGTTTTCTTTTCAAAAAACGTTTTGCTGTTTTTTGGGGGATAGGCATCCTGATTTTTGCGCCTTGGATTATTTATATGATCCTTCGTTTTGGGAACTATTTCTGGGATTCCTTTTTTGTTTTTTCTGGAATTATGAGAGCAAGCACTCCTATTGAGGGCCACTTTGGAGGCTATCTTTTTTACTTCGATTACTTGGTCAAAAACGACAACCTGTTTTGGGTTATGCTACTTCCCTTTTCGGCAGGGCTTTGTGCGGTCAACGCTTTTAATAAACGTCTGAAAGAAGACATTTTAATTCTTGCGTGGATGACAATTGTGCTTCTGCTTTTCACTTTGATCCAGACAAAGCTTGAATGGTATATCTTACCAGCGTTCCCGGCTTTTGCCATTGCCATAAGTAATTTTCTGTATCAAATAGCAAAGAAAATACCCCTTGCCACACGTTTGTTTACATCAAGAGTTCAAAAGCTATTTAAGATATTTGCGAATCGATGATATAGGTAGTGAAGTTAGTTAAGTCCCATCGGAATAAGGTTCGTGGAAACCAGCTAGGAAGGTTCTGTAGGGCATTTCGCCAAAAAATGGCTCATCCCCTGTATAACCAAACCGTCCAGATTCATAAAGTAAGGTAGTAACGTTTGAATAAGTTAGAGTTGTATTGAAAAAAGGCGTTTCAGCTCCATAATCATAAAGAATAGCATATTTGACGTTTCGTTGTTCACAAAGACTAACAAACTCTGTAATGTTAAAGTTAGGTTTGAATGAGTCAACAGCCAACTCAGGATACTGCCAAATCTGATTTCGCTTCATGTCTTCGGGCAAATAAAACCACAGCATATCTTGGTTTAGAAGGTTGAATGCGCAAACAATAACCGCTGACTCGTTTGGGTTCATGTTGCTAGCCAAGTAGCTGGCAGTCTCTTCAATTGGAATGTGAATTTGATCTCTCGCAGTCATATGATATGCTTCGTAACTGCTGTAAAGGATTGCAGATGTTGCAAGTACAACAAAAAACCCTGCGGCAATTTGCCTAATTTCCCGTTTTTTGAGTCTCAATTGCCAAGACCAAACAACGCCAATTTTGTTATACACGAAAAAAATGAAACTTGACGCTGAAATTGCCAAAACTGGAAAAAGCGGAGCTACGTAACGCCATTGTTTGTTAGTGAGCAAAGTGAAGAAAACGTAGGTCACTGCAAACCATGCAAGAAAGATCTTGTCCTCAGGTTTTCTTCTCCAAGCCCATAAGAACAATCCCAGCAAACCAAAAATGTAGATGGGCAATGATACAGGGTGAACAGGAATGTCCGTATATGGCCATGTTGCCTCGATCAAATAAAATACTGGAAGAGGAAATCGTGCGCTATAATCCAGTCTTTCTTCGTGACCTCCGCTTATTGTGTATAACATCTTCCCAAAGTTGTTTAAGCCATCCGCTTGGAAGAGCACGACCAGCCAAGGTGCAACGACTAAACCAGCGATCAGCGGTATGAGTAGGAACTTAAAGAGTCTCCATTTCAGTTTCTTCCGTCCTAAAAGCAGGATGCCCGCTATCATCACTATTCCAGCTACCAAAACTTGGTACTTGGCAAGGAAACCCGCGCCTATCGCTAAACCACTTAGAATTAACATGTTGTTCTTTTCGTTCCTCAGCCAAGTGAAGAAAAAGAACAAGGTGAGCGAAAAGAAGAATATCAACATAGTCTCCAGCATTGCTACTCTTGAAAGCCAAAAGAAACCTGGCATGGTTCCAAGTAGTACGCTTGAAAGCAGCGCAATTCTCGGTTCGTAGACCCGATTGGCAAACTCAAACACAATCCAGATAGAAAAGACGGCAAACGCTACGGCTGCCAGTCGCCCTGAAGCAGCGCTTACTCCAAACAATTCGTAGTTACCTGTTGTCATAATATCATATAATGGTGGATAATACCCGTATATAGTAAGATAATCATATGTTTGACCGCGGATTAAGAGCAGCCCGCCGTTCATGTGTGGCATTTCGTCCCACTGCAACGTCATATAACCCAAGTCGAGCAAGAGAAAAGAAGCGTAGAATACAGTGAAAACTATGAGCATCATTCGCCACTTATTAGTCTTACCTCCAAGCTTCAGACGCGGTCCTGCAAAAATGGGCTCAACCAACCGTTTGAAAGCACCGTATACTCTGCTTGAAAGCTCTATTGCCAACTTTCTCACTCTTGGAGAGAGCATTAATTAGAACTCATAAAAAAGCATTTATCAAAACTGCTTGAACCCGGGTTCAATAGTCCAACAAGCAAAAACGATTTAATTTACGATGTTAGCTTTCACTAGTTCCATAAGTTATCAAAGACTTATCTCAACAATTGCAAATGTTATGAACACATTGGAGTGGAAAGAACAACCCTTAAAACTGAAAGATTACAGAGTGTTGAAAATGAACTTGTCAATCATAATACCTGCTTATAACGAGGAAAAAAGAGTAAAAGCCACTTTAGAACTATTGATCGAAAAGTTCAACAAAACATGCGAAATTTTTGTTGTTTCTGAAAGCACAGACAAAACAAATAATATTGTACTCAAGCTTTCAGAGATAGAACCCTTTGTGAAGCTTGTAACTTCCACCAAAAGGTTGGGTAAAGGTGGCGCTTTCAAAAAAGGTTTCAAGAGCACTCACGGAAAAACTGTGCTGTTGCTGGATTCGGATCTTCCAGTACTCATTTCTGATGTTGAAAAAGTTATACGCTCCCTTAACAAAGTGGACGTCGCAGTCGCTTCAAGAGAAGTTGAAGGCACAAGAATTGTGGTTTATCCTCCACTTATACGTGTTTTCGCTGGCAAAGTTTTTTCAAAACTGTTCAATCTCCTGTTCGATCTTAAAGTGAAAGATACCCAGTGCGGTTGCAAAGCGTTCAAAAGGGAGGTTTTGGAAAAAGTTATTCCTGCTGTGGAGAGTAATGGCTTCGAGTTTGATGCAGAACTTTTATTTAAATGCAAAAAATTGGGTTACATCATAAAAGAGGTTCCCGTAAATTGGAGCTACAAGAAGGATTCAAAGCTTAATCTCTTTAAAGACACAATTAGTATGGGGAAAGGGGTCATAAGACTATGGCTAAAGACGTATGTAGCCATGCAGAACAATTAGAGGAAATAGCAGAATTTGACTTCTGGAGCAAGGTTAAGACAAAGCTCCTTTTGGGCTTGATTGAAGGAAAAAAAGTTTTAGATGTCGGTTGTGGCGCAGGTCGCTTGTCCAAGATTATGTTGGAAAAGGGTTACGCTGTAACGGTTATTGACAGTGATGAAAAAGCAATTGAACTCGCAAAAAAGAAGGGCGTCGAGGGATATGTAGCTGACATAACCAAGTGGGAAACTAACGTTAAATTTGATTGTGTTGTGGCTGCTGACATACTGGAACATATAAACGATGATAAATTTGTCATTAAAAGATTTCACTCAATGCTGAAGCCCGGCGGATGTCTAATATTAAATGTGCCATCGTACAAGTTTTTGTTTGGTCAGCATGACGTTTCTCTTGGGCATAAAAGAAGATACTCTGATCGTGAAATCAAGGCTAAATTGGCAGAGTCAGGTTTCAAGATAGAGGTTTATCAACACTGGAACTTGCTAACGGTACCTATGACAATTATTTTGACACGAATATTGAAAAGGGATTACCCGCACGGAAAAGTATCAAGGATAGAGGTGTTGTCTAAAATTCTTGAGAAGCTGCTTTCTCTGGAATCTAGAGTTAATCACCTTTTTGGCATTTCCATTTTGTGCAAAGCTAGGCGAATTTGATAGTATATTTGAAGTTGCGATTTAAATTCGCGGTTCATGGATGATTTTTTTTATCCGAGTTTGTAGTGCTCTCTTGTTTTTTTTGCAGAGATAAAAACGCGTTAGTAGCTCGAAGTTAATTTGATCTTTAGTAGAGGGCTTAAGCGGGTTGTTAGTAATGCGGAAAAATGCGTGCTATTGCTGAAGGTAATTAGTGTTTAACACATTTTCCATTTGTTGCATCAAAATAGTATGTTTTGCCCTCATATTCTGACTTTAACTTGGCCGTTTCCTCATCCACAGGCATACCACAAACTGGATCCTTAGCCATACTCACTGCTTACCTCCCTCATTTCTCAAGTGTTGCCTCACAATGAAGTAGGCATCCAGGATAGATGCAGTGTTTCAACATTTTTGACTCCTTGGATAGGGCGAAAGGGGCTTCAATAGTTTGTTTCAGGTGGAATATGCGCGATTTTCATTCTAGGAGCTCGCTAGAGATTTGAGTCCTCTGTTTTGCACTCCTCACAGAGAAACTCGCCATCGACTTCTTTCAAGGAATAAGACCAATTTCCACAGTAGGAGCAATATCCTGCCCAAGGTGAAAGTTCTGGAATCGTGTCTTCCTCAGACTCCGAGATTTCGGTTTTGGCTTGCAATATTTCAATAAGCTCTGGTGTAACTGCAAGAATGTCTTTGCTTGAGACTACCCCGAGAAGGTTCTCTTTCTGCATGACGGGCATTCTTCGGATTCCGTGTTTACTCATCTTTCTTGCAGCTTGGTTTATTGTTACGTCCGGGCGCACGGTGATTAAAGGTGAAGACATGACATCTCTTGCGGTCATTCTATGCAGTTCGGTGGTTTCGTTCAAGACTCTGGCGACAAGGTTTTCATCTGTTATCTCAGCCAAGACTCTTGTGACTAAATCTTTTTCTGTTACAATTCCCACGGGTTTTTTATCGTCATTTGTTATGATAATGCAGCCGATGTTTCGTTCCTTCATCATTAAAGCTAACATGGGCACACAAGCATTTTCGTTTGCTGTTATGACCGAATGGATCATGATTTCCTTTACTGAGATTTTTTTTATCGTGCTGACTTCAGACATAAAGAGACCACTTTTAATTGATGACTTGCTTTCCTTGGGTCGTTTCTCGAATTTCATGCTCTTCCACCTCCAATAGTGTCAATATTTTTGACAGTGGCTTTCTTGGCAAATCTTTTTGGTTTTTCATCAAATTTCTCTTTGCACATGGGACAACAGAAGCAGTAGTCTTCTCCCATATACGCTGAATTGTATCTTGCAGTTTTCTCGTCTACTTCCATGCCACATTCAGGATCCTTCACCATTTTCTCATTTCCTCAATTTCTGTTATTTCGAGTTACGTACGCTTTTTAATTCTCGGCTTGAACCTCTTTAGCAGCGCAGCATTTGAGATAACGGTCACTGAACTGCTTGCCATAACTGCCGCCGCATACACCGGATCGAAGAGTACATATTCGAGTTTTGCTAGAACGTTGCATTTGAGGTCTGCAGTGAGTTTGCCAAGTTTTAGGATTGGCGTGTTGCCTACCAAGTCCAAGATTGTTTTAGCTACTTTCATTTCCTTTCTCTATCCCTTTTTTCTTAGGAATCATGCGTGGTAAATGCATTAGAAGCATGAATAACGGGCATAGAATTAAGACTAAAAAGCTTAGGTAAGGGCTTTCAGGGAAGACCGCGAAAATTGCTATTAAAATGACTATGGGCATCAAGCAGCACAATACCATTATTAGCATGTGGCGTTTGCTGACTGATCCGGTCTCGGTTTCATGATCCGTTTCATGTTCATGCACGACGTTTCATTCCGCGCAGTTATTAATACGAAGTGAGAAGTACGCCCGTGAAATAGTAACTTCTAGAGATATATCTTTTTCGGTAATATTTATATCTCTCACTTCAATAACACTTCTGCGGTGCACACCTCAGTTTAGAATAGTGAAACATTTGATGCAGCAAAGCGCGCGCGTTTTTTACCGTTCTCTATTTTCTGTTCTTTTTGAGCGTCAATCTGATTTTCCCAAGCTTCATAAATGCCTGGAACTTTTCCGCAATATCTGGAATATTAGTTGCGGGGGTTCCACTGGAAGAGTTGATGTTCGCGTTTACCTTTGGAATGATATGGTCAAGCGTCTACGAGCATGTCTTGTGGTACAGACTAAAGTAAATGCCTAAAAAAGACCTGAAAAAACCTATACGTGCACGAGGCTGCCTCTTCATTTCCTAGCCATTTTTATTTGGGTTCTTCCTACCAAAAAAATGCCCACATAAGTCACTGCTCCTAACAGGAGAACCGCATTGAAACCTAATGACATCGCAAATACAAGAGCCAAAACACTGCCCAAAACAGAAAACGCACCATTTATGCACCACATCCATGCTGCATCATTTTCAAACTCTTTCTTTACTCGCTTCAGAATAGTTGGAAACGGAATTCCCATAAAAAACGCCAACGGCGAGATTAAGGCGAATGAAATCAGGACTCTGAATATTGATGAATAGCCTAAGAAAACATCAAACACATAAGGCAATACAATAAGATAAAGAACCACTAACACCGATATCAAGAGCGCTAATTTGAAAGGATTAACATGTTTGCTACGTCGCCATTTTGCGCTTATTACACTTCCTAAACCTCCTGCGAACAGCAGCGCGAACAAAGAAGTAGCAATTGCCAACGTTGGAGGCCCAAGGAACAGAATAAACTTTTGAATCAGGGCAACTTCGATCAGCATGAAGCCCAGCCCAAGAGATGCAAAACAGAATAACCTGAATAAAGAGAACTTACTTTTAAGAACTTTCATAGTTCCGTTGACAAAGAGAACTTCACGGCGTCGCCACGAATAGACGTAGAAAAACGAGACCGCTCCGGCCAGCAATATAGAACCCGCTAGTAGTTGCGTTAACGTGTCAGGTATTCCTATGTCGAACTTGTAGAAGAACGGATTGTCATCGGTTGGAGCCGTCATGTCAAAAGACGCTTGCGATGCCAAATGATCTATTGAGACTTCTTCGTGAGTCAAAGCCATTAGAACAGGGTCAATGGAAGCTGTGTGGAGATACGGCACGTACGAGAGTGGAAGTGAAAGTTCATTTGTCTTTTCGTAGATTAGCCTCGCTTGCTGCTCTGTGATTGGCGTCTTTTTTAGCATGAAAATGGGAAGACCTGCATGAACATGTTGTTCCATGACCCCAACAACTGATATGCGCTGCATTATTTCCTGAGCGTTTAATCCTTGGGCGCCCATAACTTTGAAGGCGATTGCAGTAAGCTTGTAAACTTCTGCTGGACTGTGAGCAACTATCGCCAAAAACCCATCATCATTAAGATGATTCAGGTAATCGCTGAAAGCATCGGTTGTAAACAAATAATTTTCCGCTAGAGCATAGCCTACGGTGCCTTGGGCCGTCTTAGTGACTGGTATGTCCAGCATTATAACGTCATATTTTCCTGTATCCCGTCTTATGAAACTCCTGCCTTCATCAATGTTGATGTGGACATTACTATAGTTAGTGTAGATGCCACCACTGTAATTCGCGTAGTCCCTGACTATACTTACGATTTCAGGGTTAACTTCCACCGCTGTGGTGTGGCTCACGCCAGCCATTATCGATGTTAGGACATCAAGTCCGCCGCCTGGTCCGATTACAAGTGAATTTCCTTTATCTGATAAGAGATATGGAAAGTACTGAGTTGAGTTCTTTAAGGCACTGATAGTTTCCATGCTAGAATTGGCGTCGCCGTCAAAATGATATAGATATGTACCTGCGCTTCCATCAACAAAAATTATCTTGCGGTGCGGATCCGCCTCTAACTCCACAAGGTCTGTTCGGCCAAATGCACTCCATCGTGAATCCACAATTTTGGCATCCAATGTTGGATCAGATAACACGCCAGTGAGTTCTTTTTCCTGATCATCCGCTGGACTTATGCTCCAAGACTCTGTGTACGTTGAGTATTGAGCAAAAAACGCGACGAGAACTATGCTCGTCACAGCAACCAAGGTCACAATCTTCTTTTTTGAAGCAAACGCGAATATCAACGCGGCGATAGATATGAGACCGCTCACCAATAAAATGCTCAAGACGGCTCCCACTAAGTTGAGCACTATCACAATAGACAGAGCGCCTACTGCTGCGCCCAAAAGGTCAGCAAAATAGACCGCATTGCTGTGAATTATGAAGAGTTTGTATATGGCAGCTAAAAGGGTGCCTGCAACAAGAAAAGGAAGAAACATGATAAATGCTGCAACCGCTATATTTGAAACTGAGGCTGAGATTGCGAGGAAAGCAAAAAGGGAAACTGAAAAAGAAAAAATTGTGGATAAGACAGCTAGTCGGCTGAAGGTTTTATTCAGTGGCATGTTGCTTGAAAAAGTTTGGGCAAGAATCCCGCCAAGTCCGAGACCAAACAAGGCTAATGACACGACCAAGAAAGTGTAGTGATACGAGAACATGACTGAGAATATTCGAGTTAGAGAGATTTCAAAGGAAAGGACGCCGAACGAACTCATGAAGACGACGAATAACAGTAGGGTAAACTTGGTTCGTTCTTTGCTTAAGTGTTCCATGGACTCCCTCCATGTGCAAGCAAACTGGGATTCTGCATAACGTTCATGTCTTTCCGAATTTTCCTTTTCCTATTTACACTAACTTAGTACGCATGTTCTGCATGGGATAGGCTCTCACTGGCGTGGGTATAATTTGCCTGAAACATTTTTTGCTGCATCAAATGTTTCACTATTCTAAACTGAGGTGTGCACCGCAGAAGTGTTATTGAAGTGAGAGATATAAATATTACCGAAAAAGATATATCTCTAGAAGATTATTTATCACTGCTCAAACGGCGACTATCAACCTATGAGGTAAAAAGGAGACATAGAATACATGCATGAACAAGAAACAGATCATGAAACCGAGACTGGGTCAGTTGGCAAACGCCAATCATGCTTTTTCGTTTCAAAAACTGTTTCAGTTTTGTTTCAGCGAACCTACTACTTAAGGCCTCATAACAACGTTACTAATTGGTGGTGAAATGGAAAAAACAAAAATTGCCATAATACTGGCAATTGTCATAACTCTAGCGACGCTAGCAGTCGGCGTAACATTGGCTCTGAACATTGACCGAAACAATCGTCATGGCAGTATGATGGGCTACACAAACTATGCTGAAAATGAAGACTGGGTGACACACATGAGAGACCACATGGGAGATTCCTGGACTGACATGGAAAATCAACCGTGGTTCGATGACATGGTCGCATTCATGAACGAACAATTAGCTGAACTTGAAAGCCAACCGTGGTTCGATGACATGGTAGCCTATATGGAAGAGAGCGGATACGGCAATCACATGGGCGCTGGTTACGGCGGTTGCCACTAAAAACCAACCTCTTTTTTTGTTTCTTTATTAATAATAGTACGTTTTGTGCTAGTCTGTCCTCTTTTTCTTGGGAAGTATTGGTGGTAAATGCATTAGAAGCATGAACAGTGGGTAGTTAAAGTGATTTTACGTTCACTAATTCTTTTTTAGGTGGTTTAATATAGCTTTTTGGATGCACAAAAAGGGTTATTTACTTGGCGGACTCCATTTCGATTAATTATGTTTGAGGGTTGTGGATATGTAACTGTTCCGTCCAGAAAATGAGCTCGTTGTAGTTAGGCATGTTATTTGGTTTTAACCCGTCCTCGTAAATTATATCCAGCTTAGTTCCGTATTCATGTAATATTTCACCGAGGTTTGTACTTATTTTGAGTGAAGAATCGTCGGCTTGCCATAACCCCCAAATCGTGTCATTTGGTCCACGAAAACCGTACGCACAATCTTTCGGAAGAACGTAGGCGACTCTATCGCTAAGTTGACCACTCGGTCGGGGATGGCCCATTGAGTATTGCCAAAAACGTTCTAGGGCATCTAGATGTTCTGTTTTAAGAGTGCTTTGCGTATAATTCTTGTTGGTGTCAAAGACCAAGATGTATTTCGCTCCGTTATCGTATGCCAAGACCAAGTCGTCGTAAAGTTTTTCGCCAGATTCAAGGTAAGATATGTTGTCAGCGGGTTGAGTGTATGTCCACGTGATCATAACACCCCAATCTCTGTTTTGAACGGTAGTAGCGCGCGCAAATTCTTCCGAACTCAAATGGCATCTCTCGGCGTGGATCGAGACTATATCGAGTACATGATGGGACACACGATCAGCACTTACCACGACATTAAGATGAAAGGCATCGAATACCTGAAAGGCATTTACCTGGCATCAGGCTTAAGCATAAGGCCAAAAACACGAGTAAGCAAAATCGACGCACTCAAAGAAATCATAAGAGCCTGGGAACTTGACCACGAGGAAATCTTAACTCGCGACGCCTTAACCAGACCCAACATGACCGTGATAAATCAAGACCAGCTCGAGAATCATCAGCTCGCCCAACTAACAACAGCCTTGAGGCAGCAGATGCTCAAAGAAATCCGCGAAAATCAACCCGAAAAAAGTATGAATTCACACCTGTGAAAAAGTAGCCCGGGAGAGATTCGAACTCTCGTCAATGGCTCCAAAGGCCACTATGCTTGGCCACTACACCACCGGGCTTCTGACCAAGATTATTTGCTTTGTGCTATGAAGTTTTAAGGACGAGATTTTTCCTAATAAGTATTCTTACATCTTGCCAAAGTGTGAGTTTCAGATCTCTCATTACTTAGATTAAAATCACTACGTTAGACTTTTCAGAGTACTTAGTCCAAGCTGGACCCCCAAGTGGAAGAAATGACTTGACAATTATGTATTAGTCAAGATTCTATTAATAGAAAAGCCTTTATAGTCAATAAATAATTAGGAAAATGACTTTTCTGTCATTTTCTTTTACAAAATCTTTGTAAAACCGATTTTTATAAAAAACCAAAGCCAAAATCATTTGTTAAAAGAATTGTTCTGGCGAGCAATTAGGCTCTAGAGACAAAACTTGTACTTTTAATTCAATTGGGATTCAAAAACACCATTCATGAGTCTCTTCCAAATATAAGCAAAAAAAATAAAACGATTGAGACGTTTGTTAATGACTAAGCCCATCCCATGTTCCCTGTATCTTAAAAAAGGGAAAATAAAAGAGGGGTTTAGTTAAATAGTTCTTTTCGTTTGTAAAGAACTACTAGAATTGTAATCGCAATCAGCTCTGATAGCATAACTATTCCTGAGAGATCAGGTACTATTATGCCTAAACTTGAATCAACCAACTCAAACTTGCTCTTGAAGCTAAACGGCTGGAAATCTTGGTTAAGTACGTTTGTTGCGTAACTTTCGTAGTAAACTTGAATTCCAGTTTCTTTGTCCCAGTAGTATGTATAGTGATAAATTTGGTCAAAAATGTTACTATCGTGGTCAAGTACATTCGTTTCTTTTGTTCCATTATCAGTATCAAGCATTATTGACTCGTTAAGATATCTTGCTGGCATTGCCCACCCCCACGGTTCTATACTATATGCAGGTCGAATTTCTGTACTATCCGTAAGATTGGCGCCAATAACCATCAACGCTTGGCTGCTTGTCATGTTATCTACTAAATCATATGTGGTTTCGGTTCCGTTTGACCAATGTATTAAGACTTCAAAGGTAACGTTGGCGCCGGTGCCCGAGG
>CAYFXZ010000038.1:0-2660 GCA_964347245.1 uncultured Candidatus Bathyarchaeia archaeon | reverse complement strand
GTAGGCGGAAAGGCTACGGTTTCACTTTCATAATAAACAAGGGTGCCTTCTTATAGGAACCAGTCACCTACCTCTACGCCAACGTCCCAGTCGTATTGCGCAATCACCGGAACTGCCATTAGGGACAACAACAATAATGAAAGCACAGTCCAAAAAATTGTTTTCTTCATAATTTTTCCCTTGGTTTATTCAAATTTAAAGTCTAAGATAATTAATATGTATATTTTCTCATGGAATTGCTTTGAAAATATCTTTTTTATTAAAGAAACGAATCATTGTTAACAATTTCATAAGAAATAGGTTTTTTAATTCAGTTTTTCCGACGAGCGCAGAGAACTTGTCTAAAGAAGGCAAACTGATTAAAGTTTACTTCGACTTCTCAAGATTCAGCCATGATGAATTGAAGTCTAGATTCATATAAAAAGTAAGTAAAAAAGAGCCACGGTACTACTGAATTTACAACGGTTTGAAGCAGTATCGTGACCACTGAGGCCATGACTGGGTGTTGTCGCATGAACTGAAGTCTATATATAATTCCATCCCTATTTGAAGTTGGTCGTGTGGTATGCTGCTTATCATACCCGGGAGTTTGGCTCCGTTTTCGAGTTGTACAATTCCTACGGCGTAAGGAGCGACATGTTGAAATTGATGTGGGGCAATATGGATAATCGAGTATGTGAGTAATGTGCCTTTGTTTGGAAAAGTAACCCATTTGAATTCTTGATTGTAACATTTATCACAGAGAGGTCGGGGTGGCAAGTTGATTTTCCCACATTTCTGACACTTGCCTGCCATCAGTTTGCCTTGAGCTATAAATTTGTAGAACTGCTCTATCGTGAATGGCTCTTGGGCGCTCATTATCTGTCACTTCTGTAAATGTGTATGGTGGCGGTTGCGCCCGACCCACCTACGTTATGCGTTAAGCCTGTGTACGCGTTTCTAACTTGGCGCTGTTCTGCTTGACCGGTCAACTGAAGGTATATTTCGTAGGCTTGTGCCGTGCCTGTAGCCCCCACCGGATGACCTTTCGCTTTTAGACCTCCGCTTGTGTTGATGGGTATGCGTGCACCGAGGCGCGTTTCGCCGTTTTCAGCGAATTTGCCGCTTTCGCCTGCCTGACAGAAGCCTAAGTCTTCGTAGGCGATTAACTCGGCTATCGTGAAACAATCGTGAACTTCAGCCACGTCTATATCATCGGGCGTAGCTCGTGCCATCGTGTAGGCTTTTTTTGCTGCCATTTTTGCTGCTTCTAGGGATGTGAAGGTTTCGCGTTCATACAAGCCTATGGTATCGCTGGCTTGACCGGTGCCTATAATGTGCACCGGCTTGTCAGTGAATTTGCCTGCAAGTTCAGGTTTGGTTAGGACTACGCAACTCGCGCCGTCAGTGATGAGTGAGCAGTCAAAAAGTTTAAGTGGTGAGGCTACCATGCGACTGGATAATGCTTTTTCCAAGGTTATCTCCTTTTGCATGTGGGCTTTTGGGTTAAGAGTTCCGTGATGATGGTTTTTCACGGCTATATGTGCCATCTGTGCTTCGGTAGTGCCGTATTTGTGCATATGTGCCATCGCCATCAAAGCGTATAAACCAGGGAAGGTGATGCCGTGCCACTGTTCAAACGGGTAATCCGACGCCATTGCAAGATATTCAGTGACGTCCGTCGTGCTTCTATGGGTCATTTTCTCCACTCCACCAACAAGAACAATATCTGCCAATCCTGAGAGCACTGCGTAGACGCCCGACCGCAACGCTGCACCGGAACTGGCACAAGCCGCTTCAGTTCTAGTAGCAGGAATATTTAGAAGTCCAGTCCAATCCGCCATTGTCGCGCCCGTATGACCCTGATGCTCATACGACTCACCCATGTGACCTACAAACATCGCTTTTATATCACGTTTGGGTTCCAGTTTAGGACAGCGGGTAAAAGCCTCTTTTACAGCTTCGGCAAAAAGCTCCCTACCATACAAACCTTCATTCTTACCGAACTTTGAAAGACCCGCGCTGACTATGGAAACAAGCGGCTTGCCATTCAAACAAACATTACCTCTTTATATGTCTATTATTCTGTGTAGATTGACGTTTAAAAACTATGCAAGTTGCTCTCTTTTTATGCTATCCACTATTGGCTGCAGTCGCTCAAGACAGCTACGTCATTTTTAGTTCCGAAAAAACACGTTTTTATAACCATGCGCCAAGAAAAAGTTCTCAACACATATTAACACCAAACCATTAACCCAAACTCACATAGTATCAAAACCAGAAAAACACTCAACAAGAATTAATCAAACACAGACAAAAACATGCACACCTTTTGAAAGGCTCATCAAATATCGCTCAGACACCACCGACCCTTCACCTCAAGCGATTGGGGGCTGCAGGCTGAACTGGTCGACCAAAGTCTTCCAGCTTACACCCCAGCTCCATCAAACCCATCTTTTATGGGGGCTTTCGTTCCGTAAAACGGAAACGGCTGCCTCTTTTCGGGAGAGGCTTCGAGCTTAGATGCTTTCAGCTCTTATCCTCAGCGGCGTGGCTGCCCGGCAACTGCCCTGTCGGACAACCGGTTAACTAGAGGCCACAGCGTTCCGTTCCTCTCGTACTGGGAACCCTTTCCCCTCAGGCAGCCAGCACTCCCAGCAGATAAAGTCCGACCTGTCTCA
>CAYFXZ010000037.1:0-16452 GCA_964347245.1 uncultured Candidatus Bathyarchaeia archaeon | reverse complement strand
AGAATTTAGTTTGTTTATTAATAATTGTTTGTGCAATGAGACTTATTGAGGTAAATTCATGAATTATTCACCGAAAGTTGATGTTGATAAGATAATTGTCGAATACAAAATTGATGTCGACTCAACAACTTTGATTAGGGTGGGGAATCTGAAAGATTCGACAAAGGTTTACAAAGTAGATAGATCAGATCTGATTGACGAATTATACATAATTGATACTGTTCAAGGGGAAAACATTGCTTGCCACCCTCATATCGTTGGGGAGGCATTAAAGACCCAAGCCTTTAGTGCAGCGTTGGAAGCTGCGAAAATTATGCGCCAACTTTCAGCCATATCTGTGGCAGACCAAGATTCTATAGTTGTTTAGAACGTCCTCAGAGGGGCTCCGGGATATGAATTGCATACTGCTTTCAGAGAGTTAAATGCTGGAAAAGGGTTTAGAGATGTCTGGTTACGTTTCAAGTACGAAAAGCCTTCATATAGAAGTCATAATGATAGATCAGCTGTTGGGTTGAATATAGTTTATGAGGATTTTAAAGCCCTTCCGAAGCGAAGGGAAATTGTCTTATTGAAACCTGATACCGAAGCAACTGGTAAGACAGCGCAGAAGGCAATAGAAAGAACAGTAAGAAAATGTGAGGAAGTGGAATCTACAATAAAAGAGATCATTCTGTATGGTTTCATTTCTATTCCAGCTTTAAAAAAGATAAGTGAAACTGTCAAACGATATGGAATAAAACTAGTAGCTTTTTCAATTGGAAATATTACTGAATTGGCGCACAATAGCTATGACATAACCATGTATGGCGTTGACGAAAGCTTATGGAGAGTATCAGGAGAAATTTGCAAACTAGGGAGTATTGTGAACAACGAAACATTAGAAAGGTTTCTACCGGAATTCATTCCTGATTCAGATCAACCTGGAGACTGGTCCGAAAGACAAACCTCAGTTTACATCACGAAAGAAAGGAGAGAACGAATTAACGTTGATGAGCATTTATGTAATAGCATAAAACTAATTGAGAGTCTAAAAAGAATCTCAAATTTTTCCCCATGGAAGGAACGAATAGCTGACAAGGAATTACAATTCCTCTACGCTTCCATTTGAAGGTTTGATAATTCTACCCTAAAAAAGATACTTGGGATTTTGTTTGCTTTTTTTAGAGTAGTTCTATTCAGCATGTCAGTTGTTCGACACGGTCACATTAAGACGAGAGTGGCGAAACCTCCCGCTATACCCTACCTTTTTTTATAAATCTGAACGGTCTAGCTAAAAAAAGTAAATGTATATTTTATGTGGAAAAAAAGCAAGGCTAACCAACAAGTTATTAATTTCATTTCAACGTTATCGATATACATGAAACTTTTAAGCATAGGGTGTGGCTACATAGGTTCTGTTTTAGCGGAAGAGCTAGTCAATAGTTTGGATTTTGAAGAATTAATCATATGTGACACTACAAAGAAGAAAATTGAGGAAACTGCCAAAAACTTGGGAGAGAGAGTTATTCCTCTTCAACTTGATATTTCAAATTATTCAGATCTTTTAGAAATAATGGAAAATTTTGACTTAGTTATTGGACTAGCTCCAGGAAGATTAGGATTTAATGTCATGAAGGCTTGTGTAGAAAAAAAGAAAAATCTGATAGATCTATCCTTCATGGCAGAAGACCCTTTTATCTTTCAAGAGGCAGCCGTCGAAGCAGGAGTAAGCATAATACCTGATTGCGGTGTTGCTCCTGGGCTAAGTAACATGTTGATTGGGAAAGCGTCAAGTCAATTAGACGAAATTGAAGATGCCATAATATATGTTGGTGGATTACCCCAAAATCCCAAACCCCCTCTTAAGTACAAAGTGACCTGGTGCGTTGAAGATTTGTTTGAAGAATACACAAGAAACGCCAAAATTGTCAGAAACGGAAAGAGTATTGAAGTTAAAGCTCTTGAAGGCTTAGAACAAGTAGAATTTGAAGGTTTTGGCAAGCTTGAAGGTTTCTTCACTGACAGCGTAAGAACCTTGCATCAAACAATCAAAGCTAAAAATATGTGGGAAAAAACGCTAAGGTATCCTGGACATGTTAGAATGATAAAGCTATTGAAAAAATTGGGTTTATTAAATAAAAAACCTCTAGAATCAACAAATATTAGTCCTTGGAATTTTATGTGCAAGTTTTGGGAAGAAAACCTAAGTTTTCTCGAAGACAAAGACGTCCTCCTAATGAGAATAAAAGTCAGTGGAAAAAAACATTCAACAAAAATTTTGCACACCTACGAAGTAGTGGATTATTTCGATGAGCAAAGAAACATAACTGCAATGGGGCGATCAACAGCATACACAGCCTTTGCAGTGATTAAACTTATGATGGAAAATAAAATTCACAAAAAAGGAATTGTTCCACCAGAGATTCTTGGAATGAACAAAAAAATTTTCCAAGAAATTCAGCTAACCTTGAAGAAAAAGAATTTAGAAATCAATGGAAAAGTGGCCGAGGTGAGGTAGCCTCGGTGCAAATGGAGATATCTCCCTCAAATCTCCCTTTTCTAATGCTTATCTTTCTTTTCACTTTAACATAGCTCTCTCTCCTCTGCTGGAAGGTCGCGTTGACGCACGTCTTTTTAGTTTTTCATGTTAAAGAAGCTAAAATTGTGGATGCCTATGAAAAAGAAAGCTGTCGTATTGCCAAATAAAGATGACCTGCTGGTAGATTTAACCTTCCATAATGTTTCAACCTCTTTGCTCACCCAGTTTGCCGAAAAAATCGCAAAACCTTACTATTCAGGCAACATGAACAAAGCTCTCAAAGATCTCATACGGAAATCAATCAAGGAAGAGGAAATTTTCATAAGCCATTTGAAACCAGTTAAAGTGTAGACCATGGTTGAGATTAATTCTCCAATTCGCTTGAAGGATTTGGAGGGCAAAACGGGTGTTGCATTCAGAGCCTTGCTTGGCTTGGAGGGTGCCAAAAGAGAGCTTTACGACAGCGACCGTTTGCTTTTAACTAACTTGTACAGGAGTGAATGTATTGCGTTTCTGGATAAACAGGACAACATATGGGAGCTGTCCAGGAGCCGTCGAGGTCGTTGCAATCTGCTTCGACTTAAGAAGTGAAGTAACGAGGTACCATGCTTGGAGATATCTATTTTGATGGTTTTTCTCGGTCTGGGAGTTGGCTGTAGTTTCCTTCAGGTGAACGGTAAACTGCTAACTTAGCTTCTGTTACCCAGTTATCATCGACTAGTCGGGTGATTTGAACAGAAATCACTTCGGCTGTAGGGTCGTTTCTGGTTGCAAATACTGCAAGGGAGAGGTTGCTTCCGTCAGGAAGTGGTATACGAAAAGAATGTTTTGGTCTTCCCATTTCCAATCAATTTGATATTTGTTTTTAAAAGGCCGTTTAAGTTTTGTGCTGTATATGATTCAAAAAATGACTTCTTCATAAAAATTAGGTAACACAGAATTACTTGGTAGCTTCGGAAATTAGGGGGTGCATCTTCCGCGACCTTTCCCTTTTTTCTTGGTACATAAGAGTGGCCTAGGTGAAGTAGCCTGGTCCGTTTTGGAGGTTTTCTTTACTTATCCTGTAATCTTTTCCTTTTTTTGTTCTACATTTGGTTAGTTAAACATATTGGGTTCTTAATGAATTCTTGGTTTCTTAGTTTCTTTATTTGTATGGGCTTCTTGCATTAGCGTAAGAAATCAGTTTGAGTATCGATTGTTACTTTTTATAAGCTGGCTCTATGGACACCTTCAAGCTTGTTTAGATCGTCCAGAACGGCTTGTTCTATTTTTTGATGTACAAGATAAACAGCTATTGCGCATCCTTCACCGATGTGTCTTGAAGGATTTTCTCTAATATTTACACCATGATCGGCTAGTGTCTTGGAGATTTTAGCGAACATGCCTGGTTTATCATCATGGTAAACGAAGAGAGGAAAGAAAGGTCTCTCTTCAAGCTCGATTCTTTCGCCCACATTCACAGCGTCCACAAAGTCGCCCTTCTTCAAAAAAGCCGTCACCACTTGTGCAATTTCAATTGACGTTCTCTTTCGTGCTTCTTTTGTTGACGCGCCCAGGTGAGGGCTTAGAACAACGTTGTTTAGTTTTCTTAAACTGCTTTTGAACGTACCTCCCTCTTTTCTAGGCTCGTCCTCGTAAACGTCAAGAGCAGCACCAGCAATTTTTCCTGCTTTGAGAGCTTTGAATAAAGCTTCTTCATCCACACTATCTCCTCTTGCGGTATTAATCAGGTAGGCTTTGGATTTCATAATGGAAATTTCTTCTTTTCCTATGATAGTTTGTGCTCCACTGGCGTGGATGCTTAAGTAGTCAGCTCTTTTTAGAACCTCTTCCTTAGGTAGAAACTTGATTCTAGAGTTTGCCTTAACGACAGGGTCGTAGCCTATGACTTCCATGTTGAAGCCAATTACAAGTTCGCTTAGTCGCTGCCCAATTCTACCACATCCAATTATACCCAAAGTTTTTCCGCTGAGTTCCAAACCTTCAAAAAGTTTTTTACTCCAGACACCCCTATTCAGAGACCCATGTGCTTGAGGAATATTTCTTGACACGTTAAGCATCAAAGCTAAGGCTAGCTCTGCGGTGGCGTTGATGTTGCCCCAAGGGGCGTTTTTAACGACCACGCCGTACTGGGAAGCGGCCACTGTGTCTATGTTGTCATAGCCTATACCAGCTCTTCCTATAATCTTCAAATTACCCTTTATGCCTAATTCAATGACATCTCGTGTGACCTTGGTTGAGCTTCTAACAACTAGTGCATCGAATTCGTGTATCTGTTCGGCAAGAGCTTTCGCTCTTCTCTTTCTTGTATCAGTAACAATTCCTGCTTCTGTAAATATCTTTATGCCTTCCTTGTTTAAACCGTCGTTCAATAATACTTTCAAGCTTCGACCCCCAACGTTCAACTATAGGCTTTCTATCCTATAGTTCTTTACTGTCAGAATATCACACAAAACCAAGCGATAAACCACAAGCCAGCTTCGAATACGTTTGTCAGACTGATAACTTTATATCTGGGTCAAACTGACAGGGTTCTACATCGGTTGTTTCTCCTATTTTGGGATCCCAAATAGTTAATAAACCGTTCCACACAATAAATATAACGCTGTTATGTTTATTAGGGAGACCAATATAGTTTCATTGAATTAGGAGAAAGGACTGAAAGGTCTCTGGATGAAATGAATTATAATCATGCAGTAGCAGTACATCTTTCATTTTTTCCTTTAATTTGTCATCCAGAACCCCGGCAAACCTTTCTTTTCTTGAATTTTGTCGCCTTAAACCAAAATAGCTTTTCTATAGAACTCGTAATAAAGAAACGAAGTTTCCATTTGTCACTTATATTTCATTTGATGTGGAATATAGTAACTTCAATTGTGACTACCTGAAACTTGTCAATCATATCATTAAAGTATATGAATCTAAAGTCACAAAAAATGTGACCGAACTCGACAAATACAACTGTTTCTTGCCAAAAAGACTAAACAAAACTGTGATATTATACCATTGCCGGAACCTGAATAGCTTAGGCTTTGAAACTTCGGAAATCCACATTAATACGTGCGAGACTGTGAGCACTAAAGACTTGCCCATAGAAAAAGCAAAAAGATGGACGGTAATATGGAATATCAAACTCACGAATTAATTCCCAATTATACGTTAAACATACATGGATCCCTGCATCAACTACTTGACTTTGAAAAACTCAAATACTGTTTCGAATGTGGAATTTGTACAGCCAGTTGTCCAGTTGCAGAATTAATTCCTAAACACTACAATCCGCGGACGTTGCTTCATAGTTTACAATTTTGTGATACTAAAACTCTAAAATCAGCCCAATTATGGTTGTGTGCATGGTGCTATCGTTGTTATGATCGGTGCCCACAAAAACTGTGCCTTCCAGAAATCTTTCTCTCCTTAAGAAGAATTGCTGTTCAAAAAGGTTATTTAGAAGGGTTCTATGAAGCCCTAAAAATTATTAGGGATAACATTCCACTTCCTGCGTCAGCTTGCTATGTCTGTTTTCATCCGGAAAGAGCAATACAAAACAAGCAGCTGGTAACAGATACTATTCAAAAAGAAATCATCGATTGCGAGGCCCGAAAAACAAAAGATGAAACCTACGTTAAAGTTAATCCGGACAAGGTTGCTATATTAGGGTCGGGTCCTGCAGGACTTTCAGCAGCCGAAGATTTATTCAAGAAAGGCTATTCTGTCACGGTCTTTGAGGGTTCATCCCAATCTGGTGGAATTTTGAAAAGATGCATTCCTGAATATCGTCTTCCCAAGGGAATTATTGATTTCGAAATAAAACACCTCAAAGATCTGGGATTAATAATAAAGAAAAACCTAGCTATCGGCGATCGCTTGAAAGTAGAAGAATTATTTCAAGATTATGAAGCAGTGTTTGTGGCTATAGGGGCTTCTGAAGAGAGAAGTCTGGGGATTGAAGGAGAAGAACTAGAGGGTGTTTTTTACGCCCTTGATTTTCTGGAAAAAGTAAATTTGAGAAAAATCAAGGCGCCAGACAAGGTTATAATAGTTGGCGGAGGCAACGTGGCTTTTGATTGTGCGAGAACTGCTCTGAGACTTGGAGCAAAACAAGCTACAATTTTATACAGACGGTCAAAAGAGGAAATGCCTGCGAATTCTTGGGAATTAAGGGAAGCTGAAGAAGAAGGAGTAAATATCCGCTTCTTAGTTACTCCTAAAAGAATCATAGGTCAAAATGGCAAAGTAGTCTCTATTGAATGTTTTAAGAATGAGTTAGGTGATGTGGATGAAACTGGTCGCAAAAGGCCTGTTACTATTCAAGATAGTGAGTTTGAAATTGAAACTGACTTTGTAGTGGTTGCTATTGGTCAATTTCCGAATGTCACTTTTTTGCCTGAAACTGTTGAAATCACTGATGAGAGAACCATAGCGATAAATCCTTTCACTTTTGAGACAGCGTCGCCAGCCATTTTCGCTGGGGGAGATGCAGTAATTGGATCAGGAAATCTAATGGAAGCCTTGGTTGCTGGAAAAGAGGCTGCATTTTCCATAGACTGTTATTTGAGAAGCGAACCGACTAAGTCGCTCAAGATTGATCAAAATAATCAATGAAGAGAAAATGAAAGCATTGAAAATTGAGTCTGAATCCAAAGAAGATATTCGTGTCGGAGTCTACGTTTGCCACTGTGGAAAGAACATCGCAGCATCAGTAAACTGTGAGGAAGTGGCAAAATATTCTTCGAAACTTCCCAATGTTGTGCTTTCTAAACATAACTTGTACATTTGCTCGGACCCTGGACAAGAAACAATCAAAAAAGACATAATAGAACACAAGCTAAACCGAGTGGTGGTAGCTTCTTGTACACCTCGTTTGCATGAACCCACATTTAGAAGAACCTGCGAAGAAGCAGGATTGAACAAATATTTGTTCGAGATGGCCAACATCAGAGAACACTGCAGTTGGGTACACTTGCACGAACATGAGAAAGCAACCGAAAAAGCAAAAGATCTAGTTCGCATTGCAGTTTCAAAAGCAGTTCTTCTTGAACCTCAAGAAGAAGCTGTTGTTAATGTGACGAGAAAAGCATTAGTTATTGGAGGAGGAGTAGCTGGTATTCAAGCAGCTCTGGATTTAGCAGATACCGGCTATAAGGTGTACCTTGTAGAGAAGAAGCCCAGTATAGGGGGAAAAATGGCTCAACTTGACAAGACTTTTCCAACAATGGACTGTTCTATTTGCATTCTTGCCCCAAAAATGTCAGATGTGGGTAAGCACCCTAGGATTGAATTGATAACCAATAGTGAAGTTGCCGAGGTTTCAGGCTACATAGGAAACTTTGTAGTTAAAGTAAGAAAAAAACCAAGATATATTACCAAAGATTGTACAGGCTGCGGTGATTGTGTTAATGCTTGTCCAATAGAGGTTCCGAACGAATTTGAAGTGGGACTTTCTTCACGCAAAGCAATCTACATTCCTTTCGCTCAGAGTGTTCCAGCTCTGTATCTAATTGACGAAAAAGCGTGTATTGGGTTGGAAAATAATACTTGTTCGCGGTGTAAAGAGGTTTGTGGACCCAAGGCTATAAATTTCAAGGATAAAGAGGAAGAAATTACTCTTGAAGCTGGAACGATCGTTGTCGCCACAGGCTTAGATGTGTTTGATCCTGTGACCTTGAAGGATTATGGATACCTGAGATTTCCCAATACAATAACATCGTTGGAGTTTGAGCGACTTATAAATGCAGGCGGACCAACTGGGGGTGATCTAGTTCGACCTAGCGATTTGTCGATTCCAAAATCGGTTGCTTTTATTCAGTGTATAGGTTCTCGCTCTCTACAGCGAGGTCGCCCATACTGTAGCAATGTGTGCTGTATGAATACGATAAAGGATGCTTTGCTCATTAAAGAGCATTGGCCAGAAATCAAAATCTATGTTTTTTACTTAGATATTCGGTCATTTGGAAAGGGTTTCGAAGATCTATTTAGACGAGCAAAAGAAGAGGGTGTCAAATTCATACGGGGATTACCAGCTGAAATATATGAGGATAAACGATCTCACAATTTATATTTAATTGGGGAAAACACTCTCGAAAATAGGAAGTATAAAATTAATGCGGAAATGGCGGTTCTATCTGTAGGTCTCAAGCCAAGGGATGACAGCGATAAAATTCAACGCCTTCTAAGATTGTCCAGGACTTCGGACGGTTTCTTTATGGAGGCTCACCCAAAACTTAAACCTGTTGACACTCCAACTGGTGGTGTTTTTCTTGCTGGCTGTGCAGAAGCTCCCAAAGACATCAAAGACAGTGTAACGCAAGCAAGTGCTGCCGCAGCCAGAGCAGGCATTCTCATGGCTGAGGGAAAAGTGACTGTTGAAGCTATTACACCTTTAATACAATCAGAAACATGTGTGGCGTGTGGCTTGTGTGCTCGGGTATGCCCATACAATGCGATTTCAATTGACAAAGAAAAGAAGGAAGCTGAGGTTGTTGAAGCAGCTTGTGCTGGATGTGGCACATGTGGTGCTGAGTGTCCCAGAGACGCTATAGAGATGAGGCATTTCACTGATGAACAAATATTCGCGCAAATAGATGCGGCAACTGAGGAGAATGCGGATCAGAGGATTGTTGCTTTCTGTTGTAATTGGTGTTCGTACGCCGGTGCAGATTTTGCAGGTGTTAGTAGAATGCAGTATCCTACTAGTGTTCGTATTATCAGAACTATGTGTTCAGGCCGCGTATCAACAAAGTTCGTTGAACATTCTTTTGCCAGAGGAGCTGCAGCTGTACTAGTTGCAGGTTGCCATCTGAATGACTGTCACTATATTAATGCTAATTATCAAACTAAGAAGCGCGTTGAAAGATTGTGGAAGAAAATGGAGCGATTAGGCCTTGATAAAGGTCGGCTTCACCTATCTTGGATAAGCGCTGCTGAAGGTCAAAAGTTTGCCTCTAAAATTAAGGAAATGCAGAAAATTGTTAACAAAGTGACAGATGAAGAAATAGAGAAGACTGTTGATGCTCTAGCTCAAAAAGAAAACAAAGTGGCAGCTGTCAACGTTATTGATAATCAAGAAAACAGTATAAAAATAGTTGGAGGTTAGAGTTTTGCGTGGTCAACTAAGGAAACATGAGACTGAAAAAGAAATGAAGCTTGAAAGGCGAGACCTTTCAAGTTACTATTCGACAACTCTGAACAAGGAACAATGTAATGGTTGCGGAATATGCGCCGAAATCTGCCCGAAGGAAGCCATAAAAGAAGCCCCCGCAACAGTTAAAAAAGGAATTCTAGTTAAGAAACCAACGATAACTTTTGCTGTTGACAAATGCAACCTGTGTGGGGAGTGCGGCGTACTCTGTCCTTTGAATGCCTTAAACATGAAAATTGACGAGAAAGAAATTTCAACGATCGTTAAGAACGAAGCTTTTCCATACTTATTAAAAAGCATAAAAGTAGCAAAAGAAAAAGTTCCAGAATATGACTATGATCTCTCAAATGATTCATTGACTAGGACCGAAAGCACGCAATTGTCTAAATGCAGACCAGAATGCGAGTTGATATGCGAAAAAGAATGTCCTGTAGATGCGATTCAGATATCCGTTCAGCGATCGGAAGATGATCAAATAGAGAAAATTGTTGACGTAACTATTGACGAATCCAAATGTATATACTGCAAACGCTGTGAACTTATCTGTCCATTCAGCGCAATTGAAGTGAGAAAGCCGTTTTATGGGACTTTGGAATTAAAGGATAATCTATGTGTGGAAGATTGCACGGCATGTCAAGATATTTGTCCCGCCCAAGCTATCAGGAGAGAAGATGGCAAACTTGTTGTCGACACTCAGTTTTGTGTCTTCTGCTCGGCGTGTCAGAAGGTTTGTCCAGAAAAGGCAATTGTTGTCCAGAGAGATCAAATATTTCATACAAAGATAACAGCTGCTGCTTGGTTGACAGCATTAAAGAAACTTGCGACTTATGAGGGATTTATAAAAGAGGTTATGGCTGAAGCGGTTCAAAGAAGAGTCAATGTGGTTGAGAAGCGGCGGCTGCATATTTTATGACAGGTATATATCAATTGTCTACTCAAACATCGGAAATGGCAAACTTGTTCCTTAATAAGCAACTAAAATTGAAGAAGGTGATTGGCTTTGAAAGCGTTTATGGGTCTGAGTTGCAAACCTGGATACTGCATGTAAGTATTCATGAATCTGGTTAAGAAGTATGTGGATCAAAGGGGCATATTCTTGTTGTTTGGACCTGTGGATCTGTTGATTCGGTTTAGCGGAATTAAGAGTTTAGAAGATTTCATCATTTTTTCTTGGTGGGGAAAAGACTCGCCATTGGATAACAACACAAAGCTAATACTAAACCAAATTAAAAAGAACTACACTGACATCCAGTTTTTTATAATGGTTGAACCGTTCGGCATTCACTGGCCAGAAGCCTATAATAATTCAATCGAAAAATACAACTTCAATCTCATTTACGATTAAATCTACAACAACTACATTTCCAAATTCAATTCAAACACCTTTAGCTTGGACGGAAAACCAGTTATTGGATTCTATGATGGTCCGGATAGAATCTTTACGAAAAATGTTATTCCAAATGATGAGCGGTTCAGCTTGAGAGTAATTGGTTGCAACCCAGATGATGATTGGGAATATCAAGTGCCTAACCCAAGTCTTTCTAATCAACTAGTTTGCAGAGATTGTGAGATAAGTGTTTGTCCCAGATATGTTGCTCATGGTTGGCTTGAAGATGCAAACTATACTGAAGGATTGTATGACGCTCAATGGAGCAAAGCTATAAGTGAAGTTAAACTAGGCAATGTCAAGATTATTACGATTATTTCTTGGCATGAATTTTCAGAGCGTACTCAAATAGAACCCAACCCCAACCGTGTATCTTTCTACTTTCGCTTTCTAAAGAGTTTTATTCCTTAATATTCGCAGACGTATTTAAAGCCGGCTTCAACGAGTTTGGCTGCTTCTTCAATGTTTTTTGCTGTTGCTGAGTGAAAGTCGTCTTCTCGAAAAGTGCATCGAAAAGACAGACTTGGAAAAGATGGCGAAGCTCGTCAAACTTGTCGCGATGCTATTGCAGACAAAAGTTTATTTGTTTTAGAGAAAAAGCGCGGAAGACTTAAGCATGATTGAAAACCTAAGCTTAGAGAGAAATGGGGTTTCAGTCTTTCTTGAATCCTAAAGAAGCTCTTGGCAATGCACAAACTTTGGCTTTGTTGCTTCGTAATTATTTTAGATTGGTCCAGAAAATTTAGTTTTTCTCTTTAGGAGACTATATCACAAGCTTTGGCCTTCAAAAGAATCGAGGTCGTAACAAAAAAGGAGAAATCTCATGTGGCTTTAAACCGTCTGGCTAAAACAATTCGGTCTGAGCGATCACAGTTTCAAATCTTTGTCGGGATATCCGTTGTAGTGACAGTGTTTCTTGGAGTATTGAATTTTCAAGGCTACCCATCTCTTCTTCTTAACCTTTTCATGGGCATCAATCCACTAATTGGAGTTTTGCTCGTTTCCCTTTTGGGTTTTTTCCTTTTCGCTTTTCTCATTTCCAAGAGTTGCTTTGCAATTTACAAGAAGGGGCATCTGAATGGGCTTCTTTACGCTTCCGCACTCGCAGCACTACTTGGATTAATCGCTATCATAGTTGATTTTAGCACGCGAATATATTCTGCTGATATCAATGTTTTGCTTCCTAAATCTCTGTTTTTTTACCCCGCTCTGGGGTATGTTGCGGAAATCCTTTTTCAAGTACTGCCCCTTACATTAATCCTAATCATTTTGACTCCACTTTCTAAGAAAATAAGTGATGATAAAATAATTTGGGTCAGTATTCTAGTTGCTTCAATTCTAGAGCCTGCTTTTCAGACCTTGGTTATTGGTGGTGGACAGCTGCCTTTATGGTTTATTGTGCTTGAATTTCTGCGTATCTTTGCAATTATTGTTTCCCAGTTGGCATTTTTCAAGCGTTATGATTTTGTCACGATGTATTGGTTTAGAATCGTGTATTACATTTTTTGGCATATTCTATGGGGCTACTTGCGACTAGTTCTGCTTTTCTAATCTTGCAAGTCATAGCGTGCGCTTCCTCTCTTCTCTCCAATCCTGGCATTTCTTTAAGCAGGTTGTCAAGTCGTTTTTAGCGGGTATCACTACAAATACCGCCACACAGCTTTGACGAATTGAATAGAAAAATCTCGCAAAACCGCGCTTATTGCGAGCGCGATAATTACAAACCGCGATTTATTATTTCCAGCTTTCTAGACCTTTCGGTAGCCCCAAAGTAGCTCTATTCCAATAGTATTCGTAAAGCTCTTTGCACCAATTTAGCGGCAGAGGCTCAACAACGGAAAATGATCTGAAGTCCATTTTTCCGTCTGTGCCGCGAAAAGCCAATTGTGCTTCTTTTTCGGACAAAACCATGGCAACGTCGATCTTTTTCAGAGTCTTTCGTTCCATGCGACTTGATACAAATGGCATGGGTTTGAATTCAGGAGGAGGAACAAGGTCCTCTAGTAGAATCCAGCGGAATTTCGTAGTCCGTGTCTCAATCACTTCCATTGCAAGTGGCTTGGAGCTCACCAGAACTTGGTCACTAATCATCCAAAGATATTCTTCCGCTTTCCGAATGACGTTGTTCACAAGGTGCAATGACGTGAAAAAGTCATTTGAAAGGACACAAGTTTTGAGTTCACCGATGCGATTGCGAAAACTAAGTGGCAAACCTGAAAGGTCATGGCTATTGAAGTAGTCGCGATATTTTTCCAAGAACTCGAAACCAGCCAAAAGATTAAGGATTTCTTCTCCAAAAGGTTGAATGCGAAATCGCCCTTCCGAATCCTTTGAGACAAGTCCAGCTTCGCTGAGTCTGGAGAGATGCCTTGACGTTTCCTGCATGTTAAGTTTAAGTTTATTAGATATTTGTGTAAGTCTCATTGGCTTCTCTTGAAGCCGAATTAATATCCTCAGCCTGTCCTCGTTTGCCAGCTCAAACATTAAGTTGCCGAGTTTCTCCATGTTGCTTCTTCCTAATTATTTTAGATTGATCCAGAAATTTCAGTTTTTCTCTTTAGGAGACTATATCACAAACTTTTGCCTTGAAAAGAATCGAGGCGAAAAACATGAAGACAGACAAAGAACCTCATGCTTTCAGCGTAGAATTGAACCACAAAAAACATTTGAAGACTGTCGCTATCCCCAGCAATGGTAGCGGTAGCGTAGTAGTCGAAGGTTTCCTCGGCGAATTGTTAAATCTGGGCTTTGTTGAAGATTCGCTGTTGGAAATCCATGGAGTGAACGGAAGTTTCAGACTTGACTTGAAGCGTGGAGAAGCCCACAAAATGTGCAATGCGGCATTGAAGGAGGTGAAACGATGAACACCAAAAAACTACTGGCAGCCATATTTGCCATAGCGTTTATTTTTCTCGCAGTTGCTACTGTTATGGTTTGCTCGTTTGCACCAATTTCGACGGTAATACTGCTCGTGCTTGCGGCTCCAAGCATAATTTACCTAATCGCAAAAACAGCAGGCAAGAGGGAAATAGCAGTGAAAAGCGGAAATAAAGTCAGCAAGTAAACTCCGCAATCTGCTTGGTTTTGAATGCTGTATTTTTTCTAATCTGCAGTAAGAGAGTTTATTGCAGTAACACCCAAGCCTTTTTTGCTCAGTTACAATAGGCAAACCGTATGAAATTTGCGACTTCTTTCGCCATCCGCGTGAGTCATAAATTCGCCGTTCAGAAGGTGCACTGATTTTTTGAAATTAGCAGTTTTTATTCTGGATAATGACTTGTGTTTTCATGCTTTACAACTTTCTCACTCACACTCTCACATACCACGCGCGCACAAATTAGATTACATCCAAAAGTTTTATTATTTGAGACCTAGAGAATGTAATTATATATTTTACCTACAAGTGCGAGAAAATGGAGGTGACAAAATGACACAAACAGAACCTCATCCAGGACATGAACACCACCTTTGCGCAATAGTTGAAGCCACTGGTCTGACAAAAGAGATGAAACCTCTGATAAAGAACGCAAAATATGTTTGTACATGCTGCGCTCGTGCCGCGGCAAAGAAAGAGAATCTCTGCGAACCTGAATCTCTTTAGCGCCCTCTTATCATCTGACGATTAGTGCGCTTTCCATCGTGCACTAATCTGTTTTTATTATTCCTTTTCTCTGAATCCAGTCTTTAGCACATAAATGTTCTTAAAGGGGTTTAAAATGGGATTAAGCCCATTCTAAAAAGCACATGTACCACTAAAAAGCAAGGAAAAACAAGCGAAAATAAGGTGTTTGCCATGATTTTAAAGAGACCATGGTGAAGTGGCCGAAATCACGGAAAAGCATGGAAAAGTGGCCGAGGTTAGGTAGCCTCGTTCGGAAAAGTGTCATGCTCATTATCCCTCGTAACCTTTTTCCCTTTTTTCTGGTGCTTCTGAATGGTTAACACAGACCGCATTAAACGTAAGCTGCCTTCTTTGCTCTGTAATGGCAACACAAGTAAAAGGAAAAACAATAATGCCTTTATGCGTAACCGCTACCGATTGCAACAACTCATGAAGCAAAAACCAGAGCGATTCAACACTCTAACCAACGAACTAGTTTCAGTTCTCAAGAAAATCGAAGAAGAACTAAACAAAACAACGGAATATACATCTTAAGTTTTTGAAACCTTTGGTTTGACATAAGTTTTCTTTGCCTTGTCTGCTCGAGAAAAGTGTCTTGAACTAACTTTTAATGCAAAAAAAGGAAAGAATGGTTGAGCTTAACCGTACTTTAGCATTTTATTAGTGTGTTTCTTTCTTAGCCAGTAAAAGCTAACAACTAAAGCAGCAGAAGACAACAGCACTATGGCTCCGATTGTTAAAGGTTCAGGGATTATGTCGCTTCCTTCCACTGTGAAGTCGCTTGTAGCCACGTTTCCCGCCTCATCCACCACCGTTACGGGTTCAGTTCCATTCCAAATGTCAGGCACCGTGATATTGACTGTAAAAGCCCCAGAGGCGTCTGTCGGTACACCAGCGGCAGGAGTCACGTTAAACTGATAGTAAGCATAGTTGGCGGTGAAGTTTACAGTATAGGTTGACCAATCCGCATTGGAAGAACGGCCAAACTCGCCTGTTACGTAATTCACAAAAGGATCAATTGCGTAGGGGCTTTCGGTATTCAGTGTTCCATCGCCATTATCGTAATACTCGGATGTTACACCACTAACATCAACGAACATGTAAAAGGAGCCTGGAACGATCGGATAATGAACCGTTCTAGCCACAAACGGGCCATAAACTTCCGGACCGCCAATATCGACATTGAGGATGTCATGGACTTCACCAGTAACAATTACCGCTGGCCCAAGGCCTATGCCAGTGTTATTTATTGCTGCAAAATCTGTGCCCTCAACCATTACAGAGTCGCCTGGCTCACCAGACGTAGGCGTCAACTCTACTTGAGAAGCCCCTCTGACAATTATTGATGAAACGGCAAAGACTAATAGGAGAGGCAAAACAAAAACAACGCATACCTTTCTATTCATTCAATCTCACCTCCCAATCTTTTTTCTCAATCCCTCCAAAGCTAAAACGAAAACCATCTATAGTTATGACATTGACTCTTAAGGTTTATGCAATTATCTTTCTCACTCCCAAAAAAGAGCAAAAAAAGAACTCGATTTTGTTGAACTTCATCTATCACAATTTTCAGAATAAATCATTTTTTGTAAAGATTCTTTGACACAAAAATAATTGACTGGCAAAAGCTTATGGTGGCACAACCCTAGATGAGTATGAAACTAGAGGTACATTTTCGTTAAAAACCATAGAAAGTTTAAACATGTTTAAACAAACCACATCAAATACGAAGAGAAAGCAATACAATTCCATGGAAAAACATTTTTAAAAAAATAAAATCAAAA
>CAYFXZ010000036.1:0-17487 GCA_964347245.1 uncultured Candidatus Bathyarchaeia archaeon | reverse complement strand
AAAAGCGTATGAACTCAGGTTTTCGAGACTTCAACATTACTTAGTGTTCCTCTTTTTCCCAGGTTCATGAGTTTTTCGCCTCTAAACGCAGACACTTGTGCATTCTCAATTTGAACAGTGTCTCCAGCCGAGACAGAGGCTATTTGGCGGTTCCAAAGACAAAGATTGATTGTTCCAGTTTCATCCGCAATTAAAGCCCTTGCGACGCTAGTGTGGTTTCCAAACCTTGTAACAACCTGTTTTGGCTCTGCAACTTCTAAAACTTTAACTTTCAAATTTATATGGTTCATTCCAGCTCGCAAATCTCTAATGCATTTGGCAGTAGTTATTCTAGTTTTCCTTGCGAGATACTTACGAATCTTATCAGTATCAGTGAAATTCACGAGTTGATTACTTTCATTTAAAAGGAAATTTGCATCTATAGGAAATTGAGCAATAACTTCGGATTCCCTCTTAATCAGAAACATAAATTTCTTCTTGGCTTTACCTCGACAGCGAATTGATAATTTGCTGCATCTTGATTTTTCTTTTTCCATTGCCAAACGTAGCGCAAGGTTCAGGATTTGACTTAAAAAAACTAAAATGGTTAGGAAAAGCAAATTCTTATTTTAATGGAAAATAGCGTAGTGACTGTGTATGAAAAGGATTAAGGCGTTAGCATTATTTTCAGGCGGGTTAGACAGCATTATAGCGATTAAACTAATTCAAAATCAAGGTATTAATATCGTTGCTGTGAATTTTGCGAGCGTTTTTAGTTGTTATGCAAAAGACGGTTTGGGAGTAGCTGAAGCTGCAGATCAAATGGGTGTGCCTCTTGAGGTTAGAGAGCTCGGTGATGATTATTTGATCATGGTCCGTAAACCCAAGCATGGATATTGTAATAACATGAACCCATGTATTGACTGTCGGATATTCATATTGAAAAAGGCAAAGAAGTACGCTGAGGAAATAGGAGCAGACTTCATTTTCACCGGTGAAGTTCTAGACGAAAGACCTATGTCCCAGCACCTTAGTGCTTTGAAGGTAGTTGAAGAAGAGTCGGGTTTAGAGGGTAATATCTTGAGACCCCTTTCAGCAAAACTGCTTCCTGAAACAATTATTGAAAAGAAAGGGTTGGTTGACAGGAAGAAGCTTTTGGGTATCCGAGGCAGGTCAAGCAAGCCACAGCTTAAACTCGCTGAGGAACTTAATTTAAAATCTTTTCCTTCTCCAGCGGGCGGGTGCTTGCTCACCTGCAGGGAGTACGCCGAAAGACTGCGAGATCTCTTCAAGAATAGAAAGTGCTGCTCCATGGCAGATGCGGCTTTGCTGAGCGTTGGCAGGCACTTCAGATTAGGTAAAAACAAGATAATAGTAGGAAGAAACGAAATGGAAAACGATGTTTTGAAAACAAAGAAGGCACGGAAAGATTATTACTTTGAAGTCCCCGATACTGGCAGTCCAATAACTATCCTTCAAGGAGCTAAAACTAAAAAAGCGGTTATAACAGCAGCGGCTTTAACAGCATTTTATTCGGATGCAAAAAGTGCGAAGGTACAGTTTGCTTTGGCAAAGACCCTTTAAGTGATTGCATAACCGTGTTAGTTCCCACTCGAGCTGAGGTGGAAAGACTCCGGATTAGCAAATGCTGAAATAATTAACGCCGATGGATAAACGCTTCTAAAGAATTGGGAATCTTTCCTTTTTAGAAAAACATTTTAATGTATAATTGGACAAAAGTAGATTGAGGAGTTTATATGCCGACCGCGTTTGTATTGATAAACACTGAAATAGGTTCCGAGTCAGATGTGCTGAAGGAATTGAAAAGCGTTGAAGGCGTCGACGAAGCTTCTGCAGTCTACGGAGTCTATGACATAGTTGCAAGAGTAAAGGCAGATACAATGGATAAACTAAAAGAAATTGTCACGTGGCGTATCCGCCGACTTGATAAAGTAAGATCCACGTTAACAATGATAGTAGTTGAAAATCGATAACGTTATAACTCAAATTTCCATTTCTTTTGTCTGGTTAGTTGGTACGTTTAATTAAATGATGGCGCAGTCACAAAAAATAGTTGTTATACCTTTTGCATAATAATTTAATCTTGAATCCGCTGTGTCGAGATCGTTAATGTATGATGATTTTGAATGGAGAGATAAAGCGCCCGTGGCTTGAAAGCAATTTTTTAGAAGCAAATGAGTTGGACTAACATACTAGAAACGAGTACTCCAAAGAACTAATACCTTAACAAGTTACCTGTTCATTTCTCAAAATCAAGAAAAACAAAAAACTGAAAGCCTGGACTGGGCCCAACTGTAAAATTGTGACTGCATGTGTACAATCACATAGTTTTAAATTTTTTTAGCACAAAAAAAGAACTGTGCGTCTCGGAGTAGTGGGAAGTTGGGAGAATTCTGTGATACCCAGTGGGATATATCCTCCAAAGTAATGTTAGCTGCAGTAGCAACTCTCACTATGGAGAATGCACAATTTTTTCCGGTTGGATTACGAGGTTTCGAAACCCACCATGTCTTTTTATATTCCCCTTGAGCGAGATAGAGCATTCAAACCTCAGCTTCCAACCACTTAAAATAAGATTTTTTACTGTGCACAACGTTCTCTTTCAACTGGAGTACAACCACGTTTGATGAACAAAAACGCAATGCACATAGGTTTAGATGATACTGACTCAACGAGAAAGGGCTGCACAACCTACGTCACTGCCCTTCTTGTGGAAAAACTGAAAAACCTTAAAGCCACTTTTCTAGATTACCCAAAACTAGTCAGGCTTAACCCCAACGTGCCGTGGAAGACAAGAGGAAACGGCGCTCTCTGCCTCAAAATAAAATATGCCGCAGGGCTTGAAAACAAAATAAAAAAAACAACAATACGCATAGTGGAGGAGCACTCTGATCTCGACTCCAAGGATACAAACCCAGGAATAGTTTTTTTTCAGAACGAGAAAATCCCGGAACAAATCAAGGTTTTCTCTAAAAACGCCATAACAGGCATAGTCACATTAAAGCAAGCCAAAAATCTCATACAGAAGTTCCGTGGCGAAGCAATAGGTTTCAAAAATTGCAGAGGCATAATCGGCGCATTAGCAGCTATTGGCGAAACTTTCGAGCGCGACTACACCTACGAATTAATCGCTTATCGCATTCCAGAAAATCGCGGGCTAAAAAGACGAGTGGATGTAACATCAATTTATGAAATGGACAGATTGACCAAGCCCTACACGTTCAACAATGTGGATCCAGAGAAAGGTAGAGTAATTATAACACCTCGGGGTTCAGACCCAATTCTCTTTGGCATCAGGGGTGAAACACCGACGATAGTAAAGAAGGCTCTCGACCTGATTGAACCGTTGGAGCAAGTAGAAAGATGGGTTGTTTTCCGCAGTAACCAAGGCACAGACGCGCACCTCAAACGTGTTTCAGCTTTGAACCATATAGAACCGTACCAGTCGGTTGTTTCGAAGACGATTGTATCGCGAAATCCAAAACTTGTTCCTTTGCGGCACGTAATTTTTTCAGCAAGTGACGAGACGGGAGAGGTGGACTGCGCTGCTTATGAGCCTACAGGCGTGCTGCGCAAATGTGCAAGAAAACTCATTGTGGGCGACAACATAGAAGTGTACGGTGCCGTGCGTGAGCCTTCACCTAATAAACGTTTGACGATTAATCTTGAAAAGATTAGGGTTCTCTCCCTTGCGCCGAAAACTATTTTTCAAAATCCTGCGTGTTCAAAGTGCGGCAAGCGATTGAAAACTATGGGCAGAGGAAAGGGGTTTCGATGCAAAAAATGCGGTGCACGCTTCAACGACGCCAGAAAAGTGTGTATTGCGATAGAAAGGGACTTGCAGCCTAGTTTATATGTGACTTCAACTAGGTCTCAGAGACACTTGACTAAGCCATTAAGCCGTTATGGACTAGAAAAGCAAGGTGAACCGACTGAGAGAATGATTGAAAACTGGCATTCACCTTAGGCCAAGCGATATTTATTTACAACAATTTTTGGGAAACGCAGAGCAGTCAGTGATACCAAAAGAAAGGTTTGCTAGCGCGGGTGACACTGCAATTTTTCAGCCAATTATTTAAATCGGTGAATCTCGTAACCCCTGTACACGGTGAATATGAGACAATTGGCATGGAGTGGGGAGTTTGAAACGTTTTCCAGACAAAGAGTATGCGCTTCCTTTTTTTAGGGAACAAAGCTTCACTAGAAAGCTTTGTCCTACTTGTGGAGAGTTCTTTTGGACTCAGAACGCGGAGCAGAAATCTTGCGGAGAATCAACTTCAGATAGATGTACCTGCTACAGTTTTCTGAAAAATTCACCCACGCGAAGCTGCTACAGTCTTGCTGAAATGCGCGAAGCTTTTCTCTCCTTTTTCGACAAGCACGGTCATACACGCATTAAGCCTTACCCGGTTGTGGCGAGGTGGAGAAGCGACATCTACCTCACTCACGCCAGCATTATCGACTTTCAACCTTTCGTCACCGAAGGCATCGCTCCGCCTCCAGCCAACCCGCTGGTCATATCCCAGCCGTGCATACGCCTTGTGGATATCTCAAACACAGGACCAACCTTTGGTAGGCACCTAACTATTTTCGAGATGGGGGGACACCATGCCTTCAACTATCCAGAAAAAGAAGTGTACTGGAAAGACCAAACAGTTCGCTACCACCACGAGTTCGTCACCGACGTGCTAGGCGTACCTTCCGATGACGTAACATACAAAGAGGACGTTTGGGTTGGAGGTGGAAACGCTGGTCCAGATTTGGAATGCATCATAGGCGGACTAGAAGTTGCTACGCTCGTGTTTATGCAGTACAAGGTTTTGGACGGCGAATTTGTAAAGCTGCCAATTCGCACCGTGGACACAGGCTACGGCTTAGATCGTTTTGCTTGGCTCTCGCAAGGAGCACCGAGCTGTTTCCACGCAATCTACGGCGAAATGCTCGACAAAGTTTTCAACATGGCTGGGTTAAAAGTGGACAATACATTCCTTTATTCAGTGGCCAAACATTCGGGTTTGGTAAGCATTGACAAAACCGCAAACCGCCTCGACGCTAGACGACAAATAGCCAAAATTGTTGCTGCTGACGTGAATGAGCTGGATGAAGTGCTCCTGCCTATTGAAAACGTGTTCGCAGTTGTAGACCACACGAAATGCCTCAGCTTCATGCTTTCCGAAGGCATCGTGCCATCCAACATTCATGAGGGGTACTTGGCGAGACTGTTGTTCCGCCGAGTCTTCCGCTTATTACGAAGCTTAAAAATGGATATTGAACGGCTTTATGATATAGTGGACCTACAGGTTGATTACTGGTCTAAGGATTACCCGCAAATCAGAACCATGCGCGAAGAAATTATAGAAATGCTCAAGGTTGAAGAAGAAAAGTTCGAGGACACCCTAAAAAGGGGAGAAAGTATGGTGAAACGGATCGCCACCGACCTTAAAGCAAAAAAAATGAGGCGCTTACCCAATATTACGCTTTCTGAACTTTACGATTCACATGGACTTCCACCTGAAATCGTCAAAGAATTAGTTGAAGTAGAAGGCATCACCGTAGAGGTTCCAGAGGACTTTTACGCGTTAATTGCAAATAAACACATGCAAGCCGACAAGACCGTAGAAGAAGAAACCAGAGTTGAAGCAAAACTGGAAACCGCCGTCGAGAATCTCCCCGCGACTGAGCAGATGTACTATGCTGACGCGTATGTTAAAGAGTTCGACGCCAAAGTCATCAAAGTGGTGAACGGCGAACACGTTGTATTGGACCGCACTTACTTTTATCCTGAAGGCGGCGGACAACCTTCAGATCAAGGTTTCATATTGTTCGATAACGTGAAAGCGGAAGTTGTTCACGTGCAGAAAGTGGGCAGAATCATCCTGCATGAAATTAAGGGGTCAGTGCCACCAAAGGAAGGAGACAGGGTTCACGGCATTCTTGACTGGAATAAACGGTACACGTTGATGAAGGCTCATACGGCTACACACTTGGTTAACGGCGCCGCAAGGCGAGTTTTAGGCGAACATGTATGGCAACATGGCACGCAGAAAGGCGAGGAAAGCACAAGGCTAGACATCTCGCATTACCGCAGGTTAAAGCCAAGAGAAATACACAAGATTGAGACGTTGGCGAACAAAGCAGTCTTAGCGAATTTACCCGTTACAACAGCGTGGATGCCGCGAAGCGAAGCGGAATCACAATACGGCTTCAGACTTTACCAAGGCGGTGCTGTGCCGGGAAAGGACATTCGTGTGGTGAAAACTGGCAACTGGGACGTAGAAGCCTGCGCGGGAACGCATTTGAAGAGAACAGGCGAAATAGGCTTCCTCAAAATCGTCTACACTGAACGCATTCAAGACGGAGTAGAACGGCTTGGATATGCAGTTGGAATCCACGCGTTGAAAGCGGTGCAGAAAGAAGAGCTACTACTATGGAAGATATCGAAGACCTTGAACTCTTCGTTGGAGAAGCTCGACAAAACCGCCGAGAAACTTGTGAAAGAGCTTAAGGAAGCTAATTCAGAGAAACGAAAGCTCATTAGAGAATTAGCTGCCAAAGAGAGCACAATCGACAAAACCGAAATAGTGGCAGTGGCACAGGAAATATGTGGAGTAACGCTTGTGAAACGCGATTTCCGCAATGAAATCGACATCAACCGCATGGTACAAACCTCAAACCAAATTATAAAACGCAATGCTGCAACTGTTACGCTGTTCTTTGGAGCAGACGAAAAAAACGCTAGATTACTAGTAATGGCTGGAGAAGCAGCAGTGAAAAAAGGCGTCAACGCAGGTGAAGTTGTTCAAGAGGTTGCACCAATAATCGGAGGCGGAGGCGGCGGAAAACCAAACTTCGCCCAAGGTGGAGGAACTAAACCGAAAAAGCTGCAAGACGCAGTAAAAGCAGCCGAAGAAACCATCAAGAAACAACTAAAACAATAACAGACTGCTTGCTCTCGAAGCTTATACTCCTTTCTTGTCTATAGATTGAACCTTATTTTAAAAGAAGATAGTCTCGCAGAGCAGGCGGTTACACAAGCGGGATCATCGCAGTGTCTGCATTGGATGGCGAAAGAAACAGGTTTGTGTACTTCTAATTTCACACGACTAATTGGGCGGGGATTTTCTATGTTATAAGCTTTAATGAGGTCTTTTGACTTCGAGTGCTGGACGACGCAATAAACTTCGCAGAGTCCACAACCAACGCTATATTCCTCTTTTACTCTGATTCTTTTCAAGTAATGGACCTCTTTCCTTGTATTGTGGAGCGCGGGGGGAATGACTACATAAGAGCTTGATTTATCACCTTTTATGCAGACTACGGCGCCGTCACTTAGCATTTGTCCATTAGAGTTCGCGTAGTCTCTACAGGAGTATAAGACCATTTTTGCCATTTATTTGATGCAAGTCGCTTGGAAGATGTAATATATTCTATATAATCGTACTGAAAAGCATTTATATGTAAATTAATGAACTATTTAATATAAATGAAATATATGTATAGGTGAGCAGGCATGATAGAGAAAGAACTAGGGTACAGACGGGTGCAACTTACAGGAAGAGGCTCATACATAATATCCCTGCCTAAAGAGTGGGTACAAAACATCGGACTGAAAAAAGGAAGCGAAATCGACTTTAACGTAAAATCCGATTCGTCGTTAATCCTAGTTCCTAGAAAACTGAAAGAAAAAGAAAACGACGGTCCTAAACTCAAAGAATACTACATAAACGTTGACGTTTCAGAAGAAGAGCTAAAATCTACGCTTCGAATGATAAAAGCTCTATACGTTATAAGTGCGGACTTGATACGAGTTCACTTCAAAGGAGCAGAAGACTTGGTTAAATGCAAGACAATAATAAAGAAGTTTGCAAGAGACACTCTTTTAGGTGCAGAAATCATTGATGAAACCCAAGATGAAATCACACTTCAAATTCTTATAAAACATTCAGAATTTCCCTTTGAAAAAGCAGTTAGACGAATGGTTATTGTAGCGCTTTCAGCTAATAAGGACGCCGTCCAAGCTCTGAAAAAAAAAGATGACATGCTTTTTCAAAGTGTAGTTAATTCTCATCACGACGCAAACAGGCTGGGTCTGTACGCTGTTCGCCAATTAAAATTTGGTATAGAACGCAACCTGTTCAGAGAATTAGGCTTCAAAACCCCCAAAGAATTCCTTTTGTACAGGATAATAGTGAATGACATAAAGAATATCACTGAAGACGCGCTAAATATAATCAACAACTTATCAACTTTGCAGAGACAAATCGACAACCAATTGCTATTCATAAAAGAACCTATAGACGAAGAGGTATATTCTCAACTACTCAACTTCAATTCAGTAGCACACCAAATGTTCGAAGATGCTACAAAAGCTATGTTCAAAAGAGCATACAACGACGCCGAGAAAATAATCGCCAAACGCAGCTCTTTCGTATCACTGGAAACTGAACTCATAAGGCTCATGGCTAGCAAAAAACTAGACCCTAACGTAGCGGCAACCCTCAGATTGATTATGGATAGCTCAAGAAGAATACTAGACTACGGACAAAACATCGCAGAATTAACCCTGAATCGAACAGTAGAAGAAATATGCAACTCATTCGAAGTCAAATAACAAAAAAACTAAAACAATCAATGGAAAAAAATAAACCCTCGAATATATAACAAATTGATGTAAAGGTTTGCGTTTTTGAAGTAAGCCCACAGAGCGTAAGGAACATCAGTCATATTTAAATCCTAATAGAAATAGCTTGCAGAAAACTAGATAGGGGTAGGACCCTGCAGAACAAGGTATTGTGGTTATTTCTTGTTCATAATGTATTCATGTATAGCTTTAGCTGCTTTCTTGCCCATACCCATGGCACTGATAACAGTTGCTGCGCCGGTAGCTACATCGCCGCCTGCGTAAACGCCGTCTAAGCTTGTTTTGCCGTTTTCGTCAACTGTGATTGTACCGCGTTTCGGATCAGCTATCAAGCCATCTGTGGTCCTCTGGATAATCGGGTTAGGAGTCTGTCCAATAGCGATTATAACTGTGTCTACTTCCATGGTGAACTCTGAGCCTTTGATGGGAATTGGTCTACGTCTTCCCGAAGCGTCTGGTTCACCAAGCTCCATAGCTTGACACACCATGGCTTTGACCCACCCTTTCTCGTCACCAATGAACTTTAACGGGATGGCTAGGAACTTGCATATCAAGCCTTCTTCCTCAGCATTTTCGATTTCCTCTTGCCTAGCTGGCAATTCTTGACGTGAACGCCTGTAGAGAAGACACACTTCAGCACCAAGCCGCATTGCAGCGCGCGCGCAGTCCATAGCGACGTTGCCGCCGCCTATGACCACCACGTGCTTCCCAAGCCGTAGCGGTGTGTCATATTCAGGGAAATTGTATCCTTTCATGAGATTAACTCGGATCAGAAACTCGTTAGCAGAGTAGATGCCACACAAGTTCTCGCCTGGAACCCCCAGAAACATAGGCAGACCGGCGCCTGATCCTATGAAGACTGCGTCAAATCCTGTTTTGAGAAGTTCTGGGATCGTGAAGGTTCTTCCAACGAGACAGTTCGCTCGAATTTCAACCCCTAGTTTCTTGACATACTCTGCTTCTGCCTGAACTATGCTCTTGGGCATTCGGAACTCTGGTATGCCGTACATAAGCACTCCGCCTGAATAATGTAGTGCCTCGAAGATGACTACTTCGTGACCGAGCTTCACCAGATCAGCCGCGGCAGTTAGCCCTGCTGGTCCAGCGCCTATTATTGCCACACGCTTTCCTGTTGACGGCGCGTTCTCTGAACATACTATTCCAGTCTGGCGCTCCCAATCAGCCAAAAACCTTTCGAGCCTCCCAATGCTGACGGGGTCGCCGACCTTGCCTAGTACACAAAGCTTTTGACATTGCTCTTCTTGAGGACAAACACGCCCGCAAATGGCTGGAAGGCAATTCTTTTCCTTGATTTTCTTTATGGCTTCGTCAAACTGCTTGTCTTTCATCAGTTGGATAAAAGCAGGAATGTCAATCTCAACTGGGCAGCCTAAAACGCATTGTGGTTTGGGACATTGCAAACAACGAGAAGCTTCAACTAGTGCTTGTTCTTCAGTGTAGCCGAGCGCAACCTCGTTGAAGTTACGTCTGCGGACTTCGGGTGTCTGCTTAGGCATGGGAACAACGGTCTTCTGAACTTTCGGCTTAGGTTTAGTATCACTTGTCACAGGTGCATCTCCTTTCCAGCATCCGCTGCAGAGCCATTTTTTCTTCTGAAGTGTAAGCCATCTGTCTTTTCAGTAGCTCTCCAAAATCAACTTGATGGGCATCAAACTCTGGTCCGTCCACGCAAGCAAACCTTTTTGAACCTCCGACGGTGACTCTGCAAGCTCCACACATGCCCATGCCATCAACCATTACGGGATTAAGGCTTACAATTGTTTTTATGTTGAAAGGCTCGGTAGTTAAGGCAACCGCGCGCATCATAACCGTTGGGCCAATTGCATAGACAACATTGAACCCGTATCTTTTCTCAATCAGTTTTTTCAAGACGTCACTGACGAAGCCTTTCTGACCCTTAGTTCCATCGTCTGTGGAAATATGAAGTTCATCCGACACTCTGGCCATTTTCTCTTCAAGAATCAACATGTCAGCGGTTTTAGCGCCAACTATCGATATCACCCTGTTGCCAACTTGTTTTAGAGCACGCGCTATGGGATATGCGGAAGCAGTACCGACCCCGCCGCCTATCACACATACTAAGCCATATTTCTTTATCGCGCTCGGATTCCCTAGTGGACCAGCAATGTCCATAATTTTATCCTGTTCTTGAAGCGAGCCCAGTTTTTCAGTTGAAACGCCAATTTCTAAAAAGATAAGTGTTATCGTTCCTTTTCTCTTGTCCCAGTCAACAAGCGTTAATGGAAACCGTTCGCCAGTTTTATCTATTCTTAGTATTACAAACTGTCCAGGCTGAGCCTTTGCAGCTATTTCAGGAGCTTCAATTTCGACGAGTTTAATCTTCGAGGCGAGCTCCCTCTTTGTTATTATTTTATGCGTTTTTCTTCGTCCCCGTTTTCATCAGTTTCTTAGATTGCAGTTTTGCTGGTGTTTTTACATTGCAAGTGGACTAGCTTATTCTTATAGAAGCATGAGAAGGACTTTTGGATGATATAATGTTTTCCCTTTATTTTCGGTAGTATGGTCTTCGAATGTAGCCGTAAGCTTCGAGAGCAGCAGTGATTCCTTGACCAACCGCGGTTCCAACTTGTTTAACAGGATGATTAGTCACGTCGCCGGCCGCATAAACGCCTGCCATGCTGGTTCGCTGAAAAAAGTCTGTTTTTATATAGCCATGTTCATTAACTTCCAAGCCGGCATCCCGAGCGATTTGGCTGTTTGGCGCCTCACCGATTTGAACGAAAACTGCATTAACCGCTATTTCCTTCGTTGTTCCTACTTTGTTATCATGCAAGACGACTTTAGTGACCAGTTTGTCGCCTTTTATTTCCCGGACTTCAGTGTTCCAGAAAATCTGCACATTTTCTTTGGAAGCTATTTCCTTCACGAGGGCTTCTTCAGCGCGAAAAGCGTCTCTGCGATGAGTCACTATGACCTCAGCAGCAATACCAGAAAGGTAAAGAGTGGTTGTAGCTGCTGAGTTGCCGCCTCCGATTACAAGAACCTGTTTGTCCTTGAAAAATGGTCCATCGCAGACACCGCAGTAGCTAACGCCTCTTCCGCGGAATTCCTTTTCTCCTTTAACGCCGATCTCGCTGTAATGAGAACCTGTGGCAATGATAATGGCGTTAGCTTCGTATGTTGCTCTTGTGGTTTTCACAATTTTCTTATCACCTGTAAGAGCTAAGGCAGTTACAGCTTCGATTTCGCGGATGGCTACGCCCACTTTTCTGCAGTGAAGCACCATATTTTGCGCAAGTTCACCACCACTGATTTGTGGAAAACCGGGATAATTTTCCACAACAGGAGCATCAGCCGTGGTTCCCCCAGCCAGTTTCTCATCAATAACAAGGGTTTTTAGTCCGCTTCTAGCACCATAAATTCCTGCTGCTAAACCGGCTGCACCAGCGCCAATTATTATTAGCTCCCAGCTTTCCATCCTTAAACAATCCCTTAAACGGGATATTGGTGCGGGGCACTTTATGAATTATTCGGAGCAAAGTATTTCTTTAATTTTAAGAGCTAAAAGCTTGCGAAAGCTTGTAATTGACATTATAGCAAATCATAAAAAGCGAAAAGTGGGATATTAAATCCATTCGATTCTTTTGTTTTTATGGGAGATGACCGGTTGAAGTTTGGCGACATAATAGTAGCTGTAGCAACATATGCCGTGTTACAAATTCTAATAGCATTTATCTTGACAATTATGGCGCTTCCAGTTTTTGGCGTTACCATGTTCACGTATTACGGAGCTGGGATTACCGCCGTTTTTCTAAGCATGATAATTGTTGGCTACTCATTCAGGGAAGGAATAAGAAAGGGGGGACGGGAAGCGATCTTGAGGATAATTGTTTTAAGCGCGTTTTACGAGCTGCTGGTTGTAGTGTTTCAGCCTGCTCTTGCAGATTGGCTTCCTTTTGCAGTAAACCTTCCTAAGGACGCGTTCGATGGAACAGTGGTAACGACAGTGGAATGGTTCCTCTATGGCTTGTCCAGACGGGGAAACATGGTCTTCAACGTACTCATCCTGATAGGCATGAGTTTCACAGGTCTCCATATTGGCTCGAAATTCAAGCGCGTCCGGAAAGGTTGAGTTTTGATGGGATAAAAACCAGAAAAGCAGATAAGACTCAGAAAATATTAGTTGTTGTATATGACTTTTGAGGTTTTCAGATGGCAAAATTTAGATGTACAGTCTGCAATTATGTTTACGATGAAGCTAAAGAGAAAGTGAAATTCAGCAACTTGCCTGAAAAGTGGGTGTGCCCTATCTGCGGGGCTCCTAAAAATGCTTTTGTGTTTTTAACAGGCAAAGCTGAAGAGAAAAAGACAGGAGGAACAGTCTCAGATATTTTGGTGGAACAAATCGCAGAGTGGGGTGTCCAATATGTCTTCGGAATTCCAGGCACCTCCACGTTGGGCATCGTGGATGCCATACGAAAAAACAGGAAGGTTAAGTACCTTCAGGTGCGACACGAACAAACTGCGGCATTCATGGCTTCGGCTTACGGAAAATTGACGGGAAACGTTACCGCATGTTTAGGTGTTTCAGGACCAGGCGCAACTAATCTGGCTACGGGCTTATATGACGCAAGCTTGGATCACTCGCCTGTTTTGGCGCTAACTGGATTAGTGGCACGGCAACTCATCGGCCCGGGGTCAGTTCAGGAAATTGACCAGTACTCTTTCTTCGAACCCATTTGTGTATTCAACAAGATTCTGATGTCAGAAAAGCAAACTACAACTTTGATTACGCTGGCTATGCGGCATGCGCTGCTTGATCGAGGTGTCGCTCACATTGGAATTCCCAATGACGTGCAAAAACTGCCATATGAAACGCAGATACTTCCACTTGAAGGCAGAATGCCTAACCTAGCATTTGGACAGGAAAACGCGCTGATTGAGAAAGCAGCCCGAATGATTGACCAAGCGGAGAGACCAGCGATAATCGCTGGATTCGGAGCCATGGGGCAGGGAACCAAGCTGCTGAAATTAGCTACAAAGATCTCTGCGCCGATAATAACCACGTTTAGAGCGAAAGGAATAATCGATGAAGATAACGAGTTATACGCGGGTAGCCACGGCAGTATAGCTTCCACAGCAGCCGCAACGCTGGTTCGCAAAGCAGACTTACTCATTGTAATTGGATCTTCTTTTTCTGAACTAACGCGGATTCCTGAAAAGAAAACTGTACAAATAGACATTAACATGAAGATGATTGCAAAGAACTACCCAGTTGAGGTAGGCTTGATTGGCAATAGTGCTGTACTTATCCCGAAACTAACTGAAAGAGTGAAGGAAAAAAGGAAGACATCATACCTAAACGAAATCTCACAATTAAAGCAGGAATGGATGGTACAATTACAAAGAGAGGCTGATTCATCTTTGAAGCCTATTCGACCTCAATATATAATGAAGGTTTTGAACGAGAAAATATCCGCTGACGCCGTTATATCATTGGATGTAGGTGAAAATTGCTGGTGGTTTGGAAGGAACTTCATTATGAAGAAGACCCAGAAGATGGTGATGAGCGGCTACTTGGCTTCTATGGGATTCGGCTTGCCCGGTGCACTGGCAGCGGCGCTTGCTTATCCGGATAGGCAGGTTGTTTGCATCGCAGGTGACGGTGGTTTCTCGATGATTATGGAGGACTTTTTAACAGCCTTAAAATATCAGATGCCTGTTAAAGTTTTCGTTTTGAACAATCAAAGTTTGGGTATGATACAGCAGGAGCAGAAGGTGGAAGGCTACCAGACTTGGCAAACTGAACTTTACAATTATAATTTTGCAGACTTTGCAAAGTATTCCGGCGGAACGGGTATTAAAGTGACAGAGCCTAGTGAACTTGAAGTAGCGGTTGACAGAGCGTTATCGGAGAACAAACCAGTAATAGTTGATATTGACACGGATCCTAGACGATTTTTATGAAAGAAGACTTTTGAATTCCAGAAAAAAGAGTGTAGCCTGCTTGGAATTGAGGTTTAAGCTTATTTGCTACTTAAACCCTAATGTTTCAATAGGAAGTATCCAATATGAAGTATGAAATCAAGTACAGACCGTCTTACTCGATGCTTGTAGTAAATTTGGACAAGGGTGAAGCAATCACAGCGGAATCAGGTGCTCTAACCTACATGGACCCAACCATAGAAGTACACACACGCAAAAGAGAGAAAAGCCTGCTGGGAAGCCTGGGGCTTACAATATTCGGCGGACAATCCTTCTGGGTTAACGATTACATTGCAGAAAGAGGCTCTGGAGATGTAGCGCTAGTAGCGGCACCCGTGGGCGACATTGAAAAGTTGGAGATCACGCCTAGCCAAGGTTTTATAATACAGAAATCAGCCTATATAGCGTCAACGCAAGGCATAGACTTAGACGTGAAATGGGAAGGCTTCACTAAGGGGCTTTTCGGTCAAGGATTATTCATGCTTAAGGCAACAGGAAACGGGCAGTTATTTATCAACACTTTCGGCGCCATAGACACACACAAACTGGAGGCGGGGCAAACGCTAATAGTTGACAACTTTCACTTGGTAGGTTTCAGCGCCTCATGTAGCTATAAAGTCACAAAGTTCGGCGGACTGAAAGAAACATTGCTGAGCGGAGAGGGTTTAGTAACACAGATCACGGGTCCAGGAGAAGTCCACATACAAACCAAAAACCTAAGAGAGTTCGTGGAGTGGCTTTGGACGCTTTTGGAACCAAGAGTGCGGTCAAGAGCCCGATAAACTCCCAATTCTTCTTAATTGAGCGTAGTTAAATCACAAAAAGTGTAGGATTCCTCATCTTTCGAGGATGAAAGGTTTTTCACTTGCGACTTTCTTAGGAACACGATCCAACAGCATCTGATCCTCAGGCTTTTTACTTAGAACTATGGGCTGAAGTTTCTTTGCAAGCTCCAAGGCTGTCTCCAGTTTATTACTTCGTTCAGCAAAAATCTCTATCAGTACAGTGTCTTTTTTAACGGCTTCACCTAGCTTCGCCTTGACCATTACACCGGCTCCTTTTGCTCTTGGTGCACCCGCTGCCTTTGCGATATTAACTATGTTCTCAGTGCTCATCCATAGTACTCTTCCCGCTTGGTTGGCAGTCATCTCCGCTTTTTTGGTGCCAACGGGTATTTCATCGGGTTTTATGTGCGGATCTCCCCCTTGAGCCTCTATAATTTCTCGCAGTTTCTTTTCAGCTCTTCCAGATTCTAAAATGTGTTCGGCTTTCTTCCTTCCGCCTTCGACGCCGACCATTTCAAAGAGCATACCTGCAAGACCAACTGCCTTTTCTTTAAGATCTGCTGGACCAGCACCCATTAGAGTTTTCAAGGCTTCTTGCGCTTCTAGCGCTGGTCCGACAGCGTAGCCTATAGGTTGTTCCCCGAAAGATAGAGCGCACTGGATTTTTAAGTTCAAGCGCAAACCTAAATCTACGAAGTCCGAAGCCAACGCGTAAGCTTCTGTCATGTTCTTGATTTTGGCGCCATTGCCAGTTGGAATATCAATTGCAACATGTGTGGCACCTATAGCTTTCTTCTTGCTCATAATCGAAGGTAATAGTAGCGGGTCAATTCCTAAAGGGTATTCAATTTGAATGAAAAGATCATCGGCTGGAGCCAAGTCTAAAGCTCCTCCCCAGACGAGACAGCCGTTTGTCTTGTCCACAACAGCCTTAATTTCGCTGATAGAAAGGTCAACTGGGCATAGGGTTTCAAAACGATCAGCGGTTCCCGCAGGGGAAGTAACTGCCCGCGAGGACGTTTTAGGTATCGTAAAGCCGGCAGCCGCTACTATGGGCACCACAAGCAATGATGTCTTATCTCCTGGTATGCCTCCTATGCTGTGCTTATCAAGTATTGGTGCCTCGCCGAAGTCAAGTGTGTCACCTGTCTCCACCATTGCTCTGGATAAGGCTTCGTTTTCGCCCATGTTCAACCCGTAAATATTGAGGGCGGTTAGAAAAGCGGCGATTTCAACTTCGCTCAGATGCCGCTCAACCACATCTTTTACTATGGTCACCATGTCGTGTTCTCGCAACCTTTCACCGCGGAGTTTCGCTCGCACATTTCTGAGGGACTCGGGAAGATGAGCCAGATGCACGTCTACTATCTCGTCAGTTTTCAGTCCAAGCGTTTCTGAGATTTCCTCGTAAAGCCCTATGCGGTTTTTAGGAAAATGCGTGGCAAGATTGGCTATGGCAATTACTTGCTGTTCACAATATGTAATGCATATCCTGTCTGAAGAGTGGACGCCGAGTGACCTCGCGGTTTCCTCACATAGAATGGCGATTCTTCTTCCACCAGCCGTGATTTTTAAAACTTCAGCTATAAGCTCCATTAAAGATCCACATGATAGAATAGGAAAGCAGTTAGTTAAAGATTTTAATGAAATAATAATCACAATAGTAGTGAGGAAGACGATTTTGAAGTACATAGACTTTGTCGACTTAAAATATGAGCCAGCGAAAACAGATTTAATTTGCACCTTTTACGTAGAGCCAGAAGGCATTAGCCTCAAAGAAGCTGCAGGCGGAGTCGCCGCGGAAAGTTCCGTGGGCACATGGACTGAACTTACCACGATTGAACCATATATGGCAAAGCTTGCAGCCTGCGTCTTCAGAATAGAAGGCAACCTAGCCAAGATAGCTTATCCTATAGAGCTTTTCGAGCAGGGAAACATGCCAAATATACTGAGCAGCGTTGCAGGAAACGTTTTCGGACTGAAGGCTTTGAAAAACCTGCGACTTATTGACATTGAAATGCCCGCTATACTTGCTAAAAGCTTTAAAGGTCCCAAATTTGGCATAGAAGGAATTCGCAGTCTACTGGGAGTACC
>CAYFXZ010000035.1:0-17653 GCA_964347245.1 uncultured Candidatus Bathyarchaeia archaeon | reverse complement strand
CCAATTTCAAATCAGACTATCGCAATGCTAGAGAGACTACCAAAAAAATCGAATCGAATCTTTACAGGGAATCTAGAATCCATGCGGTATAACCTTCAAGCTACCCGAAAAAGACAAGCACACAAACTCAATAATCCACGATTGCTGAGAATCTCTTTTCACTCGCTTAGACATCTAAAGGGCACAACAGAATACCACAAAACACGTGACATACTCCACGTTCAACAAGTCTTAGGTCACAGAACGATAAAATCCAAATGCAATACATCAACCTTGAAGCAGCTATCTATCATTGCAACAATGCAGATGATTTTCACGTAAAAATCGCAGACAACTTAGACGAAGCATGTAAATTGCTAGAGACTGGATTCGAATACGTCACTGACATGGATAACAAAAAGCTATTCAGAAAGCGAAAATAGAAAATTATTGGGTATTTACCAAAATTAGTGGATATATCTCCTTATTTATGTATTCTAGGTAATTGTTTTTGTCTGCTGAGTTGAATATGGTTACTGAAGCGTCTCTGGTTATCCCTACTACGTAGCCTGTTTCCTTGGAACGTGCAACAACGTACCATAAATCTCCATGTTTTCTATAGTCTTCAAATAGTTGGGAGTTTATTAGATCAGGACCATAAAGTGAAAGTTTGTTTATATTAGGTATGTCCACATTATCAAAGAATGTTATTTTTGTGTCTTCAGGATTCTTCAAATGGAAATTGCGCAAGGTTTCAGGCGGAATCCTCGCTTCAACTATGCTACCTGTACTATCAAAAAGAATGTCGCTGAGCTTGTTAGCTATAAAGTTCGCAACGCGTTTTTTCTCTACAATCGCCAGAAAATTTGTTTCCTCCACTTGAGAGAAGCTGAAAAGTGCCTCTACAGTACGGGGCAAAGGCACAGTTTTGCCTCTATGAAAAACGTGCATAACATAGTCATGTGAATAAATCCCACTTAGAGTTTTTTCTTTGGGGAGAAGCCCAGTTACTTCGGTTTCAAGCGTAAAGTTGTAGTCACCCTCTTCGTAGGTTTCCTTTATATGATATTCGTCAATTTTCGATGCAATATCGGCTATAGGCACTTGTTTCGCAAATATGAATATTTTCCCTGCAACAACCATGTGCAACACCTCAACTCCTGAAATGGTAATAATCTCCTTATGAAACTTTGCTTAACCAACCATATCTAACGCTATAAAAAACGCAGGAAGCAATACCTACAGTTGATTACTAGAACTCTGACTCATGACCCAGACAATGATACAAACTTAACTCAACCATTCTAATTCGAAGCTTAATCAAGAAAAAAGTTCTTAGACAAATAGGGTCTGCCATGAAAATTCGTTTATGTTGAGGTGTTGTTTTTGAACTTAGCAAAATCTTTCCTATAATAAATGCCGCTATCGTGGATAATTGCTGACACATACTTCAGCGGTGTAATGTCAAACGCTGGATTAAGCACACCTACTCCTTCAGAGGCGACTCGTTTTCCGCCGTAATGCGTAACCTCCGTGGTTTTTCTTTGTTCGATAATAATATCTGCTGATGTGCGCGCAAGATCAAAAGTAGATTTCGGCGCTGCAACATAAAACGGCACATTATATTCATGGGCTAAAACAGCAATAGTAAAGGTACCAATCTTGTTAGCTACTCCATCCTGAACTATGCGGTCAGCGCCCACCACAATCTTATCGACCAAACCATTGCTCATAGCGTAGCCAACCATACTATCCGTTATTAACGTAACAGGTATGTTGTCACGTACAAGCTCGTAAGCAGTAAGCCTAGCCCCCTGTAGCAATGGACGCGTCTCTGTAGCAATAACCTTGATTTTCTTTCCTTGCTTCCAAGCAGCACGTATCACTCCTAATGCAGTTCCATACTCAACTGTAGCTAACTCTCCCGCGTTACAGTGCGTCAAAACCACGTCACCATAGTCAATCAACAAAGCCCCATTTTCCCCTATGACTCGATTTGCCTTCGCATCCTCATCCGCGATTTTCTTGGCTTCCTCAACCACAAGCTCCTTCAGTCCATCCACATTTCCTGAAAAATCACGAGCTTTACCTAAAACTCTATCCAATGCCCAAAAAAGATTAACCGCTGTCGGTCTCGTGCTTTTTAGAAGTGCCTCCGCATCCTCTAGTTCTGCCAGAATTTCCGACCCGCAACTTGCTTTAGAGTAGTAAGCAACCAAGGCAAGACCGAAAGCTGCAGAAACTCCCAGTAAAGGGGCACCCCTTACTCTAAGATTTTTGATAGCCTCAGCCATCTCATCAACTGTTTTTATCTTCAAAGTTACTGTTTCAAGGGGTAATTTAGTCTGATCTACTGTTATTACGAATCCATCTTGCCATTCTATAGTTCGCATTTCAATAACCTCAATTCATTATTCAAAGTGAATTCTTACATTGAGAGACTCGCTTTAAGATTTCGGCAGTCTAAAGGAAAGCTTGTCTTTCCCTATTCTCGGGGTGACTTAACGTAAGTTACGACTTCTACCGGGGCGTCTTTGCCGAATTTCAATCTCTCCTTCCAAGCGTCTCCAACAGCTATAAGAGAGAAAACACCTGAAATTTCCGCTTTCGATTTTTTAACAAGGTGAGCTAAGGCCTCTTGGGTTTCCCCGCTTTTAATCATATCATCCACAATCAAGACGCTGTCGCGTTTTTTAAAAGCGTCCTTTGGAATGAAAAGCGTCACGGTAACTCCTGAATCTTTTCCCAAAACATAAGTTATGTCCAGAAATGCTTTGACGCCTACTTCTTTGTTTCTTTTAGCCAATATGAGGTTGACCCCGAGAGCGTTTGCAACCATTGTAGCCAAGGGTACCCCGTCGGTAGCCGCGGTTAAGATTTTAGTTACTCGTTTCCCTGCAAAATTTGCCAATGCGTGATTAGCAGCTTGCTGAAGTATGTTGTAATCGCCTACAATCTCAGTGTTGTCAAAATATCCTGTTTCATCAAATTTTATTCTGCTTCGCAACTCCGTTTCCAGACCAACAAGTTTTGTGAGAACTTTCCATAGTTGTTTCGCTCTAGTTGTGTTCGGCAGAACATGTCCTTTCGCGTATCTGCTGAGCACTGTGACTGGTAAGCCTGTCTTGGAGGATAGCTCGCGGTATGTAATGTTCCGCTTATACTTTGCAGTCCTTAAAAGCTCAATGGTCATCAAACGAAGTTTTAAATCTTCGGCGTGAGTACTCATACTTTTTCCCCTTAAACATCAATGAATCAAATATTAAAACACTTAATGTTTATTGTAGCTTGCTAATTTATACCTTCCGTTAAAAATAAAATTCTTTTTTTTACTCCTATGGCTTAAATTCTCATGGTTTTATTTCATGTTTTTATATCAAGCTTTTTTAAACTGAAACGCGACTCATATATAAAAAGGGGCGCTTCATTGCAGAGAGCTAAACGGTTATTCATCGCCGCGCTTTTTAGTTCAATAATATTCGTAATCAATTTTTTAATTCCTCCACCAATTAGCTATCTTTTAATCGCTGTTCAAGCTGTGCTACTCGCTTTGGCAAATCTTTTTATCGGCAAAGCAGGTGCAATTTACGTAGGCCTTATAGGGGGCTTTCTATCTGCATTGTCACGACCTGCTTTTGGCCCATTCACTTTTCTATTCACTTTTCTCTTTGGGATACTAGTGGATGTTCTTTCTTTTGTTTTTAAAATTACTTCCACGACGGATGGAGTTAAAGAAAGCCGAATAATACTGGCTATGACATTTAGCACATCAATAATTGGCGTCTTAAGCTACTATACAACCGCTGTATACATTCAGATTATTGACTTAAACCAGATGATGTTAGGGTTGGTAGCCTTCGTCTCTTTAGGCAGTGGAATCTCAGCAGGATATGCTGCAGCCTATCTCTGGAATAAATACCTAAAAAACATCAGCCTCGCTTAACAGAATGAGCCAAGAAAGCCCTTTTAACAAGTGAAAACGAGGTTTCCTTTTGTTATGACTATGCAATCTTTTTTATGTCTTGGCGTTGATATGAAAGAATGAAGACAGAACAGCTTCATGATTCTTATCCTCAGAAAAGGTCTTGCAGTGAAGGACTAGAAGAGACTAATGCCACCAATAGATCCAAAAAAGATCAGAATAATGATGGTTAGAGCAAAACATAGAAAGAAATCCCCTGCGGATCTGAAGAAAATACGCTCATTGGCATTTGCAATTGGCAACGAATTAAGCTAAAACGATAATTTGTGCAGATTTAATATAATTTATCTTTTATCTCGGCATCAACGATTTTGGCAATCTTTGAATTGGAGATCACAACGCATTTTACACCCCTAAGTTCTGCCAGTTCAGCAGGCTTTTGGTCCTGCGTTATAAGAATCAAACCATGCTTTTTTGCGTATTCTATAATATTCTTGTCTTTAGCGGCTTTCAATCCTAACTTCTGTGCTGTAAGAACTTCGTAACTCAACGCTTCAAAGTACTCCTTCAAACCTGCGTACATCTCATCAAGTAAAAGCTTCATTTCATACACCTTCTTGGTCATAATCTTAAATGTTCCGTATTTAGGGATTTTTCATCCTAAAAAGACATTTGAGATGGCTGAGAAATTATCGAAGGAGAATAGCCATATCAAAATTCCCGGCTCTATCAGACTTAAGAAAATGAGAGAAGCATCTGAAGTGATATATTGAACCTTCAAACCAAATACACAAATATAGTTTTTATTAGAGCAAACGCTATCTTTACCTTCTATTACTGTGAATGAACGTAAGATGATCCAATATGAGAGGCAAAAGTGAAGTGTTAGTAATAGGGGCTGGTATTGTTGGCTGCGCCATTGCAAGAGAACTCGCTAAGTTCAAAATTGATACTGTGCTGCTAGAGAAAGAGAACGATGTCTGTTGTGGTGTTAGCAAAGGTAACAGTGGAGTCCTGCACACTGGTCTTTACTACCCAAAGGGAAGTTTGAAGGCTAAGTTGTGCGTTGAGGGAAGACTGATGTTTCCAAAACTGGTGAAGCAGCTTAATGTACCTTATAAACTCTGTGGAAAGCATGTAATCGCTAAAACAAATGAAGATCTCAAAGATCTAGAGGACTTAAGAACGGTGGGTGAAGAAAACGGAGTCCAAGGATTGACAATAATCTCTGGAAAAGAACTGAAGAAGCGAGAACCAAACGTAGACGCTCTCTCAGCTTTATATTCTCCTGTGGCTGGAATCGTTCCCCCCTATCTTTTCACTTTTGCTTTAGCGGAGAATGCCTTGAATAATGGCGTAAGAATTTATGTCAATACAAAAGTATTAGCCATAAAGCAATTAAATAGTTGTTACAAAGTAACAACAAATCAAGGGGTCTTCTACACAGATATAATCGTTAATAGCGGTGGTCTCTATGCAGATAGATTATCTGCCATGGTAGGCTTAAATAAGTACAAGCTCTATCCGTGTCGCGGAGAATATCTTATTCTCGACAAGAAGTGCAGTAAACTAATCAACAGCATGATTTACCCAGTGCCGCCAAAAGTTGCAGGAGTTCTAGGCGTTCATCTTACACCCACAATAGATGGAAACATACTGATTGGACCTAGCGCCGAATTCATAAACGGTCGAGAAGACTCACGAACAACCAAAGAGAAGATCCAACAACTACTGACAGGAGCGAAAAAATTACTTCCATCCTTTCCCCTGAGCAAGATAATATACGCTTTCTCGGCAGTGCGATCCAAGATCACCCCGCCAAAAGAGGAAGAGTCACGCGACTTCATCATCCAAGAAGACCTTAAAAACTTCATCAACCTGATAGGAATCGAATCCCCTGGTCTCACAGCCTCTCCCGCTATCGCAAAGATGGTAGTTCAAATAATTAAGAAAAGAAGAGATATGCCAGAAAAAATAGATTTTAATGCTATAAGAAGAAGAACAATCCCATTTCACGAAGCATCCAGAACAGAACAATCAGTACTAATTAAAGGAGATCCAGCGTATGGTGAAATGGTGTGTAGGTGTGAACATGTATCCAAGCGCGAAATTCTAGACTCACTAAATAACCCTTTTTCAGCAAGAACCATAAATGCTGTAAAGTACCGTACCAGAGCTGGTATGGGTCGATGCCATGGAGGATTCTGCTTACCCAAAATTGTAGAAATTCTAAAAGAGGAATATGGAATGCTCTATCAAGAAATTAATCTCAAGAACCTTGATTCGCCTCTATTTGTTGGAACAACTAAAGATCTAAGGGAGAAGAAGCAAAGTGAATGATTTTACGTCTCGGAATGTGGATTTAGTTGTAATCGGTGGTGGTCCGGCAGGACTCGCAGCAGCCATCAATGCAAAAAAGAACGGTGTTCAGGATCTAATTATAATAGAAAGAAACAGTTGGCTCGGGGGTATTCTCCCCCAATGTATTCACGACGGTTTTGGTCTTGAACTCTTTAAAAAATCCCTAACAGGACCAGAATATGCTCAAATATATATAGATCAGGTGAAGAAACTAAAAATACCATACATACTTAACAGCATGGCACTCGAGATCACACCTGAAAAAAAGGTTTTTGTTGCTACACCCAAGAATCTATTTTGTTTCAATGCCAGAGCAGTTATCCTAGCCATGGGATGTCGTGAACGAACCCGAGGGCAGATATGCATTCCAGGAACCCGACCTGCTGGGGTGTATACCGCAGGCGTAGCACAGAATCTCATTAATCTAAAGAATATGATGGTTGGCAAAGATGTAGTTATTCTCGGCTCTGGGGATGTAGGCATGATTATGGCTCGCCGCCTTACTCTCGAAGGAGCTAAGGTCCACGCCGTAGTCGAGATTCTTCCTCATACTAATGGTCTACCCCGAAACATTCAACAATGCCTCATTGATTACGAAATTCCCCTTCTCCTCTCCCACACAGTAACCGAAATCCAAGGTGCAAATCGTGTGGAATCAATTTGTATCTCTCCGGTTAGAGACAATTTTGAACCAATCAGGGAAAAAGAGGAGAGGATTAAATGCGATACTCTCCTCCTCTCAATAGGTTTGATCCCAGAAAATGATCTTTCAGAACCTTGCGGTGTTGAAATCAGCTCAACCACAGGAGGAGCCGTAGTTGATGAAAACCTTGAAACATCTGTACAAGGCGTTTTTGCCTGCGGAAATGTTCTCCACGTTCACGATGTAGTGGACTTCGTTACACTAGAAGCTGAAAAAGCAGGAAAAAGTGCTTCAGAATACATCCTTGGAAGGCAACGAAAGGTGGAAAGAATCCGGGTAGACGCAGGTAACGGAATTCGATACGTTTTACCGCACCATATTCCTAAAGATGCCGAGGTTGAACTGTCGATTCGTGTGGTAAGTCCTGGTGAAGACACATCCGTCGGTTTTTTCGATGGAGAGAAACTGGTGAAGGCTATAAAGTTTCGCAGAGTTCATCCAGCTCAAATGATAAAAATAAAACTAAAAAGAAGTGAAACCAGAGCTATTAGCACATTAAAAGCTGAGGTGTTACAAAAATGAGAAAAAAGATGATATGTATTGTTTGTCCTTTGGGGTGCTCCCTCACAGTTGATCACAATAAAAATAGAGTCCAAAAAATTTTTGGAAATCGATGTAACCTCGGCTTACAATACGCAGAAAAAGAGCTTTTTAATCCTGAAAGGACACTAACAACCACGGTGAAGGTAAAAAATGGGCATCTCCCTTTAGTGAGCGTGAGAACCAGCAAGCCAATACCTAAGAAACGAATCTTTGATGCGATGAACTTATTGGCAAAAGTTGAGGTAGAAGCACCTATAAAAATCGGAGAGAAAATTATAAAAAATCTATTTGACACAAACGCAAGTATAGTAGCCACAAAGAACATTTCGAAAAAGAAAACAACATGACACACGAATTGACTTGACGAACTATTGAAAATTCGGTTACTGAAAACAAAAAAATTGCAGGATGCATACAGAATATAAAATTTGGTTCCATGAATATTAACTCGGTCAATTAACTCTTGCGTGATTTCGGAAAATAGTCAGCAATTGTATTGAAAGCGCTGAAGATTTTATTAAAAAAGATACTTGAAAAAGTTAAGAGAAAAATTGCCATTTTATAATGGAAGTATTTTCACAATATTCCTTTTTTCCAATCGCTTTATAGCGTCTATACACTCATCTTTCTTAGTACCAGTGAAGTTCAAATTCTGCATTATGTCTCTCATCGACACGCCTGGCTTGCCAAAGTTTCTGTGTTTCCTGCAAAGATGCTCAACAATAGACTTTTCCACCTTACCACATCTCCATGTGGTGTTGCGTATCAAAACAACGATTGTTTGAACAAGAGTCTGCTCCCTTTCTTTGCGTCTTTGTACTCCCACTTCTCCCCACCAATGTAGTCTATTGCATAAACGTTTTTAAACATTATTTCTTAACACTTTTCTTGATACATGAAATTGAGTTAAAACTCTAATTTTAGATTAGAAGGTGTTGATTACAAGTTTTTTTTAAGATGCAAACCATTGTCGCTACCGTAGAGTTTTTGAAGTTTTCTAATTTGAGAATAACCAAGTTTTTCATAAAGATTTAGTGCGGCAAAGTTGCTCTCTCGAACTTCTAAGTGTGATTCTTTGATTCCTCTTTCCTTTAGTATATTTTCAATTTCTTCATGCATTTTTCGTGCTATCCCCTTGCGGCGGTAGGAAGGTGTTACGCCAATTGTAAGTATATGGCCGAAAGTCAATTTATTTCTAGTTTTTGCTCTCGCTATTACAAAGCCAACTATTACACCATTTGCTATCGCCATTAGTCCGATGTTTGTATGATCGCTTATTAAGTATTCTAGTTGCTGTCTTGTGAAGGCTTTTTGTTCGAAGCACTGTTTTTCTATTTCAAAAAGCTTATCCAGAAAGCTGGTAGTAATATCTATGAGCTTTGTGTCCATAAAGCTATCGTGAAACAAAGAAGCCTAAAGAAAGATTTTAGGCTTTTTCTACATTTGTATTATTAGCTTGGGCTAAGACTGGTTTCAGCTCAAGCCACTGTTGTGATAAAAAGCCTATTAGAAATCTGAGCCAAAGTGTAATAAGCCGAGTTAGAATTGTTGCTGTAGCGCTTATTTCAGCGGGGACGAGTAGTGAGGTGTACAAGGTGGTCATGGTTATTTCTGGAATTCCCACCTCGAATGGGATGCCTAGAGGTATCGATTTAACAGCTAGTACTATGGTTGAAGTTGTTAGAACCACCCCCCATGAGGCAGAATAATCAAGCGACATGAAAACCAAGTATGGTATGCTTAAACTGAAAAACCAAGTTACCGCGAGATAAGATAGGGAAAAACCAATCGCTTTAGGATTATACTTAAATTCTCTAATTGAATCATGAAAATTTTTTGCTATATCATACGCGTCTTCTTTGATTTTTGTTAATTTTCTATTCCACCTTCCCCGAGTTAGAAATTCTCCTAATCTAACCACCCATTTGATTATCTTTAAACTCCATTTTTCTTTGAATGAGAAAAGCATAATTACAAGCAGAGTTAGGGTAATGCCGATGGCAACTAATAAGATTAAGTTGAAAATTATAGGGGTAATTTGTGTTTCAGTGAAAAGCAATACTACGCCTATGATTAAGACTACGACGTTCATAGCCATCCCCAACAGCCGATGTGTTACAAGAGAAGCTACCACTCTTCCGCATGTTTCCTTACCTTGTTCCCGGGTAATCATGTAAACTCGCAAGGCTTCTCCACTCACAGATTCCGCTGGAATCAAAGTGTCCACGAATATGCTATACCAGGTTAAAAGGTAGGATTTTATAACGGATAGTCTAATCAATAGGGTTTTTGCTAAGACACGCCATGACAGCGAAAAGAAAAACACTTCTATTAAACTAAATGTCGCAGCAAGAGCATAAAGAACCAGGTCTGCACGTTGCGCCGTGGATATAATGGCTAATATGTCTACTTGAAAAAGGTAAACGTACAAGAAGAAAGCAGCTATCCCCATCAGTGGAAATATCAAAGTTTTGCGTGTTATTTTCGGCTTCTCTGTTTCTGTTGAATACATCAGACTTATGCACCCAGCAAATGACCGGAGAGAAAATGCGGTTTTAGCAATTATATGTTTTATCCATTTCCGATGAATTAACCTATCCAATTAGAACATAGCAAAAGGCAATTTCTTTAGAGGCAAAAATGCAATTTTAAACTCGGTTAGATTGCACTTAATGAGACTTCTTAGCATAGCGTTTCATTTATTTTTTTGGTTTGTGCCATTAAATCTCTTTTTGTGATATAGGTTATGATCCTTATGTTCTAATTTCAAGGATAATTGGGAGCTTAGAGTAAAAATGGACATAATTGGCAATTATCTCCTCTCATTTTTCATTATACGGTTTAAGCATACACCCCAGTACCCCCTCTTTTAGACTATGTATTTGCCTGTTTTTTCAAAATCTTTTACGATTTGAATTACCCGCTTTGGTATATTAATAGTGTGAAGCGGTATATTCTGCAGCAAAACCCACGGAGTTTTTCGAGCAATCAAAGTTGCCATGTGATCTTCTCCGAAACATGCTTGTGCAACTTCAACGACTCCACGTCTGACTTTTCTTTCTGACATTTCACCCAATGCATGCAAATATTCATGCAGCAAAAGGTTATACAATAAAGCGTTCACTATGAATTTAGCACTTATCGAGGCTTCAACTATTTCAACTAAGACCCTATTCAAAACTATATTGTTTGTCCCAATAGGATGGTAAGCGCCCAGTTGGAGAGGTAAATCATCCAGAAAAAGCATCATGCTGCCTCGGCGTTTGCCCAATGAAAACGCAACTGTGTCCTTGACTATCTGCCATACCTCAGCGTAGCTACCAGCTGTTTCTAGATTGTTGCGAAATTTGTCCAAAAAATATTCATTTTCATTCACGAGTTTTAGCCACGCTTCAAATGATTCTTACTCAATCTTCATTATAAACGCATAGCACAAAATGAAAAAAAAATCAAGAAACCGCCAAATGCAAATTGAAACCTTTAGAATTTTATCCTTTTGCAGAATTTCAGCCTAGAAACAAAGTTGATTTTTTTGAAAAACTCGTTTTTAATCACTAAGTACAATGATTGTGCATATCTGCATTTTACCATAAAATAGATAAATACCTAATACATCTGTCATAGCCGTTAGGAGCGAAACTCAAATGGTAAGTAAAGCCTTGGTAAAAGACCTAATGTCTAAGAACGTTAATGTCTTCGAAAACGAATCAACCATGGATGAAGTTGTTAAAGTAATGTCTGAATGTGATGTAGACTACGTAATTGTAGTACAAAGTAGAAAACCCACCGGAATCATAACCGAGCGAGACGTCATAGTGCGCATGCTCACGCAAGGGTTAGACCCCAGTGTAGTCATAGCCAGAGCAGTGTATACCAATCCGTTAGTAACTATCGAAGAGACTGCTACAGCAAGAGAAGCTGCTGACTTAATGGAGCAATGGAAAATTAAGCACTTACCAGTAACTCGAAACGGCAGAATCGAAGGTATGCTAAATTATCTGGACATAGCATTCAACGTTCCAGAATTGCTACCTTTAATGAAAGAGCTTTATAGCCCCTCAAAATAGTCAATTTAGTAAATTGAAAACGCCTTAGTCTTAGCTATAAAACAAGTTTAGAATTCAAATTAGCCGCAAATTCAGGAGAAGACGGGCTTTGATTTGCCCATTTTTTTATTCAAACACGATTTGACAAAACCGTAGTATTCAGGAGAAGGCCTGCCTGGGCGACTTCTAAATTCTCCATGGAACTGCGATGCGAAGAAAAAGTAGTTGCTATTTAACTCTAGTATTTCCATTCGTCTACCGTCCATGCTCTTTCCAGAAAAGGATAGTCCATTTTCTTTCAGAATATTTAGGTAGTCAAGATTGACTTCAAATCTGTGGCGATGTCGCTCGCAAGTTTCATCTTGCCTATACAGTTTATGCGCTAAACTGTTCGGTTCAATTATTACCTTGTGTGCGCCCAACCTCATTGTTGCACCCTTGTATTCCACTCCACGCTGTTCAGGCATAAGGTCTATTACTTGATGCTTTGAATATGGATTAATCTCCCTACTATTTGCGTCTTTTAAACCGCAAACATTACGAGCGAACTCGATAACAGCCAACTGAAAACCGAAACATATGCCGAGAAACGGAATATCGTTCTCTCTTGCAAACCTTATGGTAGCGATTTTTCCCTCAGCGCCTCTTGGACCGAAACCATAGGGAACGAATATGCCATCAAAAACTTTCAAGTCTTCAATGCATTTAGGTTGATTCTCAAACTTTTCAGCCTCCAAGTAGCAAATTGACACTTGCGTCTTGGATTCTGCCCCGCCGTGATGCAACGCCTCATTCATGCTTACGTAACTATCGGTTAAGCCCGCATATTTTCCTACTAACGCTATTTTTACTTCGTTCTCGGGGTTTACTATTGCATCTGTGAACTTTTTCCATTCGCTGAAAACAGGGGCACCACATTTATAGCCTAATCGTTTGCATACGAAGTCGCCCATACCTTGCTTATCAAGAATAAGGGGCACTTGATACACTGATTCTGCGTTATAAGAGCAAAAAACTGCGCCTTCCGGAATCGTTCCAAACAAAGCTATCTTTCGAAGGGCTTGAGCGTCAATCATCTTTGGACTTCGGGCAACAATAATGTCGGGTTGAATACCGATTCGCCGCAATTCATTGACGCTATGCTGCAGTGGCTTAGTTTTCATCTCGTTGGTAACATCCAAAACTGGAACCAAAGCAACATGAACATACAAAGTGTTATTGAAGCCTTCTTCCAAGCGCATTTGCCGTATAGCTTCTAAGAAGGGCAATCCTTCTATGTCGCCAACAGTACCGCCTACTTCCGTTAAAATAACATCTGCTTTGGATGCTTTAGCCACTTTTTTTATACAATTTTTTATCTCGTTGGTTATGTGCGGTACAATTTGAACGCAGCGTCCCAGAAAGTCGCCTCTCCTCTCCTTTTCAATAACCGATTTATATACGAGACCTGTAGTCAAGTTGTTTTCTTGCTTCAAACTTATATCCAAAAAGCGTTCATACCAGCCTAAATCCAAGTCTGTTTCGCCGCCGTCGTCAGTTACAAAAACTTCGCCGTGCATGTAAGGATTCATCGTTCCAGCATCGACGTTAACGTAAGGATCAATTTTCATAACTGTCGGCTTCACCCCCCTCGTTTGAAGCATTTTACCTATAGAAGAAGTTAAGATTCCTTTGCCAACTGAGCTTAACACGCCGCCTGTTACGAAAACATACTTAACCAAATTAACCATCCCGTAATAGCTTACAACTTCTAACAAGAGTTAATATAACTCTTTTGTGGCCAAACTAGCCTTAATTTACCTCACCAAATTATTACATAATGAACTACTGTATCATCAAAGTTAGGTGGATCATGGATAGTTCTATCATAATAGACTTCACCGACTGTTAAAGAAACAATTTCATCGGTTTGCGTTTCAACAAAAACCAATCCATTATCCACTGTGTTAAAACATGAAATACCATGAACTATGTTATCAGGAAATTCAATATATACACAACCAGCTCGATATCCCAATTCAAAAGCGTTGTTTTTAAAATCAGCGACAAAATTCATACAAACATAATTATCTGTCCAAAGGTTCTTATCTGTCTGGTCAGATGTAATAAACGCAATTGCCTCGGCATACGTAGGGTCACGTATATTGTACCCACTGCCTGCGCCATCTATTACTCCTTTTTGGTAACCTTCTGCTTTCCCATAGTCATAACCATCATTATATCTTTGAGTTGCTTCATTCTTTAGAATTGTAATTTTTGATTGCAAGCTTGAAACCTGAGACTGCAAAACAGTTTTATCCGTTTCTAAATCACTTATTTTAGATTGAAAATCTGAAATCTGAGATTCTAAGATTATTCTATCATTTTCGCTCTCAAAAACCTGATTTAGCTCAAGTTGTAGTTCATTCACCCTCTGATTTAGCAGTATTACAGTTGTTGAAGAAACTACAAAAAGAATGATGCAAATTGACGTTAAACCTATTGTTTTTTTATCAGTCATTCTACATTACCTAACAGATAAATTTTATAACTTTCTTGACTACAGAACACCTTGGAAAAAATCAAATATAACGTTTTTTAGCATTAAATCTTTTGGTCAATTACATTTTGAACCAAACGAGGGGGACGTGAATTGCGTAAATAATGTGTGTATCTCGGTTTGGTTTGTTTTCAAACGTAAATCCTTTCCTATTTTTGTAGCCTTTCTTGTAAGTTTTGGCTTGAAAAATGGTTGCTTAGCGAATACTGTCAAATCCAACTGGAAATTGAATATAAATTGCGGGTGCCTAAAAAACAGTTATAATTTAAAAAAGAGAAATAAACTTATGGTGATGAAATTTTGGAAACCTTAATATTAACTGATTATGAAGTGAAGAAAACTCTTTCTGTATCCGAAGTTATTGAAGCTGTCGAATCAGCGTTTAAACAGAAAGGTTTTGGACGTGTTCAGATGCCAGCCAAGATTTACTTATACTACAGGAAGTATGATGGGGATTTGAGAACTATGCCCTCTTTTCTTGAAGACCTAGGCATATCAGCTGTTAAAATAGTCAATGTGCATCCTAAAAATCCAACTCAAAATTGCCTTCCAACAGTCATGGCTGTAATAACCTTAATAGACCCTTCAACAGGAGCACCTATAGCTATAATTGGTGGAACAACAATAACAAATATGAGAACAGGTGCGGCGGGTGCTGTAGCCGCAAAATACCTCGCGAGAAAAGACTCTCAAATCTTGGGTCTTGTTGGGGCTGGAGCCCAAGCTAGGACTCAACTGTTGGCGCTTCTGGAAGTTTTTAATCTCGAAGAAGTCAGGGTGTGGAGCCGGACTGAAGATACAAAGAAACATTTTATAACTGAAATTCAGCAAGCTTATGGTAACCGAATCAAAGTTGTTCCTGCAGAAAGCATAAGCAAAGCAGTGGAGAAAGCGGATATAGTAGTTACTGCAACTCCGTCTAGGAAACCTTTGGTCATGAATGACATGATATCAGCTGGAATGCATATTAACTGTATAGGAGCTGATGCAGTAGGAAAAGAGGAGCTTGACCCAAACATTCTAAAAAGGGCGAAGATAATTGTGGATGATTGGGCACAAGCTTCGCACAGTGGAGAAATTAACGTTCCACTGAGCAATAGGGTTATAACAAAGGAGAATATTTGGGGGGAGATGGGGGAGATTGTAGCTGGCCTGAGACCAGGCAGACAAAGACGAGATGAAATCACAGTTTTCACGTCCACTGGTCTGGCAATTCAGGATGCAGTCACAGCTAAAATTGCTTATTGCAAGGCTCTAGACAACAAAGTTGGGCGGTTCATAAAATTAATATAATTGTTAAATACAGGGTTGTATCCAAAATTAACAGGAAAAGATATGGATTTTACTAAACCTGGAAAGACGACGAGGGAAACTCGTGTTCCCCAATATTTTGTCTTCACCGAAATTGAAATTGGCTCGCTTGTGTTATGTGTGATTCTAGATGTAATTGAGTATGCAGCTGCAATCTTGATGATGTCTTTAGTAGGGGATATTTTTGATATTGTTGGAATCTTATTTTGCTCCGTGGTTTTCCGCTGGATTGGATTAGTATCCTTCCTAGAGTTGGTGCCAGGCGCAGATGTTTTTCCTGTTTTCATTATTACATGGTTAGTATGGTATTTCCTCAAGAAACGCAAACGTTCGTAACACATCAAAGCGTCCTTAGAAGTTGCCAAGGCCAGTAATTCTGGTTATATCTCATTGTCTTTTGTGCTCGTTCCTTATTTTTGTCTTTTGCGTTTTGTTGTTGTTTTTCCATTTTTGCTGTTTCCAGAAAAAGCTGAAGCTAGTTGCAGCGATAACCGTTGACATTATTAGAACAACTTTAGTGTCTAGACCTCTGGGATTGGAAGCTCAAAACTTAAAGCGCAAACTTTGGTTCCTGAGACTGCATAGATAACTCCATTTGCTATAGTAAGACCATTATGAATTGTGCCAGTGGTTATGTAGCTCTATATTGATGCTACATCATCAGTTTAGAACCAGTATACACTTTCTTCCCGTTAGCCTACGTAAACTTTAACTTCAGAAATAATTGGAGACGAAAAAAGCGAGCTTAGAAACGGCATACTTTGTACATTGCTACATATTCAGTTTGATTACTTCTTGTACTGCTTTGACTGAGACTTCGAGCATGTCATCGCTAGGTTCCTTAGTTGTTAGTAGCTGAAATGCAAGTCCAGGGACCGTTAAAATCTTTATTGGTAACGAGTTTCGGTATTTCCCGCTAAACCTTAAGAGTTCATATGACACGCTGGCAATAACTGGAATGAGTAGTATTCTATAGGCAAGTCTCACGGCGTAGTCAGCGCTCGGCATAATCGAGAAAAGCACAATGCTTATGATAACTACTATAAAAAGAAAACTGGTCCCGCAACGTGGATGCAAGCGAGGAAACTTTTTCACGTTTGCAACTTCCAAACTGACCCCTGCTTCATAGGCGTTAATAGCCTTGTGCTCTGCACCGTGATACTGCAATACCCTTCGAAATTCTCCCCACGACGCTATCAATGCCAAGTACAGAATAAACATTGTAAGTCGGATTAGGGCTTCTAGCACGTTAAAGAGCACACCACTTAGATTTAATAGTCCAGCTAAGAGGAAAGGCACAACAAGAAAGAGAGCAATAATTCCCAAAGCTCCAGCGCCTACCACCACGAGTTCTTTGTAGCCAAACTTGATCCTGTTTTCTCCATCTCCTTCGTCGAGAGCGACGTTTGCAGAAAATAGAAGCCCTTTCATGCCTAGATAAAAAGTTTCTAACCATGAAAGTATTCCCCGGAGAAACGGCACACCTAAGAATCTGTGCTTATCTGTTATGGGATTTAGATTCTCGATGCTAGTCAGAATCTCGTTGCTGTTTGGTTTTCTGACGCAAAGCACCATGTGCCTTCGGGAGCGCATCATTACGCCCTCTATGAGGGCTTGCCCACCGAACGCCAACGAAGACTCTTTTTTATTGTTAACTGACATTTACCTAATTCCAGATTACAATATCTAAACTGCCGTTTTACTATTAAACTTCACGGCAACGCGTCTATAATGTTGAAAGACCTTTTTGCGTCAATCGCTTTAGTAGTGTTAATTTGCCTAACTCTGAAGTATTAGAACCCTATAAACCCCTCTAAAAAGTCTCTTCCAGGTTTAGGCATAGATATTACGGATTCGGATATATTCTAAATATGGAAATATGTTTTATAGAGTTTAACACATCCGTTTATAGTATTTCGTCATATATGAGATATTGGGTGTTATATATGGGGATCCAACAACAGAAGATATTATTCCTTAGAACGATACTGCAAAATCGCGAAAGGTGGGAGCACGACAAACAATTCGCGAAAATTGTCAAAAAGATGGAAAAAGGAAAAAATCTCAAGAAAAAGGAATTTGCCAAAATTCACTGGTTCATCTGGAATATGGGTCACTAGAATATTCTCTCTATTGAGACAACTTCTGAAATCTCCCAAAAAATAGATAAAATAGCCACTCGTAGACTTTTCCAAGAATTTAGTTTGTTTATTAATAATTGTTTGTGCAATGAGACTTATTGAGGTAAA
>CAYFXZ010000034.1:0-18127 GCA_964347245.1 uncultured Candidatus Bathyarchaeia archaeon | reverse complement strand
CGCGGGTTCAAATCCCGCCCCGTCCACCAAACCCTCTTTCCGAAAAGAGGCTTTACCTCGTAAAACGTCGAATATGGTGGACGTAGGTTCTTGCGGAGTTCCTATTGCTCATTTATTAGCTAGTGCGCAATGATTCTTCGGAAAATCATTTATTTATTCTAATACTTACATGAAAGCCTTGTCAAAAATTCGTTTTAACGAAAAATAAAAGAAGCATAAGGATAACATAACTATGCATGAGAAGGATAACCGCTACTATTTTCAGCATAATCAGTATCATTATAGTTTTGTTCATACTTGCTCAAGCAGGTGAAACAGGGGCTCCTTTGCCATTCACCTTAGTAGCCATTGTGATAATCATTTTGATAGTGTTTTCAATTGTTAGAACTTGGCTTCGAGGTTAACACTTTCAAATCTGCCCTATCAAAAATTTCTCTTTAATCTTAGCAATCTTGTTCCTCATATACTCAATCAACCAAGAAATCTTTGGGTTTGGTTGAAATTCCAAAGAAAAATCTCTAAATATATTCGACAACTTTTCCTTCTTGAGTTAACTTGCAGATCAAACTGCCTTTCTTGTTTTCCTTTTTTATGCAAAAACCACTTTCAAGCACGTTGAGATGCCACTTCAGCGTAGTTTCGTTCAAGCCTGTTTCAGATTTCAGTTCCTCGATAGTAGCTTTTCCCTCGTTCAAAGCATCAAGTATTCTTCTTCTCAAAGGACTATTCACGGCTCTGAGATAACGCTCATGAAACTGTCTTGTCTCATCCTCAGAGTTTGTAGTCGTTCTAGACTTCTTTTCAGACAATAAACAACCCAGAATCTATAACGTTTAATGGAGCATTTTTGTTTTCTGAACCAATTCAATCTCGAAGTATTCTCTAAGGACTATTATCATTTCAAGCTGGAAATATTCATCAAATATGAAGGTTATAAAAGAAAAATTCTTAATGTATTGTTAAGATCTAAGAAATTTTCAAAAAAGAGGAAATATATTTCTTAATGTTGAATATTGGTTATTCTTTTAAGTCTAGGAGCAGTGTAGATGCTTCCCGAACGCTTTCTATTCTACTTATTTCTTCGGTGACGCTTTTCAGTGATTTCTCACTCTCAGTATTAAGCTTAGCAATTACGTCATAAAACCCATAGACTCTGAATGCTTCTTCTACACTCTTGATTTGCCGAACTTTTTCCAAAACTGGCATTTCATGGGCAGATTCAGTGTGTATACCTACATAGGCACAACATCGCATTCAAACAAACTTCCTATTATTGTACTCTGTTTTCACCAAATAATATGTTGCAACAGCTGATTATTCTTTTAGGTTAAAAGATGGCGTATTTCCCGATTTTAGTTACATTCATTGTTACCAAAGTTAATACAAACCAATGGAATATTCAGCTACCTCTTAATTAGTTACAACAAATGCTACTTTAATCCACAAAAAATGAAGTATATATGACTGAAGAAAAATTCTTCTGAAGCGCATTAAGATAGAACAGTGAGTGCTATATTAAGAAAGTTATTCAAAGATTTTTTGGGTCTCTAAATTAATTCGGGATTGAGGATAAAAGAATGGCCCAACTATATCACTCTTTGTCTTTCTAGCTCCATCAGCGCTAAATTCTTATTATGTTCTAAATGTATCCAAGCATTCAAACTTTCTTTTTAGATGTTTCAGAAAAAACAGAAAACAAGAAGAATAATTAGTTGCCAACAATAAATATTTGGTGCAGTGGATGTTTATGAATTGCAAGAAATGTGGTGCTGCGCTACCTGAAGAATCACTTTATTGTCCCGCATGTGGTTCTCCAGTTTCATCGAAAACTAACTTTTTAATGGTTACTACACCCACAGTTTCAGGATACAAGATAAAGCAGGTATTGGGTTTGGTGACAGGGTTAACTCCCCGAACTAGAGGGGCTCTGGGAAAGTTTATAGCTGGTTTTCAATCGGTGTTTGGCGGTGAGGTTACAGCCTTTACTTCCGAAGTTGAGAAAGCACGCTGGGAGGCAATCAGCAGAGCTAAGTCCCGAGCTATTGAATTGGGTGCTAACGCGATAGTAGGTATGGATGTTGAAACTTCAGATTTAGGGTTGCAGTCTGGAATAGTTTTGTTCTCGGCAACGGGAACAGCTGTTATTATAGAGAAAGAGTAAAGTCTTGGCTTCATAAACAGCTCTTTAATGGAATATCATAAATCTTTTGAGCAATCTTATTTCCTGAGGAGAGTGGTGTTTAGCTAGAACGATTATGATGATTAGCTTCCGGTATTAACATAGGCACCTTTCTTTTGTAATCTTCATACTCTTGGCCAAATTCTTTTGTTAGTTCCTTTTCTTCTTTCCTTGAAATAATGTAAACAAGCGCAATAACCAATGGAGTAGCAAGCAAAGAATAAAGTGCAGACAAGAGAAAAGAGAACCCTATGTGTGATAATATTCCTCCTAAATATTGTGGATGACGAACAATTGAATAAACTCCTGTTGAAACAATTCTTTCAGCTCTATGGGTTTCTGCAACCCTTAGAGATGTGGTAATTACACCTCTAATGCCAAACCAAACGCCTATAATGAAGAAAGGAACAAAAATCAGAAAGTTAACGAGATAAATTGTCAAGCCTAGTACAGGAATTTGAATAGAAAAATCCTGAAAAAAAGGAATAATAAATTTGTCTTGTGGAGAGAGCCATATTCCAAACCAAAGAAGGAAGAAACCCCAACCTGAAATTACGCCGAAAATCTCGCCAATTTTCTTTCCTTTTTGTTTTCCATATTTTTCATCGAGCTCTTGGTGTTCAAGTGACAAAAAGTAAGGTAACATTATAGCAATAAAACCAAACAGAGAAACATAGAACCAAACATACAACTCAAGTACCTCAAGTTTGGCGTGTGAAATTTCGGTAAATCAATATATCAGATTTGCTATGCTTTATTCCCTTTTTCAAATAGCAAGTAATGATTTGTGCCCAAGGCAACTGCCGCATTCCCGGCACAAGCATTAGTATGCAGGCGCCAACCCGCCTTTTCCCAATCCTCAATCACTTTGCTTACCTCGTTGTGATGCCCAACTAACACACATTTCCACTTCTTCAATAATAACCACCTCTAAACTTAATATTAATAAAGAAACACTATTTTGATTTTCTCAAAAGTCTAATTATTACAAGACTAGTTAGTAGCTGCCCTTATATGTTAAGAAGAAATATTGTTAATTAGGGTGATTAATTGCCTGTTGTCCAAGTCTCAGTTTGGGCTGGCATGAGCAAAGAAGCAAAGAAGAAAATTGCTGAAGGAATGACAAAAGTGCTTACAGAATTGGGGATACCCAAAGAAGCGGTTACCGTCATTTTCTATGAAATACCTAAAACAAACTGGGCAATCGGCGGAGACTTACATTCTGAAAAGTTCGCAGATCGCTAAGCCCAAGAAACCGCATACATTTTCTAAGAGTTAAATTTTTGCGGAACATCATTTTGGAAAGGGATTATGGGAGTTGCAGCTATTCTTCTTGAGTGTACCTTTGCGTTTCACTTGATTGGTCATCTTCATCGTCAGGCGGCTGTCTCCTTCTCCAAAATATCACTACGATGAAGGATATGATAACAGCAGTAACAATTGGAGCAACTATCCATAGAAGCCTCTGCAATTCCACGCTCTGTTCAGTGCCCAGTTGCTCTGCAACTGCTGCTTGATCAGCATAGCTATCAGCAGCCTGTAAATGTGCTATTGCATCCTCCCATTGTTCCGCATAGGATAATGCAAAAGCTTGCTCATACTCGTTTTTTGCCTGCTCCAAAAGAGATATCGCTTCAGGATTTTGATATGTAGCGTTAATGCCTTCCCCTATTTTTACCGACACATTATTAACTAACTCTTTGTAAGCCTTTGCGCCGGCGGGTTGAACGTATATTATTCGAGCATGAGAGTCCCAAGGAATTACTGTGGGAGATGCTCCCTCGACCAGATGAATGCCAATCGTATAATTATGCAAGCCAACACTGATATCTGAGGGAATGGTGATGCCCATTGGATCAAAAACATGGACTTTCGAACTTTGTACAATTACAGGTTGATCAGATAAATCTCGGCCAAAAAAACTGCCTTCTTCCATCCAGTCAAAGTGGATGCCTATGTAATAAACTGTGAGCGTTTCCGTGGTTTTGCTTGACAAAATTAGCTTAACAGACACAGAATCGCCTTGATAGTAAAGTGGCGTCGACCAAGAAGGCGAAACGGAAAAGTCATCTTGGTCAAGGGCAGATACTAGTTCAACATTTATGAAACAAAGCACACTAATAGAAAGTGCTAACAATGCAATTGTGAATGTTTTCATCGAATTCCCTCATATGTTTTTCATGAATGTGCCTAATATGTTTTGACCAGAATTGCTTTTGAAGGTTGTGGCTGAACTATGCAAAATGACAGAAGCTCACATAATTTACTTAACCTGCTAAAGTTGATGTTGCCTAGATAAATTGTAATGACGTTTATAATAATAAAGACCAATAGTTAGTAGGAGCTTCAACGCGAAAAGGGGAATAATATTCAGGACAAAGGCTCGAAATGCGATGTTTTTCTTTCTTTTGGAAGTTAGAAAAGGTAAGACGTTATTTTATGCTTTCTGGTTATCTTGCTCGTTGCTAAAAAAGGAAGGGAGAGGTTTAGTGTTTTTGCAGGTTGTTTATCGTTTCCTTAGCATCAGGATGATTACCAACCCGATGACTACTACTGCGACTATAATGACTATGATTCCTGGTAGAATGTAGAAGTCAGCGATTGATTCTGGTACTGGTGTGGGTGGAGCAGTAGGTGATGGTGCTTCTAACACTTTGAGATAGGTTTCTGCGAATGAACCGTAGTATGATTTAGAGCCTGCGAATGTAGCTATAACAGAGTAAAGTCCTGGAACTGGCGGAGTGAAATCTAGTACGAAGTTGCCTGTTGCGTCGCTTGTGGTTGTGCCAACAGAGTAGAAGTTACCATTTGGATCAAGCACTTCGACGTTTACTTCAACGCCGACAACATCTGCTGGTCGCTGGAATTGATTGTATACGTACATCATCCAGTCGCTCATGTTGTCGTCAGCTACTGCTGGAACTCCATGTGGGAATCGCGCTCTTAGAGCATATTTCTCTGTGCCTGGAGATATGTCAGTAACCATGCCTTTCAATAGAACAGTGTCGCCGTCTGTGACAACATCAGTTTGTATTGAAACTGTTGTAGCGCTTGGACCTTTACCTATTGCATAAACGCGCTGGTCATATTCGTTGTACATCGCTATTATGCTGTCGCCGATAATTGGAGTAGAGCTCCATTCGCTTCCACGATAGTAGATCTCAAAGACGCGTTCTCCAGTTTCCATGTCAAGACTTAGGAATGGAATGCCACGATGTTGTGGGTCGTATGGGTTGTGTTCAGTGTTCTCTAGGTAGACTTTGCCGTCGGCAAAGAATGCAGGTCTGAAACGCCAATAGTTGTTTTGCAGGTTCTCGACGTATGGGTCATCTATGAGATATGTCCATAAGGTTTCGCCAGTGGTAGCGTTTCTGCAATAAACTGTTCCTCCATAGTTCCCTGATATGTATTTGCCGTACGCAATGTTATCCCAGCTGTTGCTTGATGAGTAGCCCCAGTTATCAGTATAGTGCTGTGATTCAGTTGGTCCCCACAGCAATGATCCTGTACTTAAGCGGAAGCCCCAGTGTTGTCTGCTCTCTGCTCCGGCAACAGTGAAAACATCGCTTTCCACATCGGCATCTTGAACGTCGTAATGTCCCACATAGGGTACTGAGAAATCCTCGTTGTACAGCAGGGTTCCTTCTTGCCCAGCTTCAGTGCTTATTGCCCACATAGAGATTACACCGTTGTCTACCCGGCTATACTTGTCAAAATTGGTTCCTAGTATTATTCCTTCGCGAACTTTGTCGACGCTTCCCGGCAAACCTGTAGGTATCGTGACGTTCCATACAATGCCTCTTGCAGTAGTTTCAGCGTCATATATCTGTCCTTGAGGATTGAAGCTGCCCTGAGCAACGGCACCCCCAATAGGCGGTGAAACGACTCTGGCAGAGTCCCATAGACTCATCCAACCTGCGTTCTGATTAACCGTGTAGATTAAGATTTCACCCTTCGGTCCGTACACTCTAGTGCCACTGGGAACACCTTCCATGGTGTAAACCCAGCGTCCACTGAAGGTATCATAAGCGTGCCAATTACTTCCTGCCTGCGCCCAAAGGAAATCAAATACGGCGTGCTGGTTGAATCCGTCAAAAAAGAACACTTGACCAAAATCTAGCGCTCTATTGTTACCATCAAGGTCTAGCAGTTGTTTGTTCCAAAGTTCCTCTCCAGTATGCAGATCTACAGCTACAACTGATCGGTAAAGCCCTGTTTCCGAGCCAGTTGTTTCGAATTGGTTGTAATACACTACTCCGCCGATAATTACAGCGCCGGTCCATTTGGGTTCATATGCGTCTCCTTGATCAAAGCCTTGAGCTCCTGTCATTCCTCCAGAGACGCCGCCAAACGTTATGGGTTTTGTCCAAAGTACGTGAGCTGTTTCTGGCGCGTCGTCATTATAGTCTTTGTAAAGTGTTTGTGCAGGGGGAGAGGCATCCATTGACACTTGGTCTCCGAGCCAGTTTCCTGCAATCGTTGCCCATTCCCTAATCTGGGCATCTATAGGGCGAGTCCAATATTCAGTCGGAAGTGGTTGCGTCGGCCAATAAGCTACAGGTTCCTCTTGTACCACCAACACCAAATCTTCGCTTTTAGCTTCCAGCATGGTAGCGCCGGAAGGAGGACTGGATTGGAAGAAACCTCCAACAGTTGGAGCTATCTGTTCTGGGAAGTATGTCGTCACTGTGTATGTGCCAACCTCATCAGGCGTCCAAGAAATGCCTGTTCCACCGGTTGGATCGGTTTTGATATCATCTATTGTTTTATAGGGTTGACCATCTTTTAGGATTACCACTTGAAGACCTTCCCAGCCATCATAAGCTGAAGTTCCACAAGGCCAAAGGCTTCCAACGTGAAGCGTGACGCCTTGACCTATGCCTACAGGGTTGGGTATAGCATTGATATACGGATAGGACGGGACAGAAACCTGTTGTGCGAGAGCAGTTGGTATAGCAATAAGGGAAATTGCAATAGCAGAAATCAGCAGCAATGAAAAAGCCGCAGTCTTCTTTTCTCTTGTTTTAAGCAATCTTTCTTTCTCCTTTAATTATATTGCGAATAAACTCGCAACTGGTTCTCTTCATAATTTTTTTATCTATTAAAGGATTGCGGTAGTCACGGCGCAGTCACAATTTCCCCATTAGAGATCAAAAACGGACTGTTTTGGGATTCTGAAATTATTAATAAAAGAGTTGACTAGTACGGTTGTTCGCGGAAGTTGAATTAAGTTGGGTCCAAAAAAAAGTTGCTTTGGACATTACATTCATCGTGATTCTTTGCTTGTCAATTATTGCAGCAGCTCATTTTTGGCTAAATAGTGTTGGCTCATCCCCATAGTTTTTCGTCGGCGTTGAATTTGCCTACAGCGAAAACGCAAACGGCGTTAAAGCTTTAGTGGATAAAGTGAAGGATTACACTAACCTTTTCGTTATAGGCACCATTGAGATCTCATTTAACCAAACCGCTTTGAATTAGGCATGCGATTATGTTGTGGACTCAGGGTTGCACCTGATTGTTTTTATCACGGACAGCACAGAATACAATTATAAAATCTGGGGGCTTTGGGAAGCCGATAACCTATCACAGAAAGTCTGGAATGATGTAAACACGTTGTTAGACCAGTATGGCTTCCGCTTAGACAATGTTTACAATGAGCCGGAAGTTATAGAAGCCATAAAAAACCGCTATGATAGGCTGTTCTTCTGGAACGGAACAATCATTCAGCATTTTAAAATCGAAACTGGAAAAAAAGAAGAGATTGATTTAGTAGTTTTCGCACCAAACCTCAAAATAGCTTCTTGCGTGGCTGCACACGGGGCATTTGTCTGGTACTTCGGTGCCTTCGAAGACATAACCACAGTTTCTGCATTTCCACATTGTTGGCGTGTCTTTCTTGAAAACTTTACCCAGCGTCACATTTTCCAATAGTTTCAGGTATCGGCGCTCATGGTATGCTTCTACTTTAGCAACGTTACGGAAAGTTTTAGCCACTTCGCTGAAGCCCTCTTGATCTGCTATGTCTGCAAAGTTAGGGTAGATTGTTCCCCATTCCATCTTTTCGCCTTCGGCAGCTGCCTTTAAGTTTTCCAATGTAGACGCGATTACTCCTGCGGGATAAGCTACGTTTAACTCCACCATTCCGCCTTCAAGAAGCTTGAAAAATAGTTCCGCATGCTCCTTCTCGTTGTCGGCAGTCTCTTGAAAGATACCAGCGATTTGCTCATAGCCTTCTTTTTTGGCTAAACTGGCAAAGAAAGTATATCGGTTCCTAGCTTGAGATTCGCCTGCAAACGCGGCTAAAAGATTTTTCTCTGTTTTACTATCTTTAAAATCCATAAATGTAGTCTCCACTGATTTATTTGTACATCACGAGTAAAATAAAAACAGTTTCCACATAATACAGCTTTTAATGTTTGAAACTGTAACTGATTCGCTCTCATTGACTATTAAAGATCCACTATAAATATGTCGAACTGAGATGGAGAATTTGAATTTGATGATGGTTTGTCACGTTTCAGTTTGTCAACTTTCAGGAGAGTAGCGTTTAAATAGTAGGGGCAAGCCGACAAGTGGAAGCGATAACATCCACAGGTCAAGGTTGTGTCCGAGGAACCAAGCGTACCAGTCGCTCCAGCCTCCGAAGAAAATCCATGTTAGATAATTCCAAAGGAAGTACAAGCCCAAAGCAGCAATGATGGCCCCAATCGGTCTTAAGTTAAGCTTTTCAAAAGTGTCTGTTCTTGCAGATATGGACTTTCCCATAAAGTATGCCGTAAATGCTACTAGTATGGGCAAACCGTACATGGTTAAGGCAAAGCTAAACATGTTCTCAGGAAAAGCTCCAAAATATTCTGTTCCTTTTGACACAAGCGTGGCTATCCACATGCCTGTGTTATTGAGCCAAAAAACGAAAACATAAAGTGTACCCGTGATCAATCCCCATTTTATAATGTCTTTCTGCGGTTTGTATGGAGTCAATTTGGAAGCGAGTTTCAACAGGGCAAATGGTATGGCTATTGACGAAACCAAACATGGTATACCTGTTGTTATTAACAAACTCAAACTTAGCCCAGTCGCACCAAAACCGCTCACGTCCACAGGCAGAAAACCCATAAGCCCTGAAAGGAAAAGCGGCACCCAATAGAGCGCTTCCAAAACTAAAATCCACCTCAAAACCTTAAAAAATGTTGATTCAGGAAGCCCCCTTTGACCAAAGTACAAAATTGATGCTGCAATGGCGACGAGACTAGCTAAGAAACGGAAAACAAGACCGAAATAAGCGGAAACATCGGTTATTAAAATCCAAAAAGAAGCAGAGCCGCCACCTAGATACTCCCACTCGCCTATCCACGAGAGAGTGAATAACGCATGTAAAGTAAATAAGAAGTAAGCTGCTGATATAATGAGCAAACCAATTTTCAGAGATGAATAAAATTTGAACCCTGCCATAATCTTGACCAACCTATCTGGTAAAAACTACTTCGACCATTTCGGATATATTACCCTTGCGATGTCCAAGCACCCAAAACAGTGGTGTAGGAATAAACAACACAGAAATGGTTGATCTTAAATACACATACACATTTAACTAATAATCAACGAATTCAGAAGAAGAGACTATTGATGAAGTTAAGTGAAAAACAAGTAAATCTGTTCTTGTTCGCCGCCGAAGGCGTAGGCGCAGCTTTTGTGGTTATTTTCCTAGCTGCCTATTTGGCAGGTTTACCTACGACGGCGGTCTACCATTCGGAGCCTGTTTTCAGGATACCATTAACGATACTTGGCGCGGTGTTTTTGGTTATGATTCTTTCAGCTTTTGTTCTCGCAATTCTTTCAAAGAAAGAATAAGCCAAAGTTTGATGTCTAATAATAAACCAACATAGGTTTAATCTTCAAGCAAACTAAATATAAAAAACGCGGGTTCAGGGGAAAAAAACTTATTTCTGTGTGCACACGCTAAATTTTTTAATTCAAAGAGGAATATATCCATATGGCAAAGGAGAAAAAAGGACAAACTGAAAACCTTGAACAGCTGCTAGAAGCCGAGAAGAAGCGCTCAGAGGATTACCTGACGCGATTGAAGTATTTGCAGGCGGATTTCGAGAATTTGAAGAAACGCTGCGATCGCCAAATAGAAGAAACAAAAAACTACTGCACTGAACGCTTAATCATCGAGCTTTTAGATGTTCAAGACGAGCTAGAAATGGCACTCAAGAGTGCGCAGTCAACGGATTCTGCGCAATCGCTAATTGAGGGTATTCAGATGACTCTTAAGAAACTCAAGAAAACGCTTGAAAATGAAGGAGTTTCTTTAATAGAATGTGAAGCAGGCAAAGTTTTTAACCCGTCATGCCATAATGCTGTTGCCGTATCTGAACGGGACGATGTTGAAGCCTGCGTTGTAACAGAAGAAGTGAGAAAAGGCTATATCATGAAAGATAAAATTGTCAGACCTAGCATCGTCAAAGTGGCAGTTAAATCATCAAATACAAAAAAGGAGAAAGAAAAAAATGAGTAAAGAAAAAACAAGTGAAAAAGTCTTAGGAATAGACTTGGGAACAACGAACTCCGCAGCCGCCATCTATGAAGGCGGACGAGCAACCGTAGTTCCAAGTGCTGAAGGACAAACTATGGCGGGAAAAATGTTCCCCTCAGTAGTCGCCTTCACAAAGGATGGCCAACTCTTGATAGGGGAGCCGGCGAAACGCCAAGCAACAACCAACCCCGAAGGAACAATTTTTGAAATAAAAAGGAAAATGGGAACAAACTACAAAGCAAAAGTTTACGGAAAAGAATACACGCCACACCAGATTTCAGCGTTCATTCTGCAGAAAATTAAAAAAGACGCGGAAACCTACTTGGGCGGTGCAATACGGAAAGCAGTCATAACGGTTCCAGCACATTTTGACGACAACCAGCGCCAAGCAACGAAAGACGCGGGTGAAATCGCAGGTTTAGAAGTTACGCGCATAGTTAATGAGCCCACTGCTGCCTGCCTCGCCTACGGTATAGACAAGCTAGAGAAAGAAATGAAAATACTGGTTTTCAGCTTCGGAGGTGGCACCCACGACGTTACCCTAATGGACTTTGGCAAAGGCGTATTCCAAGTGCTCTCCACAAGCGGTGACACCAAAATAGGTGGAACCGATATAGACAAAGCAGTAATGGATTATATGGTAGAAGAGTTCAAAAGGCAAACAAGCATAGACCTCACCAACGACAAAATGGCCGCCGCAAGGCTGAAGGAATCAGCGGAAAAAGCAAAGATAGAACTGACAACGCTGATGAGCACAGACGTTGACCTGCCATTCATAGCATCTGACACCTCGGGACCCAAACATTTGCATCTCTCAGTTACGAGAACCAAACTTGAAAGTTTAGCTCAACCAATCGTCCAAAAAACTCAGAAAACCATACTCAAAGCGCTTGAAGACGCCAAGCTGACACCTAACGACGTGGATAAGATAATCCTCATCGGCGGCATGACGCGAATGCCACTTGTGCAGCACTTCGTTGAAAAGATTTTGAGCAAAACTGTAGAACGCGGCGTTGACCCCATGGAATGCGTCGCCATAGGTGCAGCCATACAAGGGGCAGTCATCACAGGCGAAGTCAAAGACCTGCTCCTGCTAGATGTTACGCCGTTATCACTAGGGGTAGAAACGCTGGGCGGCGTATTCACCAAGATCATCGAAAAGAACACGACAATTCCCACCAAGAGAACTCAGGTGTTCACGACGGCAGCTGACTTTCAAACAGCCGTGACAATTCACGTGCTTCAAGGAGAGAGAGCAATGGCAACCGATAACGTTTCTCTCGGCACATTTAACCTCGTAGACTTGCCGCCAGCGCCTAGAGGCGTCCCGCAAATTGAGGTTACATTCGATATAGACGCTAACGGCATCTTGAATGTAACCGCAAAGGATCTAGGCACAGGAAAACAAGCTAAAATTACGATCACAGCGTCCACGAAACTATCACAAGAAGAGAAGGAACGAATGGTCAAAGAAGCCGAGCAGTTCTCGGAGCAAGACAAGAAAAAACGAGAAGAAGTCGAATTGAGGAACAACGCGGACGGTTTGATTTACACTGCAGACCGAACTAAAAAGGACTTGGCGGACAAGCTGACGGAAGAGCAAAAGGGCAAGATAGACGCTGCCGTTTCTGCTTTGAAGGACGCTTTAGCAAGCAACGACATGGTACAAATAAAAGCAAAAACTGAGGAACTACAGAAAGTTCTGCAGGAAGTTGGAACGGTGATTTATCAGCAGGCAGCTGCTGAACAAGCTAAACAGGCGCAAGCTGGCAAAACAGGTCCAACAGGTCAAGCAAGCCAAGGACCTTCAGCTTCAAAGGGTAGTGGCGATAAGAAAGTTGTGGATTCGGAAGATTACGAAGTGAAGTGACAGCCGAAAGAGTTTTGATTAGGAAGTTGCATTTCGAATTTAGCGGTAAAGTGAATGGCTGAAAAACGAGATTACTACGAAGTTCTAGGCGTATCCAAAAACGCGTCAAAAGAAGAAGTCAAAGACGCCTATAGAAAATTGGCGATGCGGTATCATCCTGATAGGAACAAGGCTGCTGATGCAGAAGACAAATTTAAGGAAATTTCCGAGGCATACGCCGTTCTATCAGACAACCAAAAAAGAAGACAGTATGATACGCTAGGTCACGTGGGATTTGACCAACGCTATACTGCAGAAGATATTTTCCGCGGCGCAGATTTTGAATCAATATTCAGAGACATAGGCTTCGGCTTTGGAGACCTTTTCCGCACTTTCTTCGGCGGAGGCTTCGGCGGAGGCGGTTTTAGAGAAAGAATCAACAGAGGCCAAGACCTCGGCTACGAAATTGAAATAACATTAGAAGAAGCCGCAAAAGGAACCGAAAAAGTGATTCTAGTCCCTCGAACTGAAAAGTGTGAAGTCTGCGACGGTTCAGGCGCAAGCCCCGGCACTTCACCTAAAACTTGTCCAAAATGCAATGGCACGGGTAAAATTAGGAACATGAAAAAAAACAGTTTCCTAACGTACGTGCAAGTAACGCCTTGCTCTGAATGCAGAGGAAGCGGTAAATTGATAGAAGCCCCCTGCAAAAAATGCCATGGCACAGGACTAACGAAAAAGCGCAGAAGAATACATGTGAAAATACCAGAAGGCATAGATGAGGGCTACCAGCTTAGACTCAGAGGCGAAGGCGAAATGGCGCCAAACGGAGGCCAACCCGGCGACCTCTACGTTCTCGTTCATTTAGCGCAACACAAATTCTTCATGCGAGAAGGAGACGACCTCTGGCACGTGCTGATGATCGGTTACCCACAAGCAGCCCTAGGCACAGAACTCTCCGTGCCCACTCTAGACGGCCCAACCACAGTGAAGATTAAACCAGGAACACAAGCAGGCGAAACCATTAGGCTTAAAGGGAAAGGAATGCCGCGGTTTAGAGGTTACGGCAAAGGCGACCTACTAGTCCGCGTTGGAATTACGGTGCCAGAAAGATTGACCGCTAAGCAACGAGAGCTTCTGGAGCAGTTGGCAGAAGAGTTCGATCAGAATGTCAAGCATAAGAAAAGCAGGTTCGGATTCTAACCTCCAAAATTCAAACATACGCTATCTATGTTTCGTTTCTAGGTTTTAATTTTTAAAACATCATTTTAGACGGTTTCTTATTCGAATTCTATAGTTGAAGGGGGCTTATCCGTTATGTCATAAAGGCATCTTACAACGCTAGGTATTTCCCCTGTAATCCTCTCAGAAATACGCCGCAACACTTCATATGGAACTTGTCTAGCTTTAGCGGTAACCGCATCTGTTGAGTCCACAATTCGGACGGTGATTATGTTTCCGTAGACTCTTTCGCCATTTTTAATTCCAGTGGCCTTATCATTATGAAGGACTGCGAAGTTCTGAAAAGTGGATAGATTCCTGGTTTCTTCTTCCACGATTTCTGTAGCTTTCCGTACAATTGCGACTCTCTCGCGAGTAACCTCGCCAAGAACTCTCAGCGATAAAGCTGGACCTGGAAAAGGCATTCTTTTAGAGATTTCCTCTGTTAGACCCAATTCGCGAGCTACCTTGCGTACATCTGGCTTGAAAAGTTCCCTCAGCGGCTCAAGTATCTTGTAGCCGTAAATCTCAGGGTTTATACCTATCTGCTCCAAAACGTTGTGCTGGGATTTTATGCCCTTCACTGTTTCTATAACATCAGCTTTAATTGTTCCTTGGGCGATAAATTCAATTTGCTCTTCCTTGGCGGCTTTTCCCAAAGTCTTGTAGAATTTGTCTCTGAAAGCCTTCCGTTTCTCTTCAGCATCAGTCTTCCCTTTGAAAATCGCAAAGAATTCCGCTTTTGCGTCAATATATTTGGTTCTTACGTTCATACTCCTTAGCGTTCTTATTACAAACTCAGGTTCTCCTTCTCTCCGAAGCCCATCATCGATGAAAACCGCAACTAACTTGTCGCCAACAGCCTTGTAAACCAAGGCTGTTGTAACAGTGCTATCAACACCGCCAGAACAGGCTGAGATTACCTTTTTGTCATTAACAGTTTTTCGGATATCTATCAGAGAGTTTTCAACAAACTTTTTTGCATCAAACACTTCATTTTTCCCTCTAAAACCTTCAGGTTTTTGATGCTAATCTAAGCTTTTTCCCTTTTTTAGCTTTGTCATAAACATGCTTCAATGAGTTAGGGTCTATATTTTTCAGATGAACCCAGAAAAAGCTGTTGAAGTATTTGTTTGACGATATAAAAGGACAAGAAAATGAGAAGAGAGAGGCTATTGCGAAAGTTGTTTTCGCAAGTCTTCGTATGCTGCTTTTATGTCTTCTATACAGGCTGCGTCTTCTATAGTTGACGTGTCTCCTATTGGCCCGCCAATGATTATGGCTTTAAGTATTCTACGCATGATTTTACCGCTGCGTGTCTTTGGCAATTTGTTGACAATAGCAATGGCTGCGAGTGTGGCTATTGGGCCTATTGTGGTTCTGACATGTTTTATGAGTTCAGTGCGTAGTTCTTCTGAAGGCGAAAAACCGCTACGCAATACTATGAAGGCAACCGGCACTTCACCTTTCACTGGATCTTCTTTGCCCATAACTGCTGCTTCTGAGACTGCAGGATGTGAAACCAAGGCACTTTCGAGCTCGACGGTACCTATCCTGTGCCCTGCTACCTTAAGGACTTCGTCTGCTCTGCCCAGTAGCCATAGATAACCCTCATGGTCTTGGATAGCGTAGTCTCCGGTATAGTAGACGTGGGGCCATCTTCCAAAGTATGTCTGCTTGAACCTTTCAGGATCTTTCCAGAGAGTCTGCAGCATTCCTGGCCATTGTGATTTAATTACTAGGAAGCCTTTTTTTCCTGCTGGTGCAGGTTGTCCTTTGTCGTCGTAGACTTCAGCTTTAATGCTTGGAAGCGGATATGTTGCTGAGCCTGGTTTAAGTGGAACAAGTTCTATTCCTGGTAGGGGTGAAATCATAAAACCGCCTGTTTCGGTCTGCCACCAAGTATCGACTATTGCAAGTTTCTCTTTTCCGATTACACGGTAGAACCATTTCCACGCCTCAGGGTTTATAGGTTCACCCACTGTTCCCAGAAGCCTAAGAGTGCTGAGATCATGTTTGTTGATCCACTCTTCACCGAACTTCATGAACATTCGGACTGCTGTCGGGGTTGAATAGAGTATTGTTACACCATGCCTTTCAATCATGTCCCACCAACGGTCTTGCGCTGGGTAATCAGGAGTGCCCTCAAAAAGCAGCGAGGTTATCCCGAGTGAAAGCGGCGCATAAACGTTATAGGTGTGTCCAGTGATCCAACCTATGTCAGCAGTGCACCACCAGATGTCATCTTCGCTCGGGTTGAAAGCCCATTTAAGAGTCCAGTACGCCCAAACGTTGTATCCCCCTGTTGCGTGTTGGACTCCTTTTGGTTTTCCTGTTGTGCCAGAAGTGTATAGTATAAATAGGGGGTCTGTTGATTGCATTGGTTCGGGTGAAACATATGCGGATGCTCCTGCTTGCATGAGTACATCGGTGTACCATACGTCTCGTCCTTCTTTCATTTTGATTTCTTGACCTGTTCTTCTTACTACTATGACCTTTTCCACAGTTGGTGTGATTTGCAATGCACGGTCGGCGTTATCCTTTATTTTTACTATTTTTCCACGTCTGTATGATCCGTCAGCTGTGACGAGGATTTTTGCTTCACAATCATTTATTCTGTCTGCTAATGCTTCAGAGCTGAAGCCTGAGAAGACAACTGTATGTATTCCGCCTATTCGAGCTGTTGCAAGAAGTGTAATTGGGAGTTCGGGGATTACGGGTAGGTAAACGGCTACTCGGTCTCCTTTTTTGAGTCCTGCGTTTTTGAAGGCTTTAGCGAGTTTGTTGACTTCTGTGTAGAGTTGAGAATAAGTATAGGTTTTGACCTCGCTCATTTCTCCTTCCCAAATGTAGGCGATTTTGTTTTTACGTTGGGTTTTTATGTGTCTGTCTAGTGCGTTGTGTGATATGTTGAGAATTCCATCGGGGAACCATTTGTAGAAGGGCGGGTTTGAGTCGTCTAGCACTGTGCTGTATGGTTTAAACCAGTCTATGGCTTTTCCTTTTTCAGCCCAGAACTCTTGCGGGTTGTTTATTGATTTTTCCCATTCTTGCCTTAGTTTTTCTCCAGAGGAAGGTTTTTTGTTATTTGGATAGAATTTTTCATTAAACGGCAAGTTAGTTTCAGACATTTCTTTTTCATTCCATTGATTTGGGGGAAGGAGTTTAACCTAGAAGATATAAAGTTTTTCAGTCATTTATCCAATAATAAACGGAGAAATGAGGTATGTTGTGTGTGCTGAATCACCAACCAAAATTTTTCATTGTCGATTCAGCTTAGATTGTTTACTCGACATTATCCCTTTACTGCAATTTTTGTCTATATCAACTCATCAAAGGAATTAAAGTTTTGATAGCAACGCCTTTGGGCGGATTCTCTTCAAATTAGATAACGCATTAGCGCTGCCTCATGCTTAAGAAAAGAAAAAAGAGTGAGTCTTATCTGGTGGGAAAAATTGGCAGGACTGTTTTCTTGTGTGCTTCGTTCAGCACTTCCGCGAATGCTAGGTAGACTGCGCTTAATCCGCAGATTACGCCTTCGATTCCTGTTAAATTGTTGAAAGTGAATGTCCCAAATAGCGTTGGGTTGCCACTCAACTCTCTTATGGTCAACATGAAGAATAGGATTGCCAAGCTCATAAACACGAATTGTAAGGCACGGTTCGTCTTAAGTGTGCCAAAGAACATGGTAAAGGTGAACAAACCCCACATAAAGAAGTACGCAGCCATCGCCGTCTCTGTGGGAGCACTTAGCCCTGTGAATATTGCATTGTTGGGCAAGACAAGAAGAAGCACAAGAGACCACCAGAAAAGCCCATACGAAGTGAAGGCTACTGTGCCAAAAGTGTTGCCTTTCCTGAACTCCATTATTCCCACGATAACTTGTGCCAATCCGCCGTAAGCTAAGCCCATCGCCAATATCATAGTGTCAAGCGGGAATAAACCAGTGTTGTGCAGGTTGAGTAGAACAGTTGTCATTCCGAAGCCCAGTAATCCCAGTGGGGCAGGATTTGCGAATTTTTCAGTCATGCTTACACGCTCTTGAGCTTAGAGTTGCCTCTTTTGAAAGTTTGGCATATTAAGCTTTTCTTCAAATCATCGCCATTTCCAGATCTTTCTACCATAAAAAACCTCTGGCAATATAAACAAACCTGAAAGCGATGCCGCAATTATTATTCCCCAGTCTAGAGGATTATAGATTGGCTCCGTACCCATTCCAGGTCCAAGCAAAGGTATGAAAGGTATTGCCACTGTTATCGCTGCCGAAATCAAGACAGACCATAAGAGGTATTTGTTTGAGAAGAATCCAACTCTGAAAGCGTTCCGTTTTTCAGATCGG
>CAYFXZ010000033.1:0-20048 GCA_964347245.1 uncultured Candidatus Bathyarchaeia archaeon | reverse complement strand
TTTCTATTATAACCTTTGTGGTATCACCACGGACTATGCTATCTTCAGTGACTATGAGGCGTTTTCCATCAACTTTTGGTCCTAGAATGTTTATTTTTCTTTCTATGGTGGAGTAGCGGTCCCTATTAAGTAGTATGAAAGCTCTTTCGGTAACGTAACGATGTCTTCGGGATGCTCGTTCCCATTTGAGTCCAGACTCTTCGTGAACGCCCATGGCGGGGTCATCACCGGTTTCAGGCACTGAAAGTACTATATCCGCGTCTCTTACAATTTCAGGGTACTCGCGTACAATGTTTCTTCCAAATTCCTCGCGAATTTCGTAAACATATTTACTGTCAAATCGCGAGTCAGGCCTCGCAAAGTAAGCATACTCAAAAGCGCAAAAAGCTTTACTCGAATTCTTAATTATTGGTTGGCGTTTAAAGCCTTCTTTAGTGACAGTGACCAGTTCACCTGGCTCCAACTCGAAATCTCTTACAAAACCGTTCATCTCTAAACTTACGGTTTCTGAAGAAAATGCATAAGTTTCCTCTTTTGGGCTGTGTCCTGAGCAAAGTGGCTTGATCCCATGCTGGTCTTTGAAAGCGAAAAAGTCACCTTCTCCCGTTATTCCAGTCACGGAAAACGCGCCATCGATGCTTCTCATGCACTCGCCAACTGCTGACGCTAAATCTTTGCAGTTTTCAAGCTCGACTAGTAATTTGCGGCAAACTAAATCTGAATCGCAGGTGTATGGCAGGTCGGAGAAATGCTGGTCAGTCTCCTTTTTAAGTTGACCTGTGTTAATTAGGTTTCCGTTGAATGATAGAGCAAGTTCAAAACCGTTCAGCGATGCGGTGATTGGTTGGGTACCTTCAAGCAGCGAAGGATCATCGCATTTTCCCGAAGTAGTGTACCGAACATTGCCTATACCTGTTGAGCCTGGTAGCCGCCCGAACCATTCTTGTAGGGCGCTGGACTTTAGTTTCGGGACCAAATCAAGGTTTTTATAAACATAAAATTGTTTGCCGTCGTATGTGAGGAACCCGTAAGACTGGTGACCTCTGTGGTTTTGTGCGCGAAGACCCCAATAAACGTAGGAGAAGACCTTTCTATTATCGAAGTTTTTCGCACCGAAGATACCACAGCCTATTTCTTACTCCCTTCTTCAGACGGTGGGAAGTAAAGTAGAAACTAGGTTTATCAGCTTTTAGTACATTTTTAAGTAAAAACCATGGAAAAGATATTTCTCCCAAACAATTTCGTCTTTGTCGCTGCCTCGTTTTTGCATTAATCATTGAAAACAAAAAAAAGCTTGCGATAAACCTAGTAAATGCAAAAGTAACTGAAAGCGTTTCTTTGCTGATTATTTCAATGCTTTCCGCAGCTCTTCTGCTTTGTCAGTTCTTTCCCACGTGAAGTCTGGGTCATCCCTTCCAAAATGCCCAAACACAGCTGTTTTCCTGTATATTGGCCTGAGAAGACGTAGGTTCTCTATAATTGCTTTGGGTCTCATGTCAAAGTGTTTTTTTACTAATCTCAATATCTCATCGTCGGATAGCTTTCCCGTACCGAAGGTATTAACGAATACGGATATTGGCTTTGCAACACCTATGGCATATGATAATTGAACTTCGCACTCATCTGCTAACCCTGCGGCAACAATATTTTTGGCAATATACCTTGCCATGTAGCAGCCTGATTTGTCAACTTTTGATGGGTCTTTTCCTGAAAAGCATCCGCCTCCATGGCTTCCAACTCCTCCGTAAGTGTCAACGATTATTTTTCGTCCCGTTAAGCCTGAATCTGCTAAGGTTCCCCCAATAACGAACCTTCCCGTTCCATTAATTATGTACTTTGTTTCTGCGTTTAGCTTGTCGGCGGATATGATTTTCTTAATTACATGGTTGATTATATCTTTACGAATTTTTTCGTTGTCAACTTCAGCGGTGTGCTGAGCTGCAATCACGACTGTTGTTACCCTCACTGGTTTTCCATCTTGATATTCAACAGTGACCTGTGACTTGCAGTCAGGTCTTAAATAGGGTAAGGTGCCATTTTTTCTGCATTCAGCCAGTCTCTTAACGAGTTTGTGCGAAAGCATTATAGGCAGAGGCATAAGCTCCTCAGTCTCATTTGTTGCGTAGCCGAACATCATCCCTTGATCTCCAGCACCTTGTTCATGGTCTTCGGTTTCGTCTACTCCCTGTGCAATATCTGGTGACTGCTCCTCAATTGAGACTAGAATGCCGCAGGTTTCCCAATCCAATCCGTCTTTGGCGTTGTCAAATCCGATTTCCTTCAATGTTTTCCGAACAATCTTTGGTATTGACACATAGCAAGAGGTGGTGATTTGCCCAGTGACTATAATGTTTCCCTGCATGACTAATGTTTCGCAGTCAACCCTCGCTTTAGGATCTTTAGATAATATAGCGTCTAAAACGCTGTCTGATACTTGGTCTGCAACTTTGTCAGGATGGCCCTCTCCCACAGATTCTGAAGTGAACAAATATTTTCCAGTCTTTCTCATGGTAAACGCCAAGTGAATTTTATAATGAAGATTTTAGTAAATTAGTCTTTTTCTTAAAAGGTTTTCTAAAAAATTGGGCAGGTATATAAGTGGTTTCGCAGCTATCTTAACCCGCTTTCCTTTGAGTAGACTTGATAGTTGGTGTTCTCGTTGGTAATCTAAATGGAGCGAAAAACTGTGAAACCTACCGCGGCGCATTTTGTCATCTTTTTATCATGTCATAAATTATAATAATCAGCCACTTAAGATAGAATATGGGCACCTGCTATGACTTCACGCTTCAAAAAACTAATTGAAATGCTTGCTAGCCCAAAAGGTCCAGGGCCTTCCACTACGTTTTCCATGTTTCACATATTCTATGCGTTGGAACTTATAGCTGAAAAACCAATCGGGCGTCAAAAGTTAGCTGAGAAAATGAAAGTTGGAGCGGGCGCTATTCGCACAATAATAAATCGCCTTAAAGATTCTGGCTTGATTACAACCTCAAAAGAGGGCTGTATTCTCACAGATAAGGGTGTAGCCACCTGGAAAAACTTCAAGTCTGTTTTTCCAAAACGGGTTAATATCGAGAAAACAGTTTTGACAACTTCGGAGTACAGTTACGCCTTTCTTGTTAAGAACAAGGGGAATAAGGTCAGATCTGGAATCGACCAGCGCGACGCAGCTATAATGGGTGGGGCGAGGCGTGCTATTGTAATAGTTTTCAAGAATGGTCACCTGATGATAAGGTCGATAAGTAATAGTCTAGAAACGGATTATCCAGAAGCTGCTAATTTGATTCTTGAAAAACTCAAGCCTGAAGACAACGATGTAATAATAATCGCTGGTGCTGATAGTCAGCTGAAAGCGAAGCGTGGCGCTTTTGCTGCAAGCTGGGTGCTTATTGGTGACAATGAGTAACCGTTACATGCTTCGCGGATGATATTGTTTAGTAAGTGTATTTGTTTCCTCCGGTTAAGACTCGCTCCAGCGTTGTGTTGAAGTTTGTTAATCCTTGGTTTGTTTTGGCTGAAACTGGAATCAGAAGCGATTTTATGCCAAGTTGATTGATTGCTTGCATCATGTTTCTGCCGAAAAGGCGTTTTGTTCCTTTAAGTTTTTGCTCAATTGAATCTTCTAGGGCTCTTGGATTAGCCGCCCAGTCAGTTATTGTTTTAACTTGGGTTTCTGGGAGTAAATCGCATTTTGAAAGTAGGTTAATTTGCGATTGGAAGAAGCGGTTATAAACAGCGGCTGAGAGAAACATGTTGGAAACGTAGTTAAGCGGGTTGATGGAAAAAACTGCGTCGAACATATACACTATAGCTTTAGCTTCTTTTGTAAGCTCGTTCACTATGTAAGGACCGCTAGCTCTAAACGCGAACAGCTCCATCTGCCCTGGGGTATCTACTAAAACGAGATCTGCGTTGGCGGCTTCAATGTCTCCCGTAAGGTTGTTGATTTCGTCAGCTATTAGATCAGCAGCCAAGATCAGCGCTCCGTTTGGTCCTAACCCGTATTTTTCCATTAAATTGCCCACGTCCACGTAGTTTCTGACATCAACATCAGGCGAATAAGGCAACTTTAACGCTCCGGGATCCAGATTTACTACGGCTACATCTTGTTTTGACATTTTCAGCCATTCACTAAAGGCTGCTGTGAATAAGGACTTACCCGAACCTGCGGTTCCTATTATGAAAGCTAGAGGCATTTTTGTTTCTCCTTTACTGTGCGGTTTGTATTAATTTTGATGTAATAACTTTTCTGTTTGTGCCGATTCGCTGATTCTCAGGGGGCGTTCAATTCTCTAAACAATCTGTTCTAGAGTTTGTAATCAAATCACCTCTATCAGATTCCAAATGTTACCTTCACACCAAAGATTGAAAGCATACTAGCTTTGATGAGAGGAAAACTTGCTCTTAAGTAATTGTTATTTCTTTATCCTTGACAGCGATTGCGACGTTTAACACACTACTCACTGTAGTTTTTGCTTAAGTTAGTCCAGTAACTATCGTAGCAACCTTAAGCCTTGCCTTCGCTGGGTTCGCTGGTTTCAGAAAAGAAGGCAGTTTTAGCAAGTGACACATAGTAATAGAAAAAATTAAAGCACTGTAAAAAATGCGCAGCAAGATTTACTAGGGTTGCGGGTCACTCGATTCTAGGTATTGTTGCTGTCCGTGTTTTGCTACGAGAATTGCTATTACGCCTATGATTGTTGCTACGACAGCGACGCCTATTAGTGCAGTCAGCAATAGGGGTAGCACTAGGGCGTTCTTGGCGATGCTCATCGCGCCAGTGTATACTTCGTTCCCCGACCAGCCAGCGCGGATGGCGTGTGAGCCCGCAATCTCAGGTGTCCAAACATAATTGTAACTTCCATCTTGTTGAGTTGTCGCTGTGCCTATTACTGTCCATGTTGAGCCATTAATTTTTGCGTAAAGCGTTATGTTTTCATTCTGCGTTTCTGGGGCAAGTTTGCCGGATAATATTATTGCACTGCTATGGATCGAGATAATTGGTGAAACCTCAAGCGACAGGACGCTTGGATCCATCGATGTGAAACTCGCAGAGACCTGTCCGGGTGCAATTTGCTCAGCATTTTCAAGAGTTACTACTTCAGCTGAGACTTCTTTCAAGTCTGATGGGCACTCACCGACTCGCCAGCCTTCTCTCCAGTTTCCGCCTGTACTCTCTGCAACGTAATATCGTATGTTGTCATGTGTTACGTAATAAACGCTGTCCCTAGAGTCTTCTGGGGCGGTGGAAAGGTTTACTCCGATATTCATGTGACTTTGCTCTTCGTAATATAGAAGCACCACATCCAATCCCCCGGCGTTTAATATTGAGGCGGTGATGAAGGAGAAAAGGTCGCAATCGCCCTGTCCGTTTACCATTGTTTCAACTGGATATTTGCTTGGTGAGGTTTCCTCGTAGGTTATTTGATGTGCAATCATTAAAGCTCCGTTGGCGAAGTCTTCTGGGTTGTCATAGATTTCCCAGAGTCTATCGGCTATGGGTTTTAGAGCGTATGGCGTCACGAAGAGTGAAAATTGGCTCGTTGAGGTTGTTCTATGAGTTTTTGCCTCATAGTATTCGTGGAGGTTTTCAGGGATTACAACGTTAAGCTGGTAGCTTACATTTCCTTCTGGATTATTTAGGAGTTGATAGGCGATTGTGTAGTCTTGGGCTTTGCTGATTGTGATTGTGGAGAATAGAATTAATGTTATGGTGAGTAGTATTGCGGGTTTTGTCAACCTGGACTTCATGCTGTATCGAATATTAATATTTGCGACACCTTATTAGGTTTTACGTACAATAGATTACTACAGAAAATACCTAACGCAAATCACTCGAAAATAATCTTACCGCCAACTTCCCTAACTAAGGCTGCAAGCTGCATCAGCGCCTTTTTCAGTTTAACTTCCGCAACTTCACTTTCATCCGTTAAGATAGACAAGTGAACTTCAATATGAGGCATACTTTCCTTTCCTTTCGGATGCGACTTAACGTAAACACCCAAATTGTCCAACATCACCTTATCTATGAGAGGCGCCAAACTCGACTCCATAACACTTTCAACGTGAACGCTCTCTTCATAAAAACCAATTCTGCCCGAGGTTTGCATAAGTAGTGGAACCACCGTTTCTTTGAAAATTGCTTTCATTTCAGAAGGAACCCCCGGCAAAGCAATCAAAGTTGTCTGTTCCAAGTCCACCAGAACACCAGGCGCAGTTCCAATAGGGTTAGGAACCGCCTCAGCTTTTTCAGGTAATTTCGCCATTTTTACTCTCGCTCCAGTAAGGTCAACTTGGGCTGATCCTTTTTCTCTTGCATACGCCTCGTATTTTTCTCTCACCATTTTCAGTGCTTCTATGTTGACCTTGAGCTTGCGGTTAAGAGCTTCTGATATACCTTTTAACGTTTTATCGTCAAAAGTCGGACCCAATCCTCCAGTGGTTACTATAAACTGTGGTTTACGCATGAGTGCTTCACGAATGGCGTTGGCTATTTCGTTCACGTCGTCAGCTAGCACTATAATGCGTTTAACGATTAAGCCCAGAACTGTGGCTTGCTTGGCTATCCACATAGCGTTAGTGTTCAACGTTTTCCCAATTAGCAGTTCATTACCTATGCAGATTATCTCCATATTTTGGGCCATAACCGTCACTTTAAGGCCAGCTTAGCTGTAAGAACAATTAATGCTTTACTCTTTATACTGTTTACTAACCAACCGCAGACAAGAATTAGATTTTGCGGCTATTTTTTCTTGCTAAGCCACCATTTCAAGTATTCTTTTCGCTGTTTCTGTCGTTCTTCCTCAGCTGACTGAAAGTTAGGCCTCAGCTTCTCTCGCAGCTCCCACAGTTCCTGTTGCGTCACAGACAAGCCGCAGCTTTTGCAGATATAGTGCTTAGTGGCTATCGCGTATTGCATGTCTCCACCGCATTCCGGACAATACCGCATTGTTTGTTCACTAAAGAAAATAAAGCACAAATCGAGAAATATTAGTCTTCGCTCTGTTTTAAGGCAAAATTATCGAGTTAAACGTGGGCGTAGATTCGATCTGAGGTGTACCTTCCAGTCTCCATCTCCTCTTCTATTTCCCGCAACAGTAGTATCCGCTTGAACGTTGGGGGGTGAGTCGCAAAAAGACTTGTCAACTGGTTCCAAGTGGATTTTGCCTCTTTCTCCATGGCTTGATTTAGTTCACGCTCATCCAAAACACCGTCTTTGTCCAAGTCGTATTCCTGTTTGTTCTTCATTACCATGCTGATTTCCTTTTTCGCCATCGTGGGGTCTCCAATATAAAATGCTCGGGCTTCTGATGACGCTGGCGGCGCGATGGATAATCCATAAGTAATTTTCGCTAGTGCACTTTGCAGGCTCCTCGGGGAACCTGTTACGTACGCGGAGTACGCGTCTGCATAGTGCTCTCGGAGTCGGCTGAGTCTCATCACGCTTAGGAAGGATATTATGTAAACTATGAACGATATTACGCCCACGGCTATAAACACCAAAGCCGTGTTTCCCCTGTCGCTTCTTCTTCGACGGTTGGAGTATGAACTCCACATGGCTGTCCTGAACATTCCTTGTGCTACAATATATGCGACTAAAGGCAACGCGGACAGCACGGTCATAACTATGTAATCTTTATGTTTTATGTGCCCCAGCTCGTGCCCGATTACGCTCTTAACTTCATCCTTGTTCAAGTTGGTTAAAAGCCCCTCGTGCAAAGCCAGGGTGGCACTGTTGGCGGTTCTACCGAAAACAAACGCGTTGGGTGTCTTGTTAGGAACTATTGCAAGCCTCGGCATGTGCATCTCGCTTTTGACTGTGAACTCCTTAACTGTGTTTTCAACCCATGGGTTTTCGCCTGATTTAATATAATGTAGCCTAGTGGTGGCGGTGATTATCGCTGGCCCTATCATGTACTGGAACAAGATGAATAAGCCTGTACCTGCCAAGCCGATTATCAAGCCTGAAAGGAGGTCGAACTGGAAAAGGTACAGTATCGCCAGCAGGAAAACGCCGAATATGAAGGATGCTATGAATATTGAGGTTCCCATTGCAAACTTAAGTTCAGCTAACCTAGCCAAATGCACGCAGCTCCTAAAGGAATTGTCCACTGAATATGGAATTAAGTCTTACTAAAAGAAAATGGTTTGCTTGTGCTATCGGTGATTTGAAGGTGGAAAATGAGAGGATGGTTTTTAGATAGGGTAGGCTCCACAGATTTTGCAAAACTGGATTTTAGTTTTAATGTAACTTTTGCAATAGGGGCATTGAATTCCGCCATTGTCAGGGTAAACTTCTTTGGGTTTTCCGAAGAGTTTTCTGAAGTGCTCGTAGTAAAGCAGTTGCTCCTTATCCTGTATTTTTACGTCGTCTTCTTCGAGAATCTTGCCCTTTCTCTCTTCGAACAGGCTGTCTGAAATCATGTCGTTGAAGTAGGTTCGTAGCACTTCGGTCCCTGTTCCCGCTTCGAGGGGTGCTTTAGGTCTCCAAATGACGTCTTTCGGGATTATGTCTTCATAGGCTTTTCTCATTATCCATTTGCTGTATTTTACGCCTTCGCGCATGTTAATCTTGAATTTGATTGGCAGTTTTTTAGCCCAGTCCATGAATTCCTTGTCTAAGTAGGGTGCTTTAATTGTCATTCCTAGAGACGCTGCCATGGGTATTGAGGAGAAGCCCATTTCATCCCACATCTCCTTTTGTTTTTGGGCGAACTCGGCTTCCGACAGGTGGAACTGCCATGGATATCCGAAAAGCTCATCCAACCCATCGCCTGTGAAAACACTCCTTAAGCCTTTTTCCTTCAGGATCTTCAGGCCAATATAAACTGGCATGCTGTTCCTTATTTCCATAGGGTCAAATTTTTTCAAGGCTTTTACAACTTTTGGGGCATTGCTGAGAACTTCTTCTCTACCGAAAATGTGGGTTTCATGGTTAAGCTTCAGGAAAGCAACCATTTTCTTTACGTACTCAGTGTCCTTTGGGTTTCCATGCTTGAAATGCATCGTTAAACATGGAAGGTTTGGCTTGTACTTCACTGCTTCGAAGGCTATGATTTGTGTATCAGTTCCAGCTGAAAACAGCATAGAGTCACCCATGTTTTTTTCTACAACCTTATTCATTAGGGTTCGAACTTCAGGCAAAAGCTTCCCATATTCTTGTGGATTTAGTGTCACGTTTTTACCTCGCGATTAACATTGTTTGCCTTCTCGCAGTATTTAAACCTATCCGTATGCATACAAAAGCCCCTAAAATGTAAACATATGTGTGAGAAATAGCATAAATACTGAACAAAAGTAGCGGAGAGTCACATTTCGGAGAATTCGTGTCAAGCAGTTAAGTTTAAAAGTTTTCACGTTCCGTTTTTACTGAATAACATCACAGTAAATACCAAAACGCGCACCAAAAGGTGAAGGGTTTGAAGGTAAGTCTTATTCATATGAAAGTCCGCAGCTCCCTAAAAGGCAGCCTAAAAGCAGCTGCCACCGCAATTCGTAAAGCTGCCAAAGAAAAACCCGTGTTTATCGCGCTTCCAGAATACTTTTCGGTTCCAAATAACATGGAACAATTCAACTCTGCAGCATCAATCAGCAAGGAAACATACAGCGAAACAACCCGCTTCCTCTCCGATATTAGCGAGGAACTTCAAGAAATCTACCTTGTAGGCGGCACCGTACTCGAAGAAAACAGCGGTAAATTCTACAATACGAGTACATTATGGCGAAATGGCGTGCTCATTGGTAAATACTGGAAAAGAAACCCGATTGACGCTGAGTTGAGGGCGGGAGTGAGCCGAGGTGACAAGCCAGCCGTCTTTACTACGGAATACTGCAAAGTTGGTATGCTCGTCTGCGCTGACATATTTGATCCGCCCTCAATAAAAGCGGTTGTTGACTTAGGCGCGGAACTTGTGTTTCTTCCTGTGGCCGCCATGGGCACCCACCCGCATGTCAAGGGGCATCCGCTCACCGAGAAGCTCGCCACGGAAAATGGAATCTACGTGGTAAAAGTAGGCAACGTCAGTTCAAACACCAAGGGTGGAAGAAGTGCCTTCATCACTCCATGGGGCACAGAACAAGAAGCTACAGACATCGTCAAAGACTCAATAATGACCATAGAATTCAACATTAAGAAGCTAAGGCAATACCGAAAAACTCTGAAAAAAAATTTGCTTGAGTAAGTCCGGTTTCTATATACAAAGAAGAATATGAGTAAAAATCGCAAGATGTCAATATAGCGTAGCCCATTCATTAACTATCTTAATCATCTCAGTGAATTCGTATTTTTCGAGCCACTCGCGGAAACCGAATTTGTTTACTGCGTAACTGCAAACTTGCTTCGCGTTCTCTGGGTCATGCACCAGCAACAGCACTCCCATGAGTTTATGTCTGCTCAAGTAAGCCACAGTCTTCAATAATGCATTCAGCTTCTCGTTAGTCGGCATTTCAGCACTGAGTTCTACAATCACAGGCTTCTTCAAAATCTTAAGGAAGTCTCTTGTTATCAGGTCTACCCAGTAATTCGTCAAGTAATCTCTCGAGGATAGTGGAATATGGAAGTAATCTACCAACTTGGATATGCTTTCGAAGTCTATGCCGAACCGTTCTCTAGCAAGCACTGGATCAGGAAACATCTCTACCGCAAAAGCGCCTTTAACAATGCTCTTCGCTTGTTTAAGGAAGCCTGTTACTTCTTTTGCTCGCCACTCTGTCCAGTCTAGTCCGCTCCGTCGCCATAGTTCAACGCACCTGGGGCAAACACAGAACTCTTCCTCTGGAAAATGGTAAAGGTTTAAAGTTACTCCTTCAATTTTTTGTTCTCCTAGTTTTTCAAGGTAACCCAAAACTTTAGCCTTGTACTCTGGATTGGTTGGACAAACAAAGTCGAAAGGCACATTTATCTTCCTGTTCTTCCTTAATGCCAAACCGTTCTTAGAAACCGCAACTAAACTTGGATCTTCCCTGATGGCTTTCGCGTCGCAGAAACAAGTAACGTCGTTCTGCATTTCTAGCGCCGCTGGAAAAACTGAACCATCTGCTCGTTTTGAATAGTACACATGCAAGTCGAAGCCTGCAACTTTCACTGGAGCATATGTTACCAATCCCATTTTCATGTCTAACAACTCAGCGCGCAACAGATATATTCAAGCGACTTATTTAATTGTTGACTTGCCATGGATAATCACAACTCGATTATTCTAATTGATTACGACAAATGTCCTCCCTGTTCCGCACTTATCTGCGTCGGTGTTTGCCCACTCGGAATATTAGAAGCAAATACAAACGGAAAACCCCAAATCGCTGACGCATTTTCATGTAGCCGATGTGAGGTCTGCGCAAACCTGTGCCCTGCAAGCGCGATCATTATTAATCAAGACAAAACTAACGAAAACACGTAATAGGTGGATGAATTTACGAAGCAAATTTCCCTCTCAGGAGACTTTGGCAAGCTCGTTCTAAAAGGCAACGTGCTAGCGGTAATATCAGAAACAGAATTTAGCACCGTCAGCTCTGCTATTTACAATGGGGGCTTCAAAAAAGCAGAAGCCATACTCAACGTTCAAGCCCCGGACGATCTTAGCGACCAGCAACTGCACGCAAATCCTCAAAAATTTATCGTCGATTCTGCAAAAAAATTCGGCATCTCAGACAATTTTGTTGGCATGATCACAGCTGCAGCAATCGACAAGTTCGCTCTAGCTTCAAAGAAAGACGGCGACCTCACAATAGCCGTTATTGCTACCGCGGTAGACACTGAAGGTAATACTTGTTCTCACGCCGAAACTGCAGGTGAAACCATAACGGTTGAAGAAATGCTGGGAACAATAAACATAATGGTAGTGATAGATGGAAACCCAACTGAAAGTTGCCTAGTCAGCACCGTTCTCACCGCAACAGAAGCAAAAACAGCGGCGTTGTGGGAACTGGACATCAGAAGCCGGTATTCTGGAGATGTGGCTACCGGAACGATAACAGATGCAATCATCGTCGCTGCGACAAGCCGAGGTGCACCAATAATTTATGGAGGTCCAGCCTCAAAGCTCGGCCAACTAATTGGTTACTGCACAAGGAAAGCCGTGAAAGAGGCCATAATGAAAGCAAATAAGTACTCGCTATAAACAAGACGAACCCCGCTCTTTCTGATGGGAAAAATGGAAACCTTAAATAACCTGCAAATTATTCCGTGTACAAAAGTCATACTGCAATGGTGAAAAAATTGAAATTTGCTACCTTTCTATATCACCCCGAACCAGCTGAAGGTGTTGACATAAACTTCTACCGCATCAAACCTGAGTCTGGTACGATTGGAACCCCTAACCCCAAAATGTACACTAATATAGCTGTTTTCGGAGACAACTCAATGGCACAGAAACATCCAGAGTGGATATCAGTTTCAAAGGAAGGTCCAGCGTTCCGTAGGTTAACCGCTCCGAAAGTTAACGGAATCAATCCTGGAAACAAAAAATTCAACCTTCGATGGGACGTCTTGTGCATGACAAACCCTGAAGTTATAGAATACAATCTCAAATTAATCGAAGACTGCGCTCATCAAACTCCGGGAATAAGCATAAGTAGCCAGCACTTTGCCGACCATGGCTTCTGTGTCTGTCCTCGTTGCGTTGAGCTTTGGCGCAAAAGCGGACTAAATTGGTACGACTGGAGAGCCCAGATAGTAACAGACTTCTTGAAACAAGTGAAAGACCGCATTGGAGGAAAGCCTTTATACGTAAACTTGCTGCCTGACCCAGTACTTGGCAGAGAAAGGTTCGGCTACGATTTTGACGCTCTAGCAGAATACGCTGATGTTTTCGTTGTTCCAATGTTTTCAAAGGCATATCCTTCTCCATGGTACTGGGAGATGCTGGCCAGAGCATTTAAAAGCAAACTGAAGAAACCAGTTTTCACCAACCTTTACATACGCGGACCAAATGATGACCCCAAACAGGTTCCACCCACTGACCAGCTGCTAACAGTTGCAGTTCGCATAGCCCGAACAGGCGTCGACGGAATAATATTCTTGGCTGAAAATGCCCAGAGATTAAGAGACTTCCAGAAAGCCGCAATAGAAAGTACCGACGTATTGACAGAACTGGATGGCTACGGTGGCGACGAAGTTCTCGACTTAGTTAACAAATGGAGATCGCTATTTTAAATTCAACTTTTCCCTTTTGCTTCAATACTATTTTTGAGACTTTAGATTTCCCGTATGAAATCTTGGTATTTTGCTTCTGGAGTTATTGGAATAGGCTGTACGTATAAAAATTATTAATAAAAACTTTTTTTGTGGCTATTCTCGATTTTGGTTTCGAGCAAGTTTCGTTTTCCTTATAAATGCGAAGAAAGCTAAAACTACAACTTCGACGCTAAGTGAGATGGTGAGTGAAACTGTTGTCATACCTATCGGTGATAATCCTAAAAACAGCCCTGACATTCCAGCAATGGCAAAGCTCAGCGCTACTGACAAAACCGCTTTTTCAACCAAGTCAAGTTTTCCATCTTTGAATAAGAGGTTTACAAGACAATACCCAGGTAAGACTGCAACGAAAACGAATCCAAAAAGGCTTGTGAAAACGGAAAACGGCGAATCGTTAGGGATAAGATATACAAAAAGTAATGTCAAAACCGTGTAGCAAACGATTATTCCAAACCAACTGGTGTGTTTCACCTTTTTATCCTTCGGGTTAATTCAACGAAATTCATATAAAAACAAAAAGATGGATTTTAAAGGAAAATCTTGTAAATTGGATGCTGCTCGTGTAGCGGTCTCATACCTAAGTCACCCATTGCAGATGCGATGTAAGCGTCTACTATTGCTATTGCGGGGAAGACATAATCTGACTGTTCTACTGGTCCGAACATTAGCCAGTTAGCGCCCATTGTCTGCATTATAGCATTGGTTGCGGTTCTAGTTCCTTTCCTGAACGGTTTTTCGAAGTGAGCTTTAACCCATCCCATGGTGGTAACTACGTTTCCAGTTCCCAATCCCGTCGGATGACCGTATTTTTCTTTAGCTAATGGTATTGCTCTTACTGCTGCGCCCATGGTTGGTTCGAATGCTGAAATGGCTGTGTCAATTAGTGGTTTTGTGATTCCACCTTTTTCGGCTAGCACTAAAGCTTCGTCTAAAACTTGCATCTTTCCTTCCAAGCTATCGTCTTTTGGGTTGTCAGCTAGAACTATGGACATTTTGATTCCGCTTTCCTTTAGTTTTTCCAGTTCAGGGTCTCTGACGCCCTTGTAGATCGAGTTGTATAAGCATCTGTCTTGAAGTCCCATGTTCTTAGCCAGTTCTGCTGCCTTCATGCGCGTTCTTGGACTCATTGCATCCAGCATTAATGGCGCTTCGCTGTGTTTGGCAACGAAATCAATGTATTTTTCGAAAGCTGTTTCTGTAGTTCCAACTATGTCGTAAGCAAAAGGAACACCAGTTAAATCGCTCAAAGTCTCAACTTTGTTAATTAGGTTTTCAGCTTGTTCAGCGTCAAATATTCCTTGGTTTGCATCTTCAACCATTTTTTGACCTAACCAAAAAATTGAACCTATAAGAACAGTGGGTAGCTCTCCAGGCTGACCACCTATTTTCACTTTTCCTACTTCATAGACTTTTTGTGGCGTATTGAATTTGTGCATGTTGCCTCATCTGAGTTGCGAGTTTACTATTTTCCAGCTACTGCTTTCTTTGCGATTTCAACGCCTTCTTCCTTATTCTTGCCGAAAATTGCTCCAATTGCTTCCGCGTCTTCTTTTTTAACTGCAGCTCCGCCCATTATGATTATCAGGTTTTCTTTTAATCCGGCTGATTTCAGTGCTTCATCTAGTTTGGCAATGTTGTTCTTTGCAGGTACGGTGTTAACTGAAAGCGCTAGTATGTTCGCATTGGATTCTTTTACTTTATCAACGAAAACTTGTGGGGCAACGCTTTTGCCTGCGTCAACCGTTTTGAATCCGGCTCTTTTAAGTGCTTTCCTAACTGCTTCCTTAGCGGTGTCGTGCATGTCGGGTAAGACGTTGCCTATGACAACTGTGCCAATTGGGTTCTCTGGTTCCGGAGGTTCTTTCTCCATCATAGATTTAAGCCATGACATTTAACATTACTTCCCTTTTTGTTTTTTATACCCTCGATTTTTATATTCGAATTCTATATTTAAACTTTAACTCCGCTACTTCACTATTCATCAAATAAACCAAAAACGGTGCTCGGGAAAACAAAAATGTTCAAAACACCAAACAAGTACCTCATCTTATTCTTTGTTTTAGCTTTTGCATTCGCATACCGCACGATGCTGTTGCACTGGGAAACTTATCCTCCGGGAGCAGACATCGGTTTACACATGAGCGTAGTCAATTCAATAACTTTATCGGGCAACACAAATTTCCTTTGGAACAATTACCAAATGGGTGGCGGGCTTTCTCTAACTTTTCCAGGATACCACATATTCGTTTCGCATATAATCGTGATGACTGGAATACCTGATTATCTGGTTCACTCTCTGGTTGCCGCGTTTTTTTCTTCCTTTATTGTTTTATGTGCGTTCTTGATAGGCCGACGCGTTTGGGGAGAATCAACTGGCTTTATAGCTGCTTTCTTAGTGGCAATTTCACGGTTTGATGTAGAGATGTTGCTGTGGGGGGGCTTCCCCAACGCAATAACTTTACTGCTGATTCCCATGGTTTTTTATCTTTATTTAGAAAGGGAAAGATTTTCTCCGGTTCCTTTTCTTATTGCGACAACACTTTTGTCTGGAGCCCTTTTCTTAACTCATTCACTTAGCGCAGTTATGTTTGTATGCATAACGTTTTCCACTGTAATCATATCGACATTTTTTTCCAAAAAAATCGGCATATCAAAAAAAAATCTTCTAACTTGGCTTGCGCCAATTCTTCTCGGAGCAATTTTAGTTTCTCCATTTTTAGCAGAAGCCGTGCCTGCATATTTGGGGGAAAACTCGAGCGGTTTGTCAGATATTCGACAGGCACTTCTTTCAACGAGAGTGTTGCCTCTGGAATGGGTTATACCTCTTTTTACTTGTATAATCTTCTTCTTTTTATTCTCAAAAAAGTACCGAGAAAAGTTTTTAACTGTTCCAGCTTTGCTTCTCGCATTATGGATTTTAGTTCCAATGATGTTTACCCAAGCGTTTTTAGTAGGGATTTATACAGATTATAATCGATTTCTATATTTCATAATTTTGCCCCTTATCCTACTAATCGCGCTTGGAATTGACCATGGCGCAGGATTCTTCGCACGCATAACCGACACGTACCTGTCTCTAACAAAGAAGACATCTCAAACCAAGAAGATAACCAGCAAAAAAAGTTCTAGAATAATAGCACGTCTATCTCGCAAACGCATTTACCTAAGCTTTGTCATAGGCTTCTTGTTTTTCTCGTTCTTAGTGGTGCCAATCTTTCTGACTCCATTTCGAGGCGAAGAAATTCAGAGTTTTTACCAAACCATGAACGACTCTGGATATGAGGCAATGCAATGGGCTCGTCATAAAACGCCGGCTGACTCGATTTTTATTTCAGACGCCTACTATGGATGGTGGTTTTCAGGTTTTGCACAGCGTCCAACCTTAAGCGCTGTTGACCCTCAGTATTTGGTGCTTGCCCGAGAATTTGAACCTGCAAAGGTTGCTAAGAGTTTACTTGACACAAACTACATAATAGATAACGGAAAAATTCAGGTTCGAGAGGATGGCGGATACATTGGCAGGCACAACCCAGTGATTCTAGCTAAGCTAAACTGGACATATTTCCCTTATTCTTTTCTGAACTTTAACAATAGTAAAACCAGAATTCAATACCGAGTAGGCGATAGCCTGCATTTTCTACACATAGATGAGCTTTCTGTAATAGAAATGCAAAAAGAAAACAATTTAGAACATGCTAATATCCTTGTCAGGAAAGGCAACGACTTCTTTAATTATACTCAGTTAACAACAGTTTACAAAGGAGTACCTTATGTTGACATATCTATAACGGTGGAGAGCAAAGTTGAGGGTATTTCTTTGGATTGGCTTCAATTCTTTATAGAAAGCAAAGGTAGAGTAATAGAATTGCAGAATAGAACGGTTGGTTTATTGGATGAAGGCGTGAAAGCTTTAGCTCAATTAATTCTTGACAAGGAACTACCAGAAGTGCAAGAAATTAAAAAAGAGAATCCGTGCATCCTAGAATTGCTATACAACTTGCATGGCAAATCTAAAAGCGAAATTCGAATTTCAGTAACCGCTTATTCAGTTACAGATGATGAAAAGTACTATAAAGACCCCGAAACCATAAGAGAAAATTTCATAGAAATTTTTACTCTTAATCTCAATTCATACCTAAACAGTTCCTATAGAGAACCAAAATCTGATTTACCCATCGATATATTTGACTATCAGAAAGCTTTGAACGACTGGAATATTTCGTATATTGCATGCCGTGATTCTGAAATATTACCGAAATTTGTGAAAGACCCTGCATTTAGTTTGGTGTTTATTAATGATGAAGTAGCCATATTCACGGTGAAAAAAGACGTCACCTAGGTGGAGAAAGATATAACTGGTTTCGCACTTACTTCTGAGCAGAAGAAAATCTTCGAGACTACGTTTGCAGTGGTTTTTTCAGCTGTAATCTTGGTGCTTTTCTATTCAATAACATCTATGAACGGTTTGGTTATGGGAAACGACCCTGCTGTACACATGGAAAAAGCTCATATTTTTCTAGAGACTGGACGAATACCTTTGGAAAACTTAGGTTGGACTCCTCCCCTTTTCCAGATTCTGCTTGCCATATTCATCTCTTTCACAGGTGCAACCAGTATTTCGCAATTAATCTTTCTCGAGAAGGCCTTAGCGGTGCTTGTTGATTGGTTACTGTTCTTTTCGGTTTACTTAGTCGCATCCAAGTTTTTTAGCAAGAAAATCGGTTTTATAGCAGCTGTTTTGTTGCTTTTTTGTGTTCCGATGTACGAGCTTAACTTGTGGGGAGGCTACACTACAATCCTCGGGTTGGCATTCTTGCTTTTGCTTCTTGTGTATTTGCCCTTTGCACTGAAGAACTTCGAGCATATTATAATTGCTTTTTTCGTGGCTTTTTCATTGGTTTTGTCTCATCAGTTGACTGTATTTCTAACCGTGTTAATCCTTCCACCGATTATCCTATTTATGTTCATAAAGTCCCGAGGCAAATATTTCAAGGCGTTGATTGCCGTGATTCTGGGGGGTGGAATAGCCTTTTTTCTATACTATTCCCAGGCGATGTTTCCTTACCTCGGAGTTCTTATAGAGCATGTTTTCTTCATGCAAAAAACGACTCTATATCAGATTCCAGGCACTACTCTCAACGCTTTCATGGTAAACTTCGGCTTCGTATTCGTAATTTCCATCGCTGGAATTTTCATTGCTTTCCAAAAATTGAGAGCGAAAAAGCAACCTCTCTTTTTCCTAATACTATTCATGAGTTTCCTTGTCCCACTCGTTTTGGCCGAATCCTATTTATTTGGATTGTATCTGCCTTTTCAATGGTTCATTTACTACTTGATGCCTCCAATAGCTGTTCTCGCTGCTGTTTCAATAGGCTTCGCCGCTGATCAATTATCAACCTTCTACTTTAAACATAAAGGGAGTTGGAAGAAATTTAGATTGCGATTAGTCACTGTTTCTCTTGTTGCCTTAGCTTTTTTGTTGCTTGTAGTTCGCTTTGGAACTGTCTATGGGAAAATTATGGAGGGAAGCTTGTACTATTCAACATCCGACATAAAAGCATATGACGCAGGTACTTGGCTTAGAAACAACTTTGCTGATAACACAACAGTGATTGTAACCAAAGTTCCTGGTTTCTGGTTCAGATTGTTTTCAGGTAAGACTATAATCGCGGAAACTGATCCCATCATTGAAAGAAACGCGATTGCCGCGGCTGTCTTGGAATTAGCTTATGAAATTGAACATCCGCTAACTCTACTCAGAGCCTACGATATGACGAAAGGCGATATTGCCGACGAAAACTACGTATCAATGAACGATGTTTGGCGCAGGGTCTTATATTCCGCGGCAGATGGAAACAAAATCTTGTATCGGGCAAATGGCATTGACAAAGAAATATACTTATCCAATTTTACCAGAGAATCAATCTTCGAGGACCAAAGTTCCCCCAAGAAACTGACCTTCAGCTACTTCAACGACGAAGTAAACATTACTCAGACAATTCTCGTTCAGAACGACAAATACCCAATAACCGTTGCTTGGTCCCTGTCTCCAACCGAAAGTGATATTACCGATGTTTCTTTATACTTAAGCACTTTCTTTGATCTCCAATTCTCATTCGAAGAAGCATATGTCCCCGGTATTCTGAATTGGCAGAATCCTTGGAGTAATCCTTCCAACATCAAGGAAAACGAGTGGGCTGTTGTTAATTTTTCTAGTTCAACCTTAACAGGTAATTACCTTGGCTTTTACGACGAGACGGCAGCGGTTGTTTTCGCGCTGAACTTCCAAGGATTGCCTGACTGGGGCAACGTGGGCGCTCTAGAAAGCAATCAAATAGATGCAGTTCGGTTCCAATACAACTTCAACAAGATTGACATCAACGAAACTTCCTCTTTCTCGTACAATTTTCTCACTTTTTCGAAAACCAGCACTCCCGAAATTCCAAACCTTAAAGATTTGAAAAGCATATTCGAGTTCAAACCAACCAATACATTTGAACTGAAATCAAGAGACTATCACGACTATATAAAAGAATACAACATAGGGTTTTTGGTTTATGACAAAAACCAGCTTGATACTAAAATTATCCGCTGTAAAATCTTAGAAGTAGTATACTCCAATGATAGATACACAATCTTCAAAATTAAAAAGACTTCTTAAACAGCAGTTTTTCTGTAAAATACTTCGGTTCACATTCAAAATTGGCTACCAATAATAATGAAATCTTGAGGGAAAAAACAAAGCTACTTGCTTGCTTTATTGAAAAATAAAGGCTTACCGGCTTTTTTCTATTGTTCTCGTATTATTTTTGGTGTGTAGGCGCATGCTGGGTCGCTTTCGAAGAGGTCG
>CAYFXZ010000032.1:0-20743 GCA_964347245.1 uncultured Candidatus Bathyarchaeia archaeon | reverse complement strand
CTGTACAACACATAAACCAAAAACCGAAAAAACAACACAAAAACCCACACCTCAAAGGCAACACAGTTATTCATTCTTACATTGCATTTGTTTTTATAATTCTTAATCATTCCAATTTGGAAAAAACAAGCCAACCAGAGCCTTAGATCTCATCTTTTTTCTTCAAGCCATTTTTCAAACTGTTTTTCGTTTAATCCATAGCCAAATTTTCCATCAAGTCGTCTACAGACTTTCCCATCTTCGAAAAGTATGACTGAGGGAACTGCTTCTATGGAATATTCTTTCCATAACGGATTATCATAATCATTCACTTAAGCCGTTACAACCAAATAAAGCGATACTTGGAATAGTCCTTATTAAAGGTGGGAAAAAAGCTTCGGCAGAAAGGACACCACGAAGCGCAAAACAATGCTAGAACTCTTTTGCTCCTCTTCAGCTAGCTTTCAAGATCGTATTCATTGCTGACTTCAATAATTTCAAATCTTTAAGAAACGACTCCACGATTTTCTTAAACGTCTCGATATTAGAAAAAATAAGCGAAAAAAATCTTGTTTCTCAACAATATATAAGAAAAATTCAGTGAATAATTTTTTCCAAAATGGAAAGGGTATGTTTTGAATAATTATATTAATTTCAATTTTCTAATGCAGTTTTTCGCTCATTATCTCAGATTCATAAGAGTTAATTTACTGAGAATTATCAGTTAAAACATTAACGAGGAAAAAACCATGCCAGAATATTTGGTATTGCTTAAGGTAAACCCAGCCGCATTAGCAGACACGATAGAAGCAATCAGGAAGATGGCTCAGAAGCCAGTTGCAGGCGTAGATTTACAGTACAGCATAAACATTTTTGGTCGGTGGGATGCAGGACTCTGGATAAAAGCTGATGAAAACTCTCAAACTTCACAACTTGTACAGAAAATCCGTAAGGAAATCAATGGTGTCACAGACATTTACCCGATTCCAACTTTCCCACATGGAAGCGCTGAAAGCACCTAATAGTTTTAGAGAAATCTCAGCAACACATTTTCTATTTTTTATCTTATCATCTATAATTTAAGTTTGTTTAGTTTTGTTTTAGCACGAATACAAAATTGGATAATTAATACTTACTCTACTTAAACAACTCCTAAATACACTTTTGAACCAACTTAATTAAACGAAAGGCGCTGAAGTGTGCAGAAGACAGAAGAAGAAAAACAAGAGCATAAAGAAGGTTACTGTTGCCCAAATCCTAGTTGTAACCGCGTTTTTCGAAGACCTAAAATAATAAAATACCTCGTGTGTCCCAGTTGCCAAACACTTGTTAAAACGGATACAGCAGAAGGTAATGTAAAAAAGAAAAAGAAAGGCCCATCAGAAGAAGAAATCAAAAAAAAGGAAGCAGAGTTGCTGGAGGCACAACAAAAGGCAGAACGACTGGAAACCGAACTACTAGAAGCAGAGCAAAAACTGCAACAAATAGAGGCAGAAAGTGAAGTAGAACGATTAGAAACCGAACAAAAAGCGAAACAACTAGAAGCAAATTTTCTGGAAGCTCGAAAAAAAGCAGAACAAGTAGAAGCAAAAAGAAAAGCGAATTTATTAGAAGCAGAAAAAAAAGCCAAACGATTGGAAGCAGCACAAAAGGAAGCACAAGAGAAAATAGAGCATTTAGAAAGAGAACGAAAAACGGAAAGATTAGAAGCAGAAATTAAGGAGTCAAAGCGATTAGAAGCAGAACGAGTAAAAGAACAAGAACTTGAAGCGGCACGGTTGGAATTAGAACGAAAAGCAGAGCAGTTAGAGGCAGAACGAAAAGAGGCACAACAGAAAATAGAACGACTAGAAGCAGAGAAAAACGGAGAAAGAATGGAGAAAAGACAGAAAGTAGAGCAAGTAGAGGCTCAGAGACTACAGATGGAACAAAAGGCAAAGCAAATGATAGGAGAACTAATAGAAGCACAACAAAAAATCAAAAAGCTAGAAGCAGAAAGAACAGCGATTGAGCAAAAAGATGAGAAACTGTTAAGAACAGAACAAAAAGCGAAACAACTAGAAGCGGAACTAAAAGCAGAACGATTAAAGGTGAAACAACTAGAAGAAGAACAAGTAGAAGAACAACGAAAGGCAGAACAACTAGAAGAACAGCAACTAGAAACACAACGACTAGAAAAACAGAGATTAGAAGAACAGCAACTACAAACTCAACAAATGATGGAACAATTGGAAACCCAGCGATTGAAGGCGGAGCAGAAGGCAGAACAACTAGAAGAACAGCAACTAGAAACACAACGACTAGAAAAACAGAGATTAGAAGAACAGCAACTACAAACTCAACAAATGATGGAACAATTGGAAACCCAGCGATTGAAGGCGGAGCAGAAGGCAGAACAACTAGAAGAAGAAAGAAATGAAGCAGAACAAAAGATAAAGCAGCTAGAGTCAGAACGAAAGACAGAACTTAAAGAAGCAGAGCAAAAAGCAGACCAGTTGGAAATAGAACGATTGGCGATGGAACAAAAAGCGGGAAAATTGGAAGCCGAATTACTAGCGGCACAACAAAAAATTGAACAACTAGAAACAGAACGCAAAAATGAACAACTAGAAGCAGAACAAAAAGAAGCAAAACAAAAAGCAGCTCAAAGAAAAATTGAGCAGCTGGCAGAGCAACTTGCAGAAAGATTAGCGGTTGAACGGAAAGAAGCAAAACAAAAAGCAGAACGACTAGAAGCAAAACGAAAAGAAGCAGAACAAAAAGCAAAACGACTAGAAGCAGAAATAAAGGCAGAAAGAATAGAAGCAGAACAAAAAGAAGCAAAACGAAAAGAAGCAAAACGACTAGAAGTACAACAAAAGGTAAAAAGACTGGCAGATGAACTAGCTGAACGAAAAGAAGCAGAACAAAAAGCAAAACGACTAGAAGCAGAAACAAAGACAGAACAAATAGAAGCAAAAATAAAAGAGGCAGAAACAAAGGCAGAACAAATAGAAGCAGAAATAAAAGAGGCAGAAACAAAGACAGAACAAATAGAAGCAAAAATAAAAGAAGCAGAAAAGTCACAGGCTAAAAGAGATACAGAGTTGAAAGAAACCGTTAAGATTGAGTCAGGGGATGTAAAAGAAGATGAGGAAAAGGTTCAATCAGATTCGGAATGCAAATACTACTTTGGTTATTTGTGCGAGCGCGGTAAGGGAGAAGAAATACCTGTTACTTGTTTAGAATGCCCCAAATCTTTAGATTGCATGCTTAATAACTACAAATCAAAAGAAAGTGTTGCAGAAATCAAGAAGTGGTATCCGATTAAATTCTGATTTCCAATTAGTGAAGTAATTGTAAAAATAGGTAATTTATTTTTTCATCGTTTTTCAATAGGAAGAAATTTGGTACCGTACGCACCGAGGTAGCCTGATGTTGGGCGGATAAGCACTGACTCTGAATACTGCTCCATTATATGTGCGGTCCAGCCCGCTATTCTACTTGAGGCGAAAAACGGCGTGAAGAATTCTTTAGGCACTTCCAGAGCGTTTAGTACTATAGCGGCGTAGAAATCCACATTAGGATAAATCTTACGTTCTTTATGAACAATATCTTGAATTCTTCTGCACTTTCTGTATAAATCCATCCGTTCAATTCTTTGACACAAAGTTCTGCCTATCTTTCTAAGATGTCTTGATCTAGGATCTTCTTCTCGATAAATTCTGTGACCAAAGCCCATTATTTTTTGCCCATCGAACAACATTCCTTTTATGTAAGCGTCCACTTCTCCAAGGTTATCTACATCTAAGAGCATACTCATCACCCTCTCGCTTGCTCCCCCGTGTAGTTTTCCTCTAAGTGCTCCTATGGCGGAGGTTGCGGCAGAATACATATCTGAAAAGGTGCTTGCTGTCACACGGGCAGCAAATGTTGACGCGTTGAGTCCATGATCGGCGTGCAGAATCATGTATTGGTCAAGAGCATTAATTTCTTCCTCATCTATAGGTTTTCCTCTGAACATATGGAGGAAGTTTTCAGCGAATCCATACTCCTTTTTAGGAGTAAGTGGGTCTTGTTTGTTTCGCACTCGATGAAGGGCAGCGACTAAAGTAGGAATTTTTGCTATTAATTTTAACGCTCTTTGCTTGTTCATTGCTTCAGCATTATCATTGCGTTTAGTTTCGTATTCTCCGAGTTGAGAGACAGCAGTGCGCAAGTTTTCCATCGGATGACTCTTCTTGTATACATGCTTTAAGCATGTGATTATGGGTTTAGGTATTTTCATCTCGGAAATTAGTTGTAATTTTATATTATCTAATTCGCTTTGGTTAGGAAGCTTGTTATTCAATAAAAGATAAACAACTTCTTCATAGCACACTCTCCCGATAAGTCGGTCAATATCATATCCACTGTAATATAGTGCGCCAAGTGGATCTACAAAGCTAATTCGAGTTTGGCATGCGGCAACATTTCGCAAACCGCGAATGTAAACTTCGTCGTCTGACATTTTTCTAAACAACTCAAATATACAGTTTTTATGGACTATTTATATTTTAAAACGTGATATATTACTGTTTTAGTGCGGCTAAGAAGCGAGAAAAACTAGTTAATAAGAGATTTTTCATGTACCTGTTACCATATTTGTGGTTATAGGACGTTGGGTTTTGACGCCTATTTTGAAACAGTCCGCGCCGATGTACCTGTTTGCCAAAAAATCTATGTTGCAAGCAACTACAACAGCGACCTCGATTCATTCATCTTGAGATAGTCCTAGATAATCTAATCATACCATTTTCTGTGTATTGATGTCATCTACCTGCGGCAATTTCCATTACACCTTCAGCTTCCCTATGAAGCGCTGCTGCAACTTGACAAGTTTCGGCGTGATGATTTGCTGGCAGTAAGGTTGATTCAAATTTCGCTTGTAATAGTCTTTATGGTACTTTTCAGCCACGTAAAAAGCCTTGAAAGGTTCTACTTGTGTAACAATAGGCGCTTCCCAAATACCTTCCTTGTTAAGTTCTGCGATAACTTTCTCTGCTGCGGCTTTCTGTTTTGCATTATGGTAAAAAATCACTGAACGGTATTGAGGGCCAACATCAGGACCTTGACGATTCATCGTGGTTGGATCATGCGCCGTAAAAAATATTTCGAGAATTTCTTTAAACGAAATTACCCTTGGGTTAAAGTTCACCTGAACTGCTTCGGCATGTCCCGTTGTTCCTCTAGAGACTTTATCATACGTGGGATTTGGCAATGAACCACCAGAATAGCCAGGTTCAACTTTTTCCACGCCTTTCACTATGTTGAAAACGGCTTCAATGCACCAGAAACAGCCTCCGGCAAGTGTGGCAACTTCTATTTTTTCGTTTTTTTCGGGTCTATTACTCATATGCTTCAACCCTTAGTTTTAGAAGCTAATAAGTTCTTAGCGACTTCTTGTCTTTTGTACAGATTTTGCACTGCGGTATCTTGCAGATACCGGATTCTAAGAGGTGACATCCTTTAGTGCTGAGGCGCAACATGCCCTTAATACTTTGTGGCTGTCAGAGCTTAGTCACATGATGTGCAGTGATAGCAGAACGTTTTTACTTACCATGGTTATTTTAGGCGTGTTAATTGAGGCATGTTTATGCCGGCTTTAGGTTGGCTAAATCAAGAATGAAGGCGAAACTTCATGCTGAATAAGATTAAAGTAACGCCATTAGCGGCTGAAAGCCTTGGAGTTAGGTCCATGTGCACGTTAGTTGAGACGCCTGATGTTGCAGTACTTTTAGATCCTGGGCTATCGCTTTGTCCATACAGGTTTCGTTTACCGCCACATCCTATTGAATTCAAAACAATCGAGAGGCTCAGAAAAAGAGTTGCCGACGCCGCCGGTAAAGCTGATGTGGTTACGATTAGTCATTACCATTTTGACCATCATACACCTTCATACGAAGATTGGGTGATTAATTGGACTGAAGCAAATGTAACTGCACGGCAGATTTATCAAGGCAAAAAGATTTTGATGAAGAACCCTCGAGATAGAATCAACCCTACCCAGAGGCATCGGGCATGGCTTTTCCGAAAGACAAGTGGTAAATTTGCTGAAGTGCTAGAGAAGGCAGATGGCAGAACTTTTGCTTTCGGAAAAGAAACAATTTTGCGTTTTTCAGAGGCTGTTTTTCACGGGCCTGAAGATTCAATGCTTGGCTGGGTTGTGATGACGCTTGTTGAAAATGGGGATGAACGGTTCATGTTTGCACCAGATGTTCAGGGTCCCATGTCGACGCGCACACTTGAGTTGATTAGGGCAGCAAGACCCCAGGTTATAATGGTGGGTGGACCACCCTTCTATCTTGGCGGTTTCAAAGTCTCCGAGCCTCAGTTGCAACAAGGACTGAATAATCTAAAAGCGTTGGTTGAGGATGTGCCACTTACAATTTTGGAGCATCACGCCCTAAGAGACGAATCTTGGCAAATAAAAACAGAACAAGTCTTCGCTAAAGCTTTTGAAGTGGGGCATAAGGTTATGACAGCCGCCGAGTTCGCTGGAATCGAAAACAGTTGTTTGGAATCAAAACGAAAAAGTCTGTACAAGGATAATCCCCCGTCGAAAGAATTTAAAAGATGGATACATAAAGACTGGACTAAAAAAAGCAGCATCAAACCGCCGATTTAGGGTTTTCCTCTAGGTATGGAAAAGGCTATAATTGAGACTTTTAATCAGATATTGTTAATTTCAAAGGATAGTTTAGGAATGTCAGAAGAGAAAAAGTCATGGAATCAAGAAAACTTTGATCAATTAATGAAGGAAAGCCACGCTGAGTTGTTGAGTTTAAGGGTTGAACTACAAAAACTGCTTGTTAGGTTTGGCTTGCGTGCGTTGAAAACATATCAGGCTGCAAGAAATTACCCACTAAGACCTAATGAAATTGCCCATCTAGTTAAGTATGAAATCGAAAATGCGATTCACGATGTTTCGGAGCAAGATAGCAAGGATGAAATTATCAAGCAAGCAAGAATCGAATGGGAAAAAGAGCACAAAGTAGCGCAGTGAGCGACAAATCTTGTCTTACAACGGACTCCCGAATTCGCGGATCAATGGTTTTAGTAAAGTTTTTGGCTATGCCACTCTTTGTTTTATTTTTTCCAGACCTCTCAGATGTGCGGCAACAACTCTGAATGCTAGTTTTTTCGGAAAAAGTTTTGCAAGCCTTACTTGACGTCATACATCAATATTAGGAAGCTACAAAAAATCATGTTAAAAAGAATGATGTTATATACTCCGTAAACTCTTACATTTATGAGACATGGGAATTTAGATGCAGAAACGGAAACCAACAATTAAAATTCAAAACATCGTTGCTTCGGTGTCTCTAAACCAAAAGATAGATCTGCAGGAAATTGTCGAGAAATTCCCTCAAACTGAGTACAACCCAAGCGTGTTTCCAGGTCTTGTTTTTCGTCTTAAGAAACCTAAGACGGCTACTTTGATTTTCGGTACTGGTAAGATGGTTTGCACTGGCGCCAAATCTGAGCAGGAATCTCGGAGCGCCGTCGGAAAAGTAGTGAAAGAACTTAGAAAACAAGGAATACAAATAAAAGAGAAACCCATAGTTATTATCCAAAATATTGTGGCTTCTGCAGAATTAGGCGGAGAAATAGACCTTGAAAGCCTTGTCTACAAGCTCAATAGGATAATGTATGAGCCAGAGCAGTTTCCAGGAGCCGTCTATAGAATGGACGAGCTACAAGTGGTTTTTCTTATCTTTTCAGCTGGTAAGCTGGTATGTGTAGGCGCCAAGAAGGAAGAGCAAGTATACGAGGCAGTTGACAGAATCCAGAAACTACTAGAAGAAAAAGAACTAATCTACTACCCAGAATAATCTTATAACTTCATTCTTCTTCGGACTGCCGGATTTTCATCGGCAAGCTTCTTCAGGACCATCTCAAATGTCTCATCAGGATCCAACTCCCGTTTTATAAAAACTCCTGTTCTGCCAACCTCATCTCTTTTTAAAAGTGTATGAACTCGGTTAAGAATCGTTTCCACCGACACACCAAGACGCTTTGCTGCGGCATCCTCACGACCGACAATGCTACTTTCTGCATGTCCTTTGGGCTTGGGTTCGATCAGCATCAAACGTTTGTCAACTCCTACCACGCGAGCACCTTTTTTCAACTGGATAAGATTTGCTTCACCAGCGAACTTGTAGAACTCCCGTTCTACCCTGAGCATTCGCATTAAGGAAAAAGATACGCTTACCCCAACGTCCACTTCGAGGTATGCTTTCATGGTGTAGTTAGGCGTGGCTTGAATCAAAAATCTAGTATTTGCTAGCATGTCTGCTCTTTCCAAAGCTGTTTCCACCAAGAATGAGGATTGGGGATGAACGACAAAAACATCAACGTCGCTTTTCATGTTAATATCGCCTCTTGCGATGCTACCGTGCACTATCGATTGAAGGCGAAAACCTTCTAAAGCGGTCATTATCCTAGCGGCTTTTTTTCTGAGCTTCCTTAGCAAGGTCCAGTGTGCACTGCTGTAGATAACTTCCGTGAATTCTGCGCGCTTCTTCGGTTTCGCACCCATTTGTTCCATCTCTTTGCATAAGGTTATAGTGTATGGTTGATTTAATAATTCAAACTTTTGTGACCATTTATCCCGCGACCCATTTCCTCAAGGAATAATGCTCGATACGGAAAAAACTCAAAGTACTGAATAATAATAACAGTCTTTTGGCGAAAAACTTGACGGAAACGGTGGAGAAAGTACTGAAAAAGATTGGTGTCACAGTGTCTTAGCATGTGCTAGCGTTAATATCTGTAATCTTCGGGTTGCTTGTAATCGTTTTGCCGGATCTTTTAGAATGGATTGTAAGATTATATTTCATAATCTAAGGTGTACTGCTGTTTACAGATTACATGGAATCGAGAAGCAATAGGTAATAGAGGCACCAAAATAACCCCTTTTTTTATTTTGTTTATAGAAAATCAACCATTGGATAAGAATACTATTATTTACCGTTTTTCAATATATTTTGTCTGAACTGAAACTAATTGGGGAAAAAAATTGGGTAAGGTAAGAGTTTTCAGGTGCAGGCTTTGCCAAGAAGCCTACATCGGTGATGAACCGCCATCAAGATGCCCTTTTTGCGGAGCACCTGGCTGGTACTTGATTCCTGCTAAAGAATGGAACGCATCTGAATATGTTTTTGAAATAAGTGATATTTCAAAAACTAATCTTGAGGCTGCTTTGGAGTTGGAATTGAGTAACACTGCGTTTTACCTTTGTGCAATGAATGCAGCTAAGAAAAATGGTGATCAATATGGTTATGCTAAGTTCAAAGCTCTGAAAAAAGTTGAGTATGAACACGCTGAGGCAATAGTGAGACTTCTTAAAATTAAGAAACCGATGTTAGAAACGATTTCTTGTTCTGAGGATTTTGAAAAAAATACGCAAGAGGGATGGGAAAGGGAAGATCGAGCTATCAAAGCCTACGCCAAATTTGCTAGGGAAGCTCCTGAACAGCAGCTAAAGCAATTCTTTGAATCTCTGGTGGAGATTGAGACAGATCATCTGGAACTTCATGCTGGGAATTTGAAAAAGTAGACTTGAACATAGATTTTAACTGCATTAATAAAAGCTTTAACCAGCAAACAGTAGCGGTTTCTCCCGCAACTTTTGTCACCTTTCCAATTCGAACTTGCTTTCAATTGAAAATATTATTCCACAAGTTTTGAGGAGAAAAACCCTTCTTGGCTAATAGCGCGCTAAAGTTTATTTATAATTTGATACCCTAGTAGTTTTGGCGTTAAGCTATGGTTTCGGCAATATTGTTTTTAGCTCCTGGGTTTGAGGAAATTGAGACTGCTACTATAGTAGATGTTCTTAGAAGATGCGGTGTGGAAGTGGTCATTGCAGGGATAGAAAATCAAATTGTTGAGGGTGCTCACGGCATGAAGTTTGTTTCTGACACTTCAATCGATGAGATTAATGTCAAGAATTTTGAAGCTGTTATATGTCCTGGAGGCAACCCTGGCTATATGAATCTTAGAAAGGATTTCAGAGTTTTGGCGATGATTAAGGAGGCTTTTAGTTCAAATAGGCTTGTAGCCGCCATCTGTGCAGCTCCGGTTGTACTCGCAGACGCAGGAATTCTGAGAAAAAGAAATTGTACTATTTATCCGGGGATGGAGATTGAACTTGAAAAGGGAGGAGGAAAGCCCCAAAAGGATTTGGTAGTTGAGGATGGCAATATCATAACCAGTCAAGGACCTGCAACAGCGCTTCTGTTCGCTTTTAAAATAGCTAGCCGGCTAGTAGATAAAAAAACTGTTGATATTGTCTGGAAAAAAACCTTAGTTGATCGCATATTGAAATAACTTAAGTCATCATTCCTTTAGAAAGCCATTTGAGCATTTTTCAACCTTTCAATTTCGGCTTGTACCTATATCTATTAAAAAATGGCCATTACCTTGCGTACGTTGAATTAATAATATGAGAAAAATTTTAGCTTCCCAGAAAACTTTCCTAAAACAAAATCACAAAATAAGTCTGTCTACAAGTGATGTTTGGATTCGTAAAAGCAGGGATTCTTTGCACCGCATTTGGCACAAAATCTTTCTATCATAATTATCCAGTTATCACATTTTGGGCATTTCATCTGAACTTTCAAACTACAATTTGGACAAAAGAGCTGGACCTCCTTTAACGGAGTATAGTAAAGTAGTCGCCCTAAGTCAACACCACATCTTGGACATGGTTGCTTTGGTTCTACCATCTCAATACCAATTTGTATTTCAAGTAAAATGGTTTATGGTTGATTATTAAATTCTCTTTTTCTAACTTTCTAAATTGTCCAAGCGGAATTAGAATATAAATAATACACACGAGATTTTGAAATAATCCTTAAGAGTACTTAATTAAGTGAGATGGGTAGAGGCCGCCCGAGAAGAGAAGTGCGGCAGGTTTTCCATTCATAATTTCCTACAGTTGGTATTGCAATCACAGCCATCTTCTCTACACTTCACTGCCATTGTCTTTGGCAACTAGTACAAAGCTGAAGCTTGATCGGGGTTATCCATGATTAATGTATGTTGTTTTTTTAGCTTCTTGTTTCATATACTCTTTGAGTTTTTGTGAAGGTATACATTTCTCCAATCCAGTGCAATATTTGTTAACGTGAAAAGATAAAATTTCAGAAAGAGGTTCAACAATTTCCTTATTCAAGGAATAAAGGTTTTCCTTGTCGGATTTCTTCGAATTAACTATAACACTCTCCTCTAGAGCCTTAAGATTATAAATTATTGTTGCTTCTTGCTGGTCTAAAGCTTTGGAAATCTCTACCGTAGTTTTTGGGCCGTCTTTCAAAACATCTATCATAGCTAATCGGGTTCTGTTCGCAAGTGCAGAAAAAAAAGAATAATAAGCTTCATTAGAAAATGGTTTCATTGCGAATTACCTTCCTAGAAGTTTGCATTTGTTTATGAAGTTAAATTTAATATTTAAACATATTCACATATAGTCTAGATGTTTTTATTTCAATTCCCAGCTCCAAATGAAATCAAATGCAAACTTGACTTTTTTTAGATGCTTATTCTACGATGGTGCGCTATTTTAAGAGAGGAATAAAACTTTTTTAAATGATTATGAAAGAGTTGAATGAAGATTTATGCTATCTGAAGAAGAGAAATTGGAAGAATTAAGAGAAAGGATTGCGGACGTTGCTAGAAACGAGAGAAACGGCTTGTTAATAATTCCCATGGGCGTCTTTCTTATTGGCGTAGGTTTAATTCTAAGTGTCATAGGATACTGTGGGCTTACATATATTGGGGGAATCGTTATTTCAACTCTGGGGCTTTTTTCAACATTTTTTGGATTCTTTATAGCTTTGCATTACGGGCATAAATACAACAACTTGCTAAAGGAATTGGAACATACGTTAAAGTAGCCACGTCGCCTACAAACAATTCTGCTTAACACGCTTGTCACACTAAAGAGATTAAAGACAGATAGCAATATTGCAATGCACTTTCTGGGACGCTTGCTTTTTATCTTTGATTTGAAAATATAGATTTGGTGAAACTAAATTGAATCCGGTTCTTAGGGCAATTAGAGAACGCAGAAATAATGTAAATTTCAAGCCGATCCCAATAGCTAATGAAAACTTAAATGCAATCTTGGAAGCTGGAAGATGGGCACCTTCATGGACCAACTCCCAACCCTGGAGATTTATAGTAGTTAAGGATGAAAAAATTAAGGAAAAAATGAGTGAAGCTGTCTCAACTTTTTTTAAAATGAGCTTAAGAGAAGCCCCCCTTGCCATTGCCGTATGTGTTAATCCAGAATTGGATCCTTTTCATTTTGTCGAAGATGGAACAACAGCGACCCAAAACATGGCTTTGGCAGCGCAAAGCCTAGGATTAAGCACAAGCTGGATTGGAGTTTTCTCGATGCGTAACGAAAAGAACTCAACTGAGAGAAAAGTGAAAGCCATCCTTAAGGTTCCAAAAAAATGGCGATTAATATCTATCTTGCCCTTAGGAGTACCCAAATTCAAGCAACGTCAAAAACGAAAAGATCTTGCCGAGCTGCTTGACTTTAATACGTTTCATGTAATGGAAGAAAAAGAAAGACTTTTGGAAACCGAAAAAACTTCAAAAGTCACCAGAAAAACTCTTGTGCCTAGATCTGCTCGAGAATTAGGAACTGGTATAGTCTAATCTGAAAAAACTCCAAGAAATATTTGAGCCTAATCTAAGGAAATGCTTAAAAAACTGAAGCAACTAGACTCAAGCAAATATTCTAAGGGAAAAGAGTTTTATCTTACGTTTCTTGTTAAACAGGAGAAGTTTTTAATGAATTTACCAATATCTCTACGTTGATATGCCCAAATTAATAAATCAAGTATTCTTGGATCGGAAAAAATGGCGGAATTGGCTTGAAGATAATCATTCTTCCAAAAAAGAAGTCTGGTTGATCATTCATAAGAAGCAATCGGAAAAAAAAGGTTTGAGATATCAGAAGGCTGTTGAAAAAACAATTTGCTTCGGTTGGATAGACAGCAAAATGCAGCGCATAGATAAGGAGAGGTTTCGCCCAAGATTCTCTACTCGAAGGCAAAACAGCATCTGGTCAAAAAACAACAAGGAGACTGCTAAGAGACTGATCCAAGAATGAGAGATGACACAAGCTGGATTTGAAGCAATTAATGAAGCAAAGCGAAATGGGAAATGGTATATAGCATATTCGTCGGAAATAGCTTCGACAATTCCAATGGATTTGGCAAAAGCTTTAAGGCAAGATGAAGTAGCTTGGAAGAACTTCAAAATATTCTCGAGTTCAACTAAACTTCAATACATTTATTGGGTTATGAGTGCCAAAAAAAAGCTGAAACTAGGCGAAAGAGAATCAATAGTGTTGTTAAGAGAGCTGCCCAAAATATTAAGCCCTCATAATTTCGAGCTTTGGTTATCGACAGCTAAGAATCAACACAGCCAACCGGTATCTAAATTACAAGTATTTGGAATAAAATGTAAGTAAGTATTAGAAAAGCACCTCCAACTTTTGAGATTCCACCTCGCACAATAAAGCGCCAGAAGATAATAGTCGTTATTAGTAAGAAGGGGAGGATCTCTAAGAATACGGTTAAGTCAACTCTGAAGGGTGATGTTAGAAGAACTATGCCTAGAACAAGCGTCAAGTTAGTTAGGCAAGATCCAATAATGTCTCCAACTGCAAGGTGTATTCTTTGATGTCTCACTGCAGCTAGAGCAGTTGAAAGTTCAGGAAGCGAAGTGCCGATAGCGACTATTTTCGCACCAACAAGAATTGATGGAACTCTTAAAGCTAAGGCAATGTTAGAGGCAGAATTTACTGTTAACTGGGCAGATAACACTACAACTAAGAAACTAAATAACAGTGTTGAGACTACAGTCACTTTGCTTTTAATGCTGAATTTTCTTCCTTTGTCATTGGTGTAAACAGGTGGGAGTCTTTTTTTTGATATCAAATATACGCTTATTAAAAAACTTGCTAAAAGTATGGCACCTATAATTTGACTGGGAATTTCGAGAATTTGAACTTGGCTTATAACAAGAAGGAGGGGTATTGCCACTATCGCTGAGAGCATGTCCGTAAGTTCTACGAGTATATCGGTACAACAGAGTTTAAGGTATCCAAGGACTCCCAGTAAGCCGAGTACCATTCCAATGTTAAATACGTTTGAGCCTAGAATGTCACCTACGCTTACGGCCGCGTTTCCTTGAATAACTGAGAAAACAGCTACGATAATTTCAGGGGTTGAGGTTAGTACCGCAAGAATTATGAAGCCAGCTGAAGCATCGCTTAGTCCAGTTATTTCGATAATTTTCTCTACTGATTTTATAGTAAAATGGCTGGCTGTAGCCAAGCCAATTAAAGAAGCTATTAGTACTAGTAATTGAAATTGTGCGCCTTCTATCATCTCGTAAGACATTTTTGTGTTTGTAAATTTAAATTGAATGCTTCTTCCGTTTTGCTGTACATTTACTTTCAAAAAATCTTGTGAGAATTCCTTATTTTCCCATGTAGGAAGAGTAAATTCTTATTCAACTAACCAAAGGTCGGGGTCTTGATACCGTTTTGAATAATGTGTATTTCTGTTGAACTGATGTACATAAATAGTATTTTCTATTCAGAACACTTATTTTCTTTCAATCACAAATTCTAAATACGTTCAAAGCTCTTCTTCCTTAGGCTCTGAAGGCTCAACTGCAAAAGCTAAGATATTCTGAGAAAATGATAGAGGAGCTTTGGAAATGGTACGATTTTTCAGAGAAAAGAGGAGTTGCGAGTTACTAGAATGGAACATTTATAGAATTGTTCTATTAAAAGGATAGAAATATATTTATTTAAATAGTAAGAGCTGATGATGGAAGCAGCTGTTTTCCCCACTTTTGAAAGACATATCTTTCGAAGCCACAATTATGACAAAAAATTGGCACTAATAAAGTGAGATGTCTCTTTTTCGGAAAAACTTTATTTTATTCCTTCTTAGCGAACGTAACTCGTATCGCTTGATGAATTCTTGGTTTTGCCTGCTCCTGCTTCCATGTTTTCCTCAAAATTTAAAACTTCGTTTAGCAGATTTGGCAAAAGATCTTTTGACATCTTATCCTCTTGATTTTTACTGCTCCTTCTTTTCCATACAAAAAAAGCGACAGTTGCACCCAATGGAAAAATTGCAAGCAAGTAAAGCATATTAAAACCACCGGAAATTACTGGGTCTCCGCCTCCTCGTTGCACGTCTTCTTGTTGTACTTGGATGGTTCCCAAATCGAAGATTGTCGGTTGACTCGATTCGTCTTCAACAATTATATCGACAGGATTAGAGCCTTCGTTTAAAGAGCTAGTATTTACTGCAAACAGTAAGGATACAGTTTCCCCTGGGGAAATTATTATCCCCTTAAACTCCTCAACAACGGATTCGCAAACCAATGCTTTAATATCGCAATTCTTTGTGCTTTTTCCAGCGTTTCTCATATTCGCTTTGACCCTCACGCTCTCTCCAATCTTGGCAATCCTAGGAGATATGTCTACGTTCTGAACTACTAATTTGTCGTTGTAACCCATTGCAGAATCTAAGATGGAGTAAGCAATAATTAAAAAAACCAAGAGCGAAAGCAAAGTTATTGAAAGTTTGCCCTTGAGGCGCACAGTTTCACACCAAAGCATATATTATATATTAATATATAATACGTTGTTCCATTATGCTCAATATATCCAAATATGAAATATTATAATTCACCTCACAGAGAGTTCTGAAGAAGCCTATCTTCCGATTTGCCCTTATTTCCTATCGAAGTCTTACAGCAAAAACACATAATTACCTCAAAGGTCATAAACCCATAAATCCGATGGTTCAACAACAACCTATTTATATCAAAAGATAAGTGGAGATAGATATGAGTACTGACATAGTTTGGCTAACAATTTTGCGAGGAGCAGTTGAGAAATCCATTGATAAACTTCTTTCTGACGAAGTTCTGTCTACTTCTCACAAGCTTTTTGAAAATATGAAACCAACAATTAAGAATAGTGACGATGCAATTTTTGGCTATGTCTTTGGTCATGTATCTGGTGTGATGGAAATGACGTTTGCCAGTTTAAACCGTAAACCTACTATTGAAGACATCGAAGAAATTTCACAGGCTATCAATAATCGGATGGATGAAATAAAAAATCGCATATATGAGACAAGAAAGTGAAAATGCTTAAGAAGAAAAACTGTGATTAATTGCTTTTAGACAATAGCGTTGCAGTCATTTATAACTTATTTTTCCCAGTTTAAAACAGAGTCTTTATCAGGAGTGCGCAGAGAACCATAGGTCAGGGTTTTGATATTTAATTGAAGGTCCGTCCTCGAATATAGCGTCTAGAACCGCACGGAATTCTTCTCTTGACAGTCTCTTCTTCACATTGTTAGCCTATTGTATAGTTTATCAATACGTAATATGAGCGAAATTTCAATTTCTGTCATATGTCAAAAATCAAAGGAAGCACCTATTCAAAAGACAAAACTACATCGTCAAAGCTAATTTGGTAAATTCGTTTGGAAAAGAATCGACTATTCAAAATTAACAACCTTTATCAAATAAAAGAGTTTATTTTCAGATAGATTGCTGTAGGCCAAATGGCAAAGCATCACAGGAATAAAGTGCATTTTTTCAAAAAGAGTCATACTCGTAACAAACGCTTAATTTTAATAGGTGTGTTCTCTCTCATTTGGTTCATTCTTCGAACTGGCACCAAACCATCAAGAGTAGTATATCCTTGTCAGAGAGCAGCTTTGGCAAACAGCTCAATATTGCTGGGCTTGTCTATACAACTATCGTTAGTATCAATTTTGACAAAAACGAAGAAAGACATCTCAAAAAAAGGGGTAAGCCTTGTAATGCTAATCTTAATAGCGAACTTGATACTAAGCAGTGGAGAGTTACTGGGAAGGATGCAACTTGCGGGAGCAGCCGATCCCGATCAAGAGCTTTATCTTTCACTTGGAGCGAATCAGGCGAGCAGTTTTCCCGCTTCAAACCTGTATGTTATTAATGGACGAGCGATCGCGAATGTTAATGAATTAATAAATCTCATGGGCTCTAACGGTTTATTATTTTATAAGTCAGACACAAGCGGAGCAAATCAGGGACCTACCGGGTTAATTGAAAACAACGATGTGATCCTGATAAAAATTAATGAGGAATGGCCTTACCGAGGAGGAACAAATACGGACGTTTTGAAGCAGTTAATTCAAGCTTTGGTTGAACATCCTGAAGGTTTCGCTGGGGAAATTGTTGTAGCTGACAATGGACAGTGGCAGGGAAGTATGGATTGGTCCCAAAACAATGCGGAAGATCCTGCCCAGTCAACTCAAGATGTTGTTAACATGTTCTCGCAAGATTTTGATGTTTCCACTTATACTTGGATACCCATTAGGCGCACAAGAGTAGACGAATACTCTGAGGGAGACCTGACAGATGGCTATATATTATATGACAATCCGGATCCTGAAACTGGTATCTACGTTTCTTATCCGAAATTTAAGACACAATTCGGAACATACATTAGCTTCAAAAAAGGCATATGGAACGGAACAAGCTATGAAAAAAGATTAAAAATCATCAACATACCTGTCCTAAAATCGCACTCCTCATACGGGGTTACCGCTTCTCTAAAACACTACATGGGTGTACAATCACAAGGGGAGGGTCAACCAGGACTAGCAAACGGGCACTCAAAGGTAGCAACTGGTGGAATGGGAACACTAATGGTTGAAACTGGACTTCCAACGTTGAACATTATTGATGCAATTTGGGTGAACGCGAATCCGCCACCATTTTCTGGGGCTGAACCCAGCACTCCCTATAATCAAGCCACACGAGTTAACGTGCTTATGGCAAGCACAGATCCAGTAGCCCTTGATTACTGGGCAGCAAAACATGTTCTTATGGAAACCGCAAACTTGATTGGACACACAGACACCCATACAATAAACCCAGACAACACGGATGAAAGTGGAGTTTCTGGAGAAGCATTCGGCGTCTGGTTGAGTCTAACAGAAAATGAAATTGTAGCTGGGGGTTACCCCGTCACTTCCGACGAAAACAAAATGAACTTATTTGTTAAAAGTGAAGCGCCTCCACCGACTCCCCTTCCTTCAACTTCTCCTGCCTCAACACCTACGCCCAACCCAACAGTTTCTCCATCTCAAACACCTTCATCTCCATCAATAGCTCCATCTCCAACATCATCACCTTTACTAACTGCGTCACCATTTCCAACAGGTTCGCCATATCTAACACCTCTACCTCCTTCAAGCCCTGAAGGACCCTCCACAACATACATCGTCGCAGGTATAATAGGCGCTCTTGCCACAATAGCAGTCATAATGATGTTTCTGAGAATGCGCAAATAGCAATCTCATCCTTTTTCAATATTTTCTTCAAATTTGTCGAGGTAGAGTATTTTTTTCCATTTTAGTGTTTCTCGTAATATTTTCCTCCTTTTTGCCAATCAAATATGACTCTCGATATAGGGTTTTTTGAGCTTCAAAAAGTTTGTATGACTATGATGTTTTAATCATAAGTTTTAAAAGAAAACCAAACTAGATAAATACCACCGAATATAGGAGAAGGGAAATTGTATCAAATGAAAGAAAAAACAGAAGTTCAGAAAACCAAGAAATTACTATCGATTTGTCTACTGTTGACACTTGCAGCTTCACTATTAATGTCATTATCTCCCGCTCAAGCACAGGCACCAATAACAACAGTCGCCTTCATTGACGCTGTTCCGAACCCTGTTGGGGTTGGAGAGACAGTGTTGATACGCTACGGAGTTATGCAACAATTAGGACACCCAAATAACAGTTGGACAGGTCTTTCAGTAACAATCGATAAACCAGATGGCACAACTCAAACATTTCAAAACTTACGAACAGACTCCACCGGCGGATCAGCCTTAGCGTTCGTACCCAATGAAGAAGGCATATATGAACTGACATCGTACTTCCCTGAGCAAACTTTTCCGATGGACTACTTTGATTTTCAAAGAGGTGCTTTTCTCACCACCGATACTGTAGTCAAAGCCGCACAAAGTGAGACAATAGAGCTTGTTGTTCAGGCAGAGCCACTACCAAAGTATCCTGGATTTCCTCTACCGACCGAGTACTGGTCACGTCCAGTTGACCCACAGATAAGAGAATGGCACTCAATTACAGGAAACTGGGTAGAGAGACCCGACAATTCGTTTGTATTATACAATGATGACGCGCCTGAGACCGCCCACGTGTTATGGGCAAAACCGTTGACTACTAGTGGCTTAACTGGCGGCCTCTTGGGTCCTGGAATGGTTCCAGCCGGATCTGAAACTGGTGACGCGTACTCAGGTTATTTCATAAATTCAGTGATAATAAACGGCATTCTCTATTACAACAAAGCCGATGAATATGCAGGTTCGCGCGGAATTGTTGCCCTTGATCTTCGTACCGGAGAAGAACTCTGGCGTATAAACAACACTGTATTGTCTTTTGGTCAAGTTTTCTACTTCAACAGCTACAACTATGATGGTGTATACACGTACCTTTGGGATACAAGTGGCGGCTCAACTTGGAAGGCTTATGATCCCTTCAGCGGTCAATGGATTTACACAATGATAGAGATGCCTTCTGGAACACGCCTCTGGGGTCCAAACGGTGAAATCCTCATCTACCAAATAGACTATGAGAATCGTTGGATGGCTCTTTGGAACTCAACAGCAGCTGGACAAACAGCCCCAGGCTTTACGATTGATCCTACAACTGGTGGCAGTTGGGGCAACTTCTGGGGAGGAAACCTTGTTCATGGGGCAACCATCAATGCATCTGACCCTAGAGCCTACACGTGGAACGTAACTATTCCAGCAGGCTTGACACCTTTCTCTCAAGGTGCACTTTTCGCCGTAAATACCAAGATCTTTCCTGACAGAGTGGTTAGTATATCCTATAATTGGACAGATGTAAGAGTTTGGGGATTAAACATTGAAGGCTTGGACGGTAGCTCCACTTCTATAGCATCAACGATGTTCGACCAATGGTGGACTCCCCCTGCTACGTGGCAAGACGGTTCTGTCATTATAGAATTTACAGGAGGAACTAGCGAGGCTGAGAACGGTGTTATAGCGATATGGGTAAAAGAATTAAGAAAACATTACGCCTTTAGCACAGAAAATGGCAATTTTCTATGGGAGACAGATTCAGAATTCTTTCTAAACTTTCTTGGCGCTGGCGCCATCGAGCACTCTTGGTTCTTCGCTTACGACAGATTTTACTCAACCGGTGTCGCTGGTATACTTTACTGCTATGATCTCGCGACAGGGGATATTCTATGGACTTTCAAGATGGAAGACGAATACAATGAGCCTGTAACGGGTAATTATTGGTGGGCTTGGATACCGGTAATTGCGGATGGCAAAGTCTATGTTGGGCACACTGAGCACTCTGCGGAAAACCCAATACCGCGTGGCGCACCGTTCATATGTCTCAACGCTACTACAGGCGAAGTAATCTGGCGGGTCAACGGTATGTTCCGTCAAACCAGATGGGGAGGCGCAGGACTCATGGGAGACAGCATCATTGCGACGATGGATACTTACGATCAGCGAATATATGCCATAGGCAAAGGACCAACTCAGACGACAGTTAGTGCACCAGACAATGGCGTGCCCTTCGGTACATCAGTTATGATAAGGGGCACAGTAACTGACATTTCAGCCGGCACA
>CAYFXZ010000031.1:0-21094 GCA_964347245.1 uncultured Candidatus Bathyarchaeia archaeon | reverse complement strand
GGCGGGTTATTGCCAACACACTAGCCCCCCGCAGTTTCTTGCGCAAAAGCGTAGGGGATCGTTAAGCTAAGTCGCCATTTCTAATTATTTCCTTTGTTGTTCCATCAAGGTACCAGACCGTAATTGTCGGTTTATCTACTAACATATCCACGTGACATCTGACGTTGCCTGGAGCTAAATGACAGGTTCCCCTGATTTTTTCGTCTTCCAGCATGTTCCCAGTTATCCGTGCCTTTTCGTTTAATCCTATTCCAACTTCTTCCAAAACTGTTGGCAAACCATATCTCGTCTGCGAAGTCGCTATGTCCCTCTTAATGGAGTCAAGAGTTCTATCTTCGCTCTCAAAATCCGTTAGGAAACCATCTCTGAATTGAACAGTTATTGGTTTTTCAGGATTTATCTTTCCAGTGTATCCGCCTACCGTAACGTCACAGACTAATCTGCCATTTGCCACTTGCTTCACAGGAAAGTGATGTCTTTCCTCCTTCCCCGTTTCCCTGTTTACCACTTGGATTATCTCCCCTTTCTGTAAGCATACTTCGCCTACTGGCAGATTGCCAAATTTTCCTGGCTTGCCATAAACATTAGGCGGAACAATTATGCAGTCAGTGTCAAACTTCACTTGTTTCCCAACTTCAACTTCTAAGTCTGTTCCTCTAGGCGCAGTTATATGAAGTTTCTTTGTGTTTTGCAGTTTTTGCAGAATCTTATCCGCTTCTTCAGCCATTTTATTGTAGTTGCATTGCAGTGGTCCATTTATCGCCATGTCTAATGTTATGCCTGGCGAATGAGCCCAGCTTATGGGCACCTGTTCGATGGTCTGGTACAGAAGTTCTATTCTTGCCCCAACTTCTGCTAAGGTCCAATCTGGATTCTGGCTGTAGTCAAAAAGACCAATTCCAGCCTTCGGAGTTTCTTGGCGAAGCAACTCCAATAGTTTTTTAGGAAAGCTCTTGTAGGGCTTATTTGCTATCAGGTCAAATTTTTTGACGTTTAGCCCAAGATTTTCTGCCGCGCTATGTGCAGCTTTAGCCAGCGCAGGCGAATTCCGATTCACAATTAGATAGGTATCCTGAACCCCAAGTTTCTGACAGTATTGCATGAACTCCCCAAGTTTTTTGGAAACCCTCCTAAAATCTTCCGAGCCCATTTTTTGCATATTAAACAGCTCTCTATTTGCTATGCGATAAAAATGTGCATTCCCAAGATAAACTGTTTGCACCACCTGACTAAAGTTCAGATAATAAACAAACTTTTTATTGCTGACATTTTGTTTTCCATCAATATCTCAACAATAATAAAGCGTTTCCTTTTCACTAAAAGATAAAAAATAAGACGCGAGTTAAATCAACACACCAGCCCACAAAAATTAGGTTTAAACAAGAATCTTTACTGCCCCTGATTCAACTGCTTTATATAATTGAGTCCAAAGTTCTCTTTCTTTCTTAGTTTTAAAAAAAACTCCAACAGCTATTGCCGCATAAACTAAGGTAATAACTAATCCAATCATCGTGGATATGAATTGCGATTCTGGTCCAAAATAAGTTGCGGCATGATCATCAAATATTAAAAGCAGCCAATATTCATCAACTATGAATCCCAAGCCAGCACCAAACAGTGAATGTTCAACTCTCAAAAACCAAGGTCCTTCAAAAAAGGTGAGCATCAAACCAATTACCAGAACGACAATACCATAGTGAAAATGGTGCAAATGTACGTTAAAATCCCCAACCTGAAAAATCAAAGTTGATCCTGGAAAAAGAGCTGTAAACAACTTCGAACCCCAAAGTGCAACACTAAAAGCAATTAGCCCAATAAGGGGAGCCTCACGTCTCTGAACAAGCTTATGCTCCAGACTCTCTTTAACCTCACATATTAGTTGCTGCCTAACAAATTCCTTTTCTAACATATGTCAATCCAACCACAAGAGTTCCTTTGCTCTTTATCTGAAGATTTTTTCCCTTTTAGGTTTATATATCTAATCGAAGGAAGAATCCAATCCCCAAACGTCCATCCGATTGCTCAATCAAGACTAATGAATACTATTTCCATCGTTCGTACTTCTCTCGCGCTCGCTCAAGGTAGATTAATATCCATTATTGTGCTAAAGCCTGAGTGAAAATGTCTAATAACTTCTCTCACTCTAAATGCGTCTATCTTGACACAAGCATACTCAGTAGTATTATTGAGCACCCAGAATGGTATCGTCCTCTGTTCAATATTTTATTTAGTGATCGCCTTTACATTGCACTTTCAGATTCTTTGCTTGTAGAATTGAGTCAAGCAACGAGAAAACATTCTGAATTTGACAACTTATTCATATTACTTCCTTCGGCTAAGATTAAAAACTTTGAAACAGTAATTGAAGAAGAAGTGAAATCATATCCAAGAATGCGCACTGATCCCCTGCTGGCCTATCCAATCACTTTGGAAATTGGGAATCAAACCATTGCTGGAGGGTTAGTCTCCGATGAAGTTATGAAAGCTCAAAGACGACAACGGTTTTTTGCCAAAAACATGAAGCGGCAACTTGACTCCGTAGAATCCAACCTCCCGAAATCAAAGGAGAATGAGTACACTAAAGAACAAGCTAAACTTTTCACGTGGATGGTTGCAGTACAATGGCTAACAGCAAGCCATCCTGCTTTTATGAAAAAGCTTAATGACAAAAAGCTTCTACTTAAAGCCGAACCCTTTCCCTCCATCCAACTCTACGCGCTCTATGTTTATTACAAGTATTATCTTGGCAATAAGAAATCAAAGGAACTATCTGAGTTTGGCAACTTGTTCCACTTGTTTCACTTTCCATACAGCAAGCTGATAATCGTAGAGCGTGAAATGTTCAATATTTTGAACAAAATAAAATCTCATTACAAATTACTTCAAGACACAGAGGTGAAGAACATTGACTTCTTCAAGGACCCTAAATTTGCAAAAAGATAAATCAAATATGATCAGGTATAAAAACGATCCAATTAGCAACTTCTTAACAAGCAGGTATTGCAAAAAATGTCAGCTTTCTTCTAATTAACGTTTAATCAGACATAGGCTATGGCAACAAAAAAGGAAAAAACTGGAAGCATCATATTTTTGAATCTATGGTGAGAGCATTGCAAACATATCAAGCGTTGTTAGGCAAATCATCATTCTCAAGATAAAGATTCACAATTCATAAATAATTAATTAGAAAAGTGACAACGAGACAGCAGAGTAGGCAAAAATGCGGAAATCCAAGCTGGAACTCTACGAGGATATCCTCTCAGCGTTAGTTGATAAGAACCTCAGCGTTGACAACATAGCACTCTTATGCAACATGGAATACGCAACCGCCATAGACCTACTAAACTTTTTAGAGAAGAATCAACTCGTTGAAAACAACCACAGCTATATAAAAGTACTCTATTCTCTGACAACTAAAGGCGAAGAAGTATACAAAGCACTCACCAAAGACAAACGTTTAAGGAAAATGAAAAAATCAGTAAAAACCATCAAAGAAACTAAATATGCGCCCCCATCCCTCGTGGAATAAATATAATTCGCTCGCGCTTGCCTAAATTGACAGAAAGGGAAGAACGTGACTCGAAGTCAAGAAGGGCTGCTACCAAAAATTTTAAGGTTGGTTCACTTTTTCTGCTGTTACAGCATCAAGCACTAATGTTTTTTCTTCTCCAGTTTTAGTCCATCTGAACAAAAGCTTGTATCTTGGACAGTAAACTACTGTGCGCTCGGTTACTTCAAAGATTTCGTCCACAATTTGACACAGTTCTTTTGGAAGTTTAACTATTCTGTCCTTGATGAAGTTTACATCAGCGTTTTCATAGAGTTCTTCTATCCCAAATTCCTCAATTACTTTCTCAGGGTTCATCTCTGGAGACGAAAGATGTATATCGTCAGGATCAACATCTCGACCGTTCCTATCCAAAATCAAAACCGCTTGCGCTTCCTTAATCAGTCGCTCTTCTCCGAATAACTTGACAATTTTTTTTGACTTGGAAGTTTCAGGTACGTAAGTATTAGGGCGCACAATAACCTCTCTGACTTCTTCGTCTACTTCGAGTGTAAAAGCGCGTTTACGGAGGTAGTTGATGAAGTATTTTCCGCTTATGAATATGTAAGGTTCATAACACTTTTCTAACGAAACAAACTCAATATCTTCAATCTTTGGCTGAAACCAATGAAAAGCAAATTTGGCGAAAAGCTGTTGCTTAAGTTTTTCGCAAGCAACCTTTATCAGCTCTGGGTCAACAACAGCTTCATAAACGACAGTCTTCCTTCTAGCAATCTTTTCTTTGGGGAAATTGGCGCTGGCTGAGATTACAAATGGCTCAGTATATGCTGTTTCATTCAAGGTTGACCGCTTCCACATTTTTATTAATTGAATCTATTAGCTCTTGCGAATCCAAAAAATGAATCACTATTAAGTGCACAGTTAAGCAGTGCTCAACTTCTGCAAAAGAATACACAAACTGACTGAGAATAACAATTAAATTCTAAGTCAAAGAAGTTCCCAAATTCGAAATATGGCTTTTAAATTAGATCTACTTCAACAAAGTGGGGAAAAGCTGACAGAAAACCGAACCTTGACGAAGAACATGAGGGCGGTCATAAGTCCAATCATATGTTGGCTGTTGTAAGTCCAGCATTTGGGTTGGCGGACATAAGACCAGCAAAAGGTTGGCTGATATAAGACCTGATTGTGACGCGTCTTGACGGATAAGGTGTCCGGTGTTAGCTTCTTCCCCAAATAATTCATTAAGTTTAAGTCACTGAACCATTTTTTTTAAATGCGCAATTCTTTCTAAATTTTCAGACTACTTTAGACAAAGATGTTGGTAGTAAGTGCCACGTAAAGAACGAGACCAACCGCGAACGCTAAGGTCCGCAAAATCAGGGTTGACTGCTAAATCCTCTTGCTCTTAGTAGCGAAATCAGTTGCTTTGGGACGCCATAATGCCACAAGCCATATCTCAGAGATTAATGTTGCAACGCCAAAAAAGCTTTGTTCACCAAATACAGTCATCGTCGAGAATGGACTTATCAGCGATTTATTCTATGGTTCGGGTAAGCACAACAGTGCACGCGTTAGACTATTATCCTTCGTTTGAGTATTATTTAGTTGAGGATTGTTTTGTTTGTTAACCATTGCCATAATAGGGAAAACAAATACTGGAAAAACAACCTTATTCAATGCAGCCACCCTTCTAAACGCTAAAATATCCAATTTTCCATTCACCACAAAAAAACCCAACATAGGCACCGCATACGTCTGCGACATATGTGTTTGCAAAGAATTAGGATTAAAAGATAACCCCTTAAATTCTGCGTGCATAGATGGCTGGCGATATGTCCCCATAAAACTCGTAGACATACCCGGGTTAGTAAAAGACGCCTGGAAAGGTCGAGGACTTGGGAACCAGTTTCTTTCCGCTATTGGACAAGCCGACGCGCTTATCCACGTGGTAGACGCTTCAGGTTCAATTGACGCGGACGGAAAAATAACCAAGCCTGGAAGTGGCAATCCAGTATCGGACGCAATGGACATTGAAACGGAAATTTACCGGTGGATTGCAGATATAGTTGAGCGAAATAGAGATTCAATAATTCACGAATTAGCTTCCTCATCTTTGGCAGAAGCGATGGCAAAATCCTTGTCGGCACTGAAAGTGCATCCTTCTGAGACGCTTCAGGCTATAGAAAACGCAGGACTTAAAAACGTTCCTTTGAAGAATTGGAGCCTTAACCAGATAATAAAATTTGCAGCATTTCTCCTGCCAATTATCAAACCCTCAATTATTATAGCAAACAAGATGGACATCGCTACCGCTGATAAGTACTTTGAAATCTTAACCGAATATTACGGCCGTAGATTAGTTGCAGCATGTTCAGCTGAAGCAGAACTTATACTAAGAAGAGCAGAGAAAAAGGGTCTACTTCAATACACACCGGGCCAGGAAAAGTTTCGAATAAAAGAAAACGCGGAGCTAACGCCAAGACAACAAGCAGCTCTCAACTACATTGAAAAACGAGTCATGGGAAAATGGTTCAACACTGGCATCCAGCAAGCTCTAAACACCGTGGTTTTCAAACTCTTAAAAACAAACATGGTTTACCCAGTCAGCGATGAGCAAAAGTTTTCAGATCATCACGCGAATGTGCTTCCTGACGTGCATCTAATGCCCGATGGAACAACACCCGTTGACCTTGCAAAAAGCGTACACTCGACACTGGCAAAGAATTATATTCTCGCCATCGACGCGAAAACAGGAATCCGGCTCCCAAAAGATTACCATCTAAGACATAAAGATGTAGTAAAAATAGTGACCCGAACTAAACCAAAACAAAAATCGCGACACTAACTTCACAAAACCCCTATTCCTATGGGTTAACTTAGACTTGTCAAGAAATATTGACTAACGTTTTATCATGCTTGGTCAAGAAATCTTGACAAAAATTCCTCTCCAAGTGTTTTTTTAGTTAAGAAACCTTGATAAAAACCCTTTTAATATAAAAACGAGCTGAAATTTAGTGTTGATGTGCATGGTTGGATCTGTAGGAAAGCCTCAGAAGCTAAGGGCTTATATTGCGATTTTCCTTTTAATTTCCGCTATGGTTTTAGGAACTTTTGCAGCCGCTTTTGAGTCATTCACAATTCCGATTGAGGTTAAGGAGCCTCTTGAAGTGCTGGAATACCCGTCCGGCTTCAGTCTCTATCCGGGAGAAAACGCCACTTTTGAAATCACTGTTGAGAACCACGCACCCATAACATACTTCGTGGAATTCGATTTCATTTTGAACGACACAGACTACCAGGAAAGATACGTTACTTTCAGCAGTTACAATTACAGTATAGCACCTGGAGTGCAGAAGTTACCTGCATGGTTGTTTATCGACCCGGAGGCGCCGCCTTCAAACCTCATGATAACGGTTAACCGAAAAACAGACAAACCCATGCCATCACCCTCGACTTCGCCCTCTCCAACACCCGACTCAATTATGCCATTAGTACAGCTTCTCGGCGGAGGAGCCAGATGGGCTGCTCGAAACGGTACCTCCGCATTGTATGTCAACTGGAAAGACAACTGGGCTGCTCACCATCTAACTGACGGCGCCAATTGGCAGTGGTTTAAAGAGGTCGCAATGGATGCATATCGCTCAAGAATTAGGACCGCTTTAACACATTCAGGATTCGAGGTAACCTATTCTGGTGATATTCCTGACAATATAGATGACTATGACCTTGTAGTAATTTTCGCATATTACGCGGCTGAGCCGCATTTACAAGACTTAATTCAAGATTACGTTTCAAATGGCGGAGGCGTCGTATTAATGGCTGGTGTTCCCCCCTATTTCGCATGGTATTCAAAGACTCTTTCAACAGGCACTAATTTAACATCCATAAATGAATGGTTGGGATGCAGCCTCTACGCAAATTCAGGCGGGACAGTCAGTCTTGCTCTTAACAGTCCCTTTGGAACCGCTCTTTCGGCAGAAGACATATTTCCAATTGAAACCACAACTGGCCTCATAGTTACTGAAGCGTCACCTTCTTGTGCAGGTGTCACTTCTTTAAACGAGGATTCCCAGCCTGTTGCCTTTTGGAGTACTGGTTTGATTTTTGCTTTCACACATGAATATGGTTACGGACGAGTTTATTATCAGGCATTAGTCTGACTCTGTTAAGGCTGCACAAAAATCTTGTGCGTCTTTGGCAGAAAAAAGGAAAACCTTTGCTGTTCAACCTCATGAAACGTAAAGTAGGATCGAGGACAAAACGTTAGAAAAAGGAAGACTTTTTTGTTTTTCTTCTATTTCCTCAAACCCTTCAATAACTGCTAATAAGAAGACTCAGGATATAAGCGGATGATGTAGGAACTTTTTTTGAAAACTTATTAACTGCGCTGATTTACTATTGTATTGGGAACCTCCAAACCTGAACTACGTTCAATATAATTCATTTTTGGAGCGAAAATGAATGAAAACCCGCGTATTTGTTGTAACAACATTAGTGTTATTGATGCTTCTAACAATTTTCTCAAATACTGCCAAAAGAGTAGGAGCTGTTAACGATCTTTCCCAAGTAGCCTACTACGAACAAGTGAAGCAAGAATTTAACCTCACCAGTCAACAAGAACAAATGCTAGAAAAGTACGGTTTCACAATAGCTGAAATGTCAAATGACTCCAACTCCGATTTTTATCCATGGCAGCGCTTTGAAGGCTTTTACTACACAAAAGTATACGGTCCCGACCTGCCAGTTTTCGTCACCACCGATTCGATATTGCACCTCTTCCATGTGGTTTTCGACTGTTCGCTAAGAATAATTGAAAATCAAACATTCTATCCAATGATGTACGAAGTCACCCAATATGCCTTCCAGAAGTCACTGAACGATTACAACACAATTCCACACGACAACTCAATGAAGTACTGGGCAATAAGAAACTCCACAGTTTACTTTGCAGTTGCAATGTCACTGATCACCGGCGAAAACGCAACAGTACCCAGCGAACTCTCACCCGATATGAGCTTCTTCTTAAACGAAATATGGGCGGAGGAGCCTCGATTTGTCATGGCTGGGTTTTGGCAGTATCCAGGGGACAGCGTGCTTTTGCAATACGATTTCACTCAATTCAGTGTCAGAGGACACTACTTGGGGGAACCAACCCTTGAGCGATACTTCCAGACAATGATGTGGTATGGCAACTTTCCAGTTTTTATCCCCCGCGCAGACGAAACCTACGCATTAGGGCTAAGTCACATAGACGCTGCAGCAATCGTTTATGCACGAGACATCCTTAAACAAAATTCGCTTTACTTTGAACAATGGATAAAATTATACAGTGTTACAAGTGCACTCGTAGGGGAAAGCGATTCAATAAACCCACTGAGCCTCGAAGTAGCGCTTCACAACGTTTTCGGCGAAAGAGCCCAATACATTGACGTTGTTGCAACGCCGAGTGGGCTTGCAGAGCTCAGTGTTGAACTTTCTAAACCAGAATACGAGCAAAAAATACTGGGACAAGCATTGCTTTCAAGCAATCCTGATGACGAGATCAGGTACCCGATAGTCTTTCAGTTTATGGGTCAACGATACGTGCCTGACTCATTCATGTTTCAGATGTTATGCTGGGACAAAACAGGATTCAACTCAGCAGATAAGAGACGACTAATGCCCAAAAGCTTAGACGTATTCGCCGTCTTGGGCTCTGAACGTGCTTATCAGTTGCTGACTCCGGATTACGATTACGAAAACTACCCTGAGAATTTAGAGGTGCTGAAGAGCAGATTCGAAAACCTGACTGAAGACGAGTGGTCCCATTCCTCATATATGGCGTGGATATACTCCTTGCAGAGCCTTGTAAACGTGGAGTTCAACGCCAGCTACCCCGAGTTTATGAGAAACTTAGCATGGCAAGACGAGAAACTCAATACAGCTTCTGGAAGCTGGTCTCAGCTTAGGCATGACACATTGTTGTACGCAAAACAGCCATATATACCGGGTTTAATTTGCAGTTATCCAGAAGCCTTTGTTGAACCCAATCCTACTTTCTACTACAGAATGCAGAGACTAAGTGAAAGAACTATAGAAGCAGTCAGCATTTTGTTCAATGAAGGCGTTAACCCGGTAATCATGAACTCTCTGCAGACGATGAGTAACATAGCTCGACAACTTGAAATCATATCCAACAAAGAGTTGATGAAGCAACCGCTTTTAACCGAGGAAATTGATTTCATAAAGCAAATAGTATGGAGGTGCGGTTCAGGCGGCTTCGTAGGCTGGTATGTCGACACAATCCACGCGATCACCCACACAGCCAACTATACATCCTTGCTAGATGTCCCAGTAATAGCTGATGTAGCAACTTTCCCTCCAGACGACTTGTGGGATCCTCCTCAAATATTGCATGTAGGCGTGGGCTACGTAAATGCGTTGGTGGTTTTGTATCCAAAGAGTGACGGGACATTGGTGGCAGCGGTGGGACCAGTTTTCTCATACTACGAGTTTCCTCTAATAGGAACAAAGCGTCTAAACGATGATGAATGGAAAACCATGCTTACATTCAACAATCGCACCGAATACCTCCCAGAGTGGGTCAAAGACGTCTACGGAATGGGAGACCCGCTCTTCCCAGAATTTGCGCCAGCAACCATGCTAATAGCGACACTCGTAATTACCACAGTAGCATTGAAGCTGAAAAGCATAACAAAAAAGAAATATTCTGCAAGCAGCCTACCCAACCAACGCCTTACACAGCAGCTCAACTGGCAAAACAAGAAATAATTAGTGTTGAAGCTATAGCAGCGACAGTAATCGGCGCTGGCTTAGAATTGCTGATCTACTTCAAGAAACCCAAACGTCAAACAAAGCAACGAAATAATAACTGAGGAAAGGATAATGAATGACAAACGGAAACAAAAAGGTGTTCCCTCTTGGACGTCTGACTTCTTTTTGTATTTGAGCGGCCTCTTAATGGTGTTAGGCGTAGTTCTTGCAACGGTGGAGATACCTGTTAGCATTACCACTGACCCTACTGCAGCTGAACAGACAGACCTCATTAAAGCGTTCTTTCCGATCAGCATAGGGCTTTGGGTTTTGGCTTTCATACTTTTTGGCTGTGCATTATTCTTATGGAGTAGAAAACCATTGGACAATGTGTAGCTGCAGACGAAAAGGTCAGTTGCCGAGGTAGCTCACCCTCATTTGAATTGGGTACATTTTCAGTTAGAGCAGAATTTTTCTCTCACATAACTTTCCTTTTTCTTTTTGTACATTGTTATAAAGAACGACTGGTCGTTTTACCATAATGGTTATAAGACTGACCAGTCGTATTAATTATAATGAAATGGAGGCCTAAAAAATTACACCGCGACTAACCCAAAAAGACTATAACGCAATCCACGAAAAAATTCTAAATGCCGCCGAAAAATTATTCGCAAAAAAAGGCTACAACGGGACCTCAATGAGTGACATTGTCAAAGCAAGCGGGCAAAGCAAAGGCGCAATCTACAATCACTTTGAGAGCAAAGAAAGATTGTTTCTCTCATTGCTTGAAAAACAAACAACACTTGGATTAAACCAAATAAAAAACAGTTTTGATCCAAAAGATACAACAGTTGACAAGTTTAGAAAGGTACTTGGTTTGACAATGGTTAATTCTTGTGACTGCCCAAGCGAGGTTGGCAGAATGCAAATAGAGTTTATGATTGCAGCCTCACGAATTAAATCGTTAACAGTAGATATGAAAAATCGCTATCAGACTATCCATTTATTCATCCGTGAATTATTCGAAGAGGGAATAAGAAAAGGTGAATTTAGATCCGACCTAGACTCTGAGAGCTTAACGTCTCTTCTTTATGCTACCCTTGAGGGGTTAGGTCTACATTATTCAACCTTGGGCATAGCTTTTGATAGTCAACGACTAAAAGAGGTTTTATTGAAGGTGGTTTTTGAGGGCATCCAGAACTAAAACTTTAGAGAGGTTTTTTGAATGCAGAAAAATAATGGAAAAGGAGAGATTACCCTATCGGTTGGCAAACCCAGATCGATTAAGAGTTTTCTTACAATCTTTATTGGTCAATCCTTTTCTCTTTTCGGCAGCCAGCTAGTTCAGTTTGCACTTGTTTGGTGGTTAACTCTAACTTCTTTGGGTTCCGCTTCAGTTTTAGCTTTTGCAATGATGATGGCTTTGATTCCGCAAATTGTTCTCACGCCTCTGTTAGGACCTTTGATTGATAGATGGAATCGAAGACGAATAATGATCCTAGCTGATGCAACGGTTGCTTTATCGGTTTTTGTTCTTGCTTTACTATTTGCCTTTAGTTTAGCTGAGATCTGGCACGTATATGTTTTAATGTTAGTAAGATCTATTGGCGGAGCATTTCATTGGCCAGCGATGCAAGCATCCACAGTAATGTTAGTTGAGAAAAAACAATTATCAAAAGTTAATGGTTTAACTCAGTCGTTTCAGGGATTGGCAAATGTGTTGGCACCCCCAATAGCTGCAGTTTTGGTGGGAATCATTCCCATACAGATTATCTTAGCAATTGACATTGGTACAGCAATGATGGCGATATTGCCTTTACTATTCATTCAGATTCCTCAACCTCAAAAAGATCATTTAAAAGAGAATGAAACATCAACTTTTGCTGATTTCAAGTTCTCCTTTGGGTATCTTTGGAAATGGAAAGGAGGGTTATTTATCATGATCGGAGCTATGGTTGCAAATCTGTTGATTGTCCCGGCTGTATCTTTTGTACCTATCTTAGTTACTGGACATTTCGGTGGGGGAGCATTTGAGTATGCATTATTGACCTCTAGCCTGGGAATTGGAGCAATATTGGGAGGATTGGCACTTGGAGCTTGGAGTGGTAAAAACCGCCGCATTGTTGTTGGAATGGTATGCTTTGTTTTTATGGGACTTGGCTTTGCATCAATAGGAGTTATGCCTTCTTGGGCGTTTTTGCCTGCTGTTGTCGTATTCTTCTTCTCAGGATCAATGATGTCAATCGGAAATGGAATTATTTTTGCAATTCTACAGAATATGATTCCGCCAGAGCTACAAGGACGTATCTTTTCTTTGGTTCTCAGCGGAAGTGCTGCTATGACTCCCTTAGGATTAGCTATTGGTGGTCCTCTAATTGATGTTCTAAATGTTCAATTTTGGTTCTTAATTGGAGGCTGTGTAATGGCTTTTGTAGGTGCTCTTGCATTTTTCTCTCAGGCTGTTATGAAAATTGAAGAAAGAATAATAGATTCGATTTAGAAGACTATGACGTTGTTTAGCACTCGGTAAAAAAACGATGAAATCATAATCAAAGTAGCAAAAAAAATAAAGAAATAACAGCACTGATAGAAGCCAATTTCGAATACCTAATGACTAAAGATGACTTAGCTTACTTCATTAAACGAAAATAAATCAATGGATTACATGAAAAACTAGGGTATGATCTCGCAGCCATTGTACTTGACAAAATTGAAGTCGTTTAGGTTTACTTTACCTTTCTTAATTAGGTCGTCTATTCGGGGAAGTTGTCTTTTTACTTCCTTTATTAGCCCCCTCACAGTGATGCATACCTCTGTGTAGGCTTCTTTACTCCAGCGCTTGGTTATGTTTGCGTAAAGGCAACGACCACCACAAATATCGCGCACTTCGCACTTAGTACAGGGTTCTTTTACGAAGACCTTTTTCAGTTTAAGCGGATGAGTTTCGCCTACGTGACCTAAATAATATTTCTTCATTCCCCACATAGCTGGGCATGGAATTATATAACCATCAGTTTGAATAGAATAATTTATCCATCCGCTGCCACACCGGAGAAGGTTCTTTCTATCTTTAAATAAAAGCGAATTAGCAATGCCTAGTAAGGGATAAAGTCTCAATACAAAACCTTTCTTTTCCATATTATCAACCCAGAAGCGTGCTAGCTTATGTAAACCTGGAAGATAACTGTCTTCGCACCATCGTTTGAAGTTTCGGCGTGCATAATCGTTAGCCCAGAATCCAGCGTTTAGTTGCCAATGTACTGAAGAAAACGGTTGCTCGTCGTTTCTCACGAGCCATGAGACTTGTTCGTAAATGTCTGTTTGTTCCATCACTGTCATGCGAGCAATCAGTTCCCCAGCAAAACCATTCTGGAGAATAAGCTTCAGATTATCCATTACTTTACGAAATGTTCCCGAACCTCTGTAATAATCAGTTAGCCCTTCATTACCATCTAAAGAAACTAAGATTGTGTGGAATCGGTTAACATATTCTGTTCCAAGCTTGTCCAAAAGTAAGCCATTAGTTTGAATCATGAAGCGCTTAGGTTTAATCAAGTTCATTATCTGACTAATTTCATTTCTACAGAGCAAGGGTTCACCTCCATAGAAAGTTAAAACGCATTCAGGGTCTCGCTTACAAAACTCAGCAAGCAAAGCGAAATCGTAGGTAACCTTTTTTGGCAATGAATAGTCCACATCCAAATCGCCAAAACCTTCATCAAAATCGTCTAGCGTCTCGCCAAAACAGTATCGGCATTTCAGGTTGCATTCAGTCGTCAGTGTTGCGTGAAAGAACATACTTTTCTATAGCGTGAGGAGAGGCTTTTAATAGTTTTTTCTTTGCGATCTTGCCCCCGCCATACGAAAACTTTTGATGAGGATAAAGGCGAATGAACCTCTGATAGACTGTGGCGGAATATGTTTAAAGGTCAACACTAGAAGAAGTCAACATAGGAACCATAAGTCCCTCTTTGTCCTGAGAAACTGAGAGAAAGATTGAGCTTCAGCATTTTTGCGCGATTTCTTGGGCCTTTTCAACGTAAAGAGTGAGCTCTCTTTTCTTCATAACTTTCTCTGGCAGGGTTTCAGGTGCGTAAATAAGTGGTAGGACAGCTAAGAACAAAAAGATGCTTGCAAAGGGAAAAACCAGGGTTGCTGTACTTGCAATCACAGACATTGGCTGGTCTAATAGAACATACATAAAATTAGAGAGGAGATATGGTAATGCCCCAAATACGTAGAGCTTTTCGCTACTGCGTCCTTGGGCGAAGTCACCCCATATTGTAAATAAGAGAAGTACGTCAAGCATTCCCCAGGCAATTCCGTCGGCTATCGTATAGAAATACAAGCCTGCAGTATCAAACCCCGGAACACTGTTTGTCAAACTTAGAATAGAATAACCTATTCCCAGAGATGAGAAACCCAAAATAGCCAAACGCTTGCGGCCCAAAGCGTCCGCGATGAAGCCCGTCACAATGGCAACAACAGCAATCAGAATACTTTCCAAAGGGAGAAAATCCGGAAGATTGCGAAGATTTTCAGTGAATGGCCTCGTCAAGTAGTCAATTATGTTGAACATAATCCATGGAACAAAATATAGCATGAAAGTTCTATTTGTCCCAATACTTGAATACGAAATTGCGCGAAATTCTTCTGTTGGCTCTTCTTTTGTCTTTAAAAACTGAAATAGAAGTGAACTTGCCAATCTAACCCCACATAATACAATGCTAGTGGCAAGAATGTCGAACGTTACACTACCAACGATGGAAAAGGAAAGGCCAATTGCAAGGAATGTAAACCCTCCTAAAGTAGCACGGTTTTCTGGTTGGGTTGAGCTTGCAAAGTAACCCATTGTTGCGGGCATACCAAACCCAAAATAGAATCCGAGAACTGTAGAAACGGCAATTAGGCCTTCAAATGACGGCGAAGTTAGAAACACCGGGATAAATGAGAGAAAGACACCAGCTAGTGTCCAGTAGGAAAGAAAGGGAATCCTTTTCCGAAGTCTATCCACTGCAAAGGTGCCCAATAAGGCGGCGAAAGCAATCGCTGCAATATTTGCACCAATAATCTCAACTTGCTCAATTGGAAATTCATCTGTCGGGGGATATATGGTGGTGGTCAAGTTATTTAAGAAAGTATAAGCCACAAAATACCAAACGAAGGTGCTCGCTACGATAACAATGTTTGTTGCAGCTATTTTTGGACTCATACCTATCTTTTTCGAGAATATTTTTTTGAACATCGAACTCTTGTCGGCGCATAAAATAGTTAAATGTTAAGAATCCAGAAGTAATATCTCAAATTCAGATCGAAAGCAAAAGCTTTTAAGTGTATCTGTGCAACACATATACAGTTGAAGGGAGATAAATGAAGAAGAAGAAGAATGACAAAATCATACGCCACCGAGGTTGGAAATAGATTAGTCGGTTATGCTCAGCAGCATTTCCAGAGACGATTTGAGTAAAGTCCATAATTCTTCTCTTGCCCTACAGTTTCCTAATTCTTTCGCTATCTTTTTCAGTTCAATTTGAACTAATTTGCTCATTTTCTTTCGCAGTCTGCCAACCTCTGGAGAGCTTAAGACGTTCTTTTCAATTTCCCCAAGTTTCTTTCCAGAAATAGATCGGTACTGCGACGGCAAGATTTTGGCTCTAACCGAGGAATCTCGGAGCGCAAAAAGATAGGGCAATGGTAGACACCTATTTCTCAACCTGTTTTTCAGTTCTCGGTGTTCTAACATGTCCATAAATTCCTCAGCTACCGTTGAAACAATGCCGTAGGTTCTTCCAAAGTGCCCGAGGGTTTCAACAATCTTTTCATCTCCATTTCCCAAAATGGCGCCTATTTTCATGTTCAATTCAGGAACTACCGATTTGAGATCGATAATATCAAGGTAAGTCTCAGGCGAAAAATCATGTTTTGCCCTCATTCTAGCTTCTAAAGCCTCTGCCCGACTAATGTCAAAAACAGAGGTCCGCAAAAGAGAAAGAATTGTTTCCTTCCGCCCTTTGGGAATCGACTCACATTCTCTTTGAAACTGAAGCAAACCTCGAGTCAGAAGGACGTCTCCTGCGAGCACTGCGACGTCTTTTCCGAATTTGCCATAAACTGTACGCTTTGACCCCTTAAGAGGTGACTCATCAATAATATCATCATGAATGTCTGCAGCGCCAGAGATAAGGACTATAGCTGAACCTATGGCAATTGTTTTCTCGGTCCTACCGCCCACAATTTCACATGAAAGGGAAATCAAAGCAGGGAAAACAGGTAAGACGCCATTCAGAGTGATTTTCCCAAAATACCTTAATGCCATAGAAACGCTATCATCACCCGGAAAACTCGAACTCAAATCAACCCTTGCTCTTTCTAACGCCTCTTTACCTCTTTGATCGAATATTTTTTTCAAGCTGCTAATTAATGTCGGATTAGTCATGTCGCACATCGATTTACTGTAGTAGTCTGAGCATATTTGTTTTTTCTAATGTGAAATGTAATATTCAACCCAGCCGGGTTCTTGGTGAAAGCAAAACTCTTAATAGCTTACGTCTTAATTCAACAGTTCCATGAGCCAGATGAAACAAATTGAAGAGAAATGGCAAAAACAGTGGGAAACCGCTCGTATATTCGAGGCTGACCCCGACCCGAAACGAAAGAAAGTTTTTGTTACTTTTCCTTATCCTTACATGAACGGTCCATTGCATGTGGGTCACTCGTTCACGGCTACGCGAGTTGATGCATACGCTCGGTTCAAACGTATGCAGGGTTACAACGTGCTTTGGCCGTGGGCTTGGCACTGGACAGGTCAGCCATTGCTCGGTGCTAGCGAGCGCGTTGCAAAAGGTGACGAAGCTTACATAGGCGTCTTGCGGGAAGTGGATGGAGTGCCAGAAGAGGAGCTTAAGAAGTTTGTTGATCCGTTTTATATGGCTCAGTATTATACTAACGAGGGGCGCTTGGTTGCGAAGCGCATTGGCTTTTCGATTGACTGGCGTAGAGAATTCAATACTGTAATGCCGACTTACCAGAAGTTCATAAAATGGCAGTATACACGTCTGAAAGAGAAAGGCTACGTTTCACGAGGTACACATCCAGTGGTCTGGTGCCCGAAGGACCATAGCCCAACGGGCGACCATGACCGACAAGTAGGAGAAGGCGTAGCACCGGAAGAGTACACACTCATTAAGTATAAGCTTGACGAGAAAACGTATTTGCCAGCGGCAACGTTCAGACCTGAAACAATTTTCGGAGTAACCAACATGTGGATAAACCCTGAAGCCGAGTACGTTGAAGCTGAAGTTAACGGGGAAAACTGGGTGATAAGTCATGACGCCGCGGAAAAACTGAAAGAACAAGAACGCAAAGTAAAAGTAAAACGATTTTTCAAAGGCAGAGACCTCATCGGGAAAAGTTTTGAAAACCCGCTCACAAAAGCCAAGTTGCCAATACTGCCCGGCTGGTTTGTTGACTCAAAACAAGCTACGGGCGTGGTGTATAGCGTGCCTGCTCACGCACCCTATGACTGGCTTGCCCTGAAGGATTTACAGAAAAAACCCGAAGTGCTGAAGGATTTCAACGTGGACGTTGAAATGGTAAAGCAGATCAAGCCTATTTCACTAATCGAGGTTGAAGGTTTCGGCGATTATCCCGCTGTCGAAATCGTTGAGCAAATGGGCATAAAAGACCAAAATGACCCACGCGCAGAAGAAGCTACGAAAACTCTGTATAAGAAAGAGTTCCACGCAGGAGTCCTCAAACAGAATTGTGGAATCTATGCAGGAAAAACAGTCAAAGAAGTCAAAGACACACTTATAAGGGATTTCAGGAAACTCGGCGCCGCAGATAGAATGTATGACTTGCCAGATCCTGTGGTTTGTCGTTGTATGTCGCAGTGCATTGTTAAGATTCTGTCAGACCAGTGGTTCCTAAACTATTCAGACCCAGCGTGGAAGGAAAAAGCCAAGATTGCAGTAGCCCAGATGAAAGTTTACCCTGACACTGCAAAACAATGGTTCAACGCAGTTATCGACTGGCTGAAAGAGTGGGCATGCGCCAGAACAACAGGCTTCGGAACCCCTCTACCATGGGGTAAAGGCTGGATAGTTGAAACTCTAAGCGACTCAACCATTTACATGTCATTCTATACTATAAACAAGCATATACAACAACATGGCATTAGGCCAGAATCACTTACAAATGAAGTGTTCGACTATGTTTTTCACGGAAAAAGCAACGAAGACGAGCTAAGCATGACATCAGGCATAAGCAGTGAACTGTTGCGGGAGATGCGAACAGAATTCTTGTACTGGTACCCGTTCGATCTCAGGGTATCAGCCAAAGAACTATTGCCAAACCATCTGACCTTCTGCATTTTCCACCACACAGCGTTGTTTCCGCCGGAGCAATGGCCACGTGCTATAGGCGTAAACGGCATGCTCATGATTGAGGGAAAGCAGATGCACAAGTCTAAGGGAAATTTTGTTACGATGAAGAACGCTGTCGACAAATATGGCGCTGACGCCACCCGATGTGCTCTACTGCTGGGTGCCGAGGGCATGGATGACCCTGACTGGAGAAGCGAGAACGCTGAGGACATAAGGGGTAAATTTGAATCTCTGCGAAAACTTGCTTTAGAAATAATCGAGAAAACTAAGAGCTCCGAGACGGGACATCTGGAAAAGTGGTTGATGAGCAAAATGCAGCAGCGTGTCAGTGATGTTACTAGGAACCTTGATGAATTAAAGACTCGATCATCCTTGGAGATCGCTCTGTTCGAAGTTTGGAATGATTTTCGATGGTACATTCATAGGAAAGGCAACTCTGAAGCGGAGGCAGTTCAGGAAGCTTTGGAAGTATGGCTTAGACTTCTCGCACCCTTTGCCCCTCACATCTGCGAGGAATTGTGGAGTGCAGCTGGAAAAGAAGATTTCATTTCCTTGGCTGAATGGCCAAGGGTTGACGAAAACAATATGAATGTACTAGCAGAAGAACACGAGAACTTGCTAACCAACTTGATTGAAGACACATTGAACGTCTTACGAGCCACCAAGATTTCTCCTAAACGGATATGCTATTACACGGCCAACAATTGGAAGTGGAAAGTGTACCGCATCATTCTTAAAAAATCGGTTTTGGGAGAGGTCAAAGTGAGTGAAGTCATGAAGGAACTCTCCAAAAACACCAGTTTGAGGGGGAAAATGAAGGCAATTGCCACTTTCGTTCCCAAGGTACTGAAAAATTTAAGCAAGTTGCCTAATGAAAGAAAAATACGTCTTACAAACATCGATATTGGAGACGAAAAAAAGTTCCTTGAGAGCACATTGAGTTTTTTGGAGGAACGGTTTAACGCTAAGGTATCTCTTTACGGAGAAGAAGATCAAGCGCGCTTTGATCCCAAACAACGAGCGTCGCTTGCTATTCCTGGTCAACCAGCAATCTATATAGAATAACAAAGAAAAAGTGTCTGAGTGAATTTATGCCTCAAAAACTGCGAAGATACTCATTGAAGTCAAAACAAGCTAGGCAGCTCCTGAGTGAGATTATTGAAAGCCTGAATGTTGATATGGAAATCCACTTTGGTCAAAAGGCGAATGTTGAAATTGCCGAGTTAGCCGTCGGCCATATCTACCTTATAAACGGCAAACCTCTGTTTTTCAAAATCGAAAATAGGGTATTGCCTACGTTGTTTTTTCAAGACTTCCTTTCGCAATCACCGAAAATCGTGGTGGATATGGGTGCTGTTCCTTATGTTTGCAACGGCGCCGACGTTATGGCACCTGGAATTGTGCATATTGAAGGTGAATTTGGCAAGGGAGATTTAGTTCTGATTGTTGATGAGAAGCATTCAAAACCGCTTGCCGTAGGCGAAAGCCTTCAAGATTCGAAAAGTGTCAGAAACGCTAAGCAAGGGGCGGTAATTAGGAATCTTCACTTTGTGAGCGATAAAGTCTGGAATTTAGCCAAAACATTAACTGGGTAAAAGGGCGCTGAAATTTTTTAAGCCTTCTGCTTTCAGCTGAAACTTCTTAAGTTTTGTGACTCTAAAAAGCTTGGTTTACTATCTTCATAGAGTCGCACGTTGAGCGGCTGAAGTAGGATAGATTGTAATGGGCCAAAAGGGAGTATTGTTTGAACATAAAGTTGCAATATTTATTCTGGGTTCATAATACACTTATTAATTCAATTCATATCAACTTTCAAAATTCACACTTGAAATTAAGAAACGCTTAACTGTTGAAAGGTTGTTAAATAGTAAATCGAGATGAAAATATTTGCCTGCTAGGGGATTGTTTCGCAAACAGAGGAAAGAAAAGGGCGAGGAAACAGCCATGATGCCGCTAAAAGATAAAGAAGTTTCGGATAAAACCTATTTAAGAGCCATGCCACTGCGTGATTTGACAGATTTAGAGGAAATCAAGAAAGAAGTGAAAAACGGAAATGTGCTTATTCTACGTATAACCCCCCTTGCCAGCAAAAACATAGAAGATGTGAAACGTGCGGTAAACGAGCTCTATGAGTTTGCGGAATCAATCGGTGGGGACATTGCCCGCTTAGGCGAAGAACGAGTTGTCATTTGCCCACAGCACATACGGATTTGGCGAGATAAAAGAAAGCTTTCAAAAAAGCCTCTGCCTACAGCAACCTAAAAGTTTCTAGGGTACTTGGAACAACTGTACTAATACCGACTTTATGGTCAAGAAAACCTGCTATGTTCATAATTTTGCTTTTTTCTCCGTGGCACACAAAAATTCGCTCCGGCTTGGGCTTAAGATGAGTTAAATAGTTGATTAGTTGGCGTCTATCAGAGTGTCCTGAAAAGCCTTCTATGGA
>CAYFXZ010000030.1:0-21750 GCA_964347245.1 uncultured Candidatus Bathyarchaeia archaeon | reverse complement strand
TTGCTTGGCTTACCCCGAAGCGTCGACACTGGGCTTGCGTTGCCGCATGTACCTCTGTGGTTCCGGAATTTTAGCCGGATTCCCTTTTTCGACGTGATCGGTTAGGTCACATCTTAGGACCGACTTACCCCCGGCTGACGAACGTTGCCGGGGAACCCTTGCCCCTTCGGCGGAGAAGATTCTCACTTCTCTTTGCTGTTACTACCACCGGGATTCACAATCCTAACCGGTCCACTGGACCTCACGGCCCAGCTTCTGTCCAGCAAGGACGCCTTCCTACCAGCGCTGCGCTAAGCTGCGTTCTGAGGTATCGGTGGCTGGCTTAGCCCCGTCCATTTTCGGGGCCGTCAGCCTCGGCGGGTGAGCTGTTACGCTTTCTTTGAAGGATGGCTGCTTCTGAGCCTACCTCCCCGCTGTCTGAGGCTGACGACGCCCTTTAGTTTGACATTTAGCCAGCACTTGGGGACCTTAACCTCAGTCTGGGTTGTCCCCCTCTCGGTCCAGGAGCTTACCCCCTGTAACCCGTTTCCCAAGGTCTACGGCGCAGGTGGATTCGTAGTTTGAAAGAAAAGTAGGACCTTTCGGCCCCTTGCTTTCCAATCAGTGCTCTACCCCACCAGCCACCTCGTTTGGGACTGGGCTCAGGCCCACTTCGGAAGGAACTAGCTATCACCAGACTAGATTGGTCTTTAGCCCCTATCCCCAGGTCTGGGGAACGAATTGCACGTCAGCACCCTTTCGGGCCTCCACTGGGCTTTCGCCTAGCTTCGCCCTGCCCAGGGATAGATCGTCTGGTTTCTAGTTTGTACAGCTGTGACTCCGGGCCCTTTCAGACCCTGCGCCTGGCTACCTTGAGGCAGTTGCGCGCATGTTGGTTTCCCTTTGCTTACGGGTTTTTAGCCCTTAGGCTTGCCACAGCTGTAAACTCCCCGGCCCGTGTTTCGAGACGGAACATGCAACCCTGATCCCCCTCCCTCGTAATGCCGCTTCACAGCGGTTTCCTTCGAGAAGGCTCTACTCTTCCGGGCTGCACACGTCTGTAACCGTCTGGTTTCAGGCACTTTTCACCCCCATTCCGGGGTACTTTTCAGTTTTCCGTCACCGTACTAGTGCGCTATCGGTCTTGAGGCGTATTTAGTCTTGGAAGTTGGTGTCTTCCGATTTTCCGCACCCAAACCAGGGTACGGTAATCTGGGACTCTAGCTCAGCTCTTTCTGGTTTACGTTTACGGGGCTGTCACCCTCTTTGGCGGGCCGTTTCAGGCCATTTCGGCTTTACCAGCGAAGAGGAAGCCAGGCCCTAAACACTACATCTCCCGCAAGTTTCCAGGCGGGATTCGGTTTGGACTTTTCCCGTTTCGCTCGCTGCTACTAGGGGAATCCCTTTTGGTTTCTTTTCCTCCCCCTACTAAGATGCTTCCGTTCGGGGGGTTCCCACTCCCATAAGGGAGCATTTCTAGGAAGTCCCATTCAGGCATCCCCGGTTCTAAGGCTGCATGCGCCTACCCGGGGCTGTATCGCGGCTTGCCGCGCCCTTCATCGGCTCTCAAGCCGAGCCATTCTCCAGACGGCGTTTGTGTGGTCGGGCCATATGGTGGTATCTATTGGCGTTTGATGAACACCTTTCTGATGGTGCGTCGTTGTTTTTGCCTGTGTCTGGTGTCATTTTGAGCTTCTGGCTCATTCACCTCTTCACTCCTGCATCAATGCTGGTGCGGAGTTGCATCTCATTGTACATAGCTCATTTTATATTGCTGAATTGTTTTAGAAGCGAGTTTCGCTAATATAAGGATTGTGTCGACCGCTATAAGGGTTTTGTGTGACACTTTTTAAGTGTGAAGGTTTTTATTTGTTTGATGCGCTGATACTCTGCCATGTGCCTCGATAGCTCAGCCTGGTAGAGCGGCTGCCTTGTAAGCAGCAGGCCGCGGGATCAAGGCCCGCTCGAGGCTCTCTTCACTTTTTGTTGATAAGTTTATATTTGCGGGCTTTTGTGTCTACAAGTTCGTTTTCGAAGAGTTTTCGGAGGACTTTAAAGATTTTTTTTGGTTTTTCGCCTGTTTTGTTGGCAATTTCTTGCAGGGTTAGTTCTCCGTCGTTTAATACTTCCATTACGAGTTTATCGGTTTTGTTGAGTTTCACCATGTTCTAACAAATCCCTTTTTCAGCTTGTTAGCTTGTGTGTTATGGGCTCTAGGGTTTTTCAATTTTGTGGTATATGAAAAAATAAAACAGAAAACATATTGTAGTTGCCTATTTAAGCTTATTATTGAGAATAGATTGAGCCTTAGTGAATATTTAAAAAAGCTTGCCTTTCAGAAAACAACTGAGCCAAAAGGCGATGTAATTGCAAGTGAACATAGACTCTTTGTGAGTCAGAAGCACGCGTCATCCAATTTGCACTTTGATTTGCGATTGGAAATGAACGGTGTATTAAAAAGCTGGTCTGTCCCACAGGAACCCCCGACTTCATTTGTCGTAAAGGGTTTGGCGGTGCAAGTTGAAGACCACCCAATTGAATATGCAGATTTTGAGGGTATAATACCTGAAGGCGCGTATGGAGCGGGTACAGTGAAAATTTGTGATAAAGGATCCTACCAGTTGATTGAAAGTAAGAAAGACAAACTCATATTGGATATTGGAGGTGCAAAGTTAAGCCACCTTTATGTGTTAATAAGGTTGAAAGACAAGAAACTGGCTATTCTTTAAAAAGAAAGGCACTGTTTAGCCGTCGGGTAGCTTTCCTCTGCTTTGTCTGCGCCTTCGGTTTAATTATAAGATTTGGAATCAAAATGTTAAAAAAACGTGTTTCTGAGCTTTCACTCAATGGTCATTGTTCCGAATTTGCCGACATTAAGTTGGATTTCGCCTTTGAAGCTGGTCACATATCCGTTTTCTATCTTAATCTTGTTGCCAACTTCTACTTGGTCTATCTGTTCGTTCCAGAGCGTCAGTTTTATACTTCCTGTTTCATCAGCGACTAACGCGTCAGCCACATCGTAAGTTTCATCTTTGTATCTGGACCTAACTACTCGGGTTTCACCTTTCTCTACAACCTTTGCTTCAACGGTAACTCGTTTCATTCCATTCCTTAAATCTTTAATATTCACTCTCTTCATTCTCCATAATACCTATCACTGAAGCCACATGCGTTTTTTTACAAGTGGCTACCTAAGGCTTTACTTGCAGAATTGCCCTTTAATCCATATAAACCTTGCTAACCATCACAAGAACAGCATAGACCACTAATTGAAAAGTTTCTCTTGCCTTCTAGAGTCAATTCTGTCCTTTTCTAGTTGCTAGGCTATCCCTAACAAACCTAAGATGATGATTGTCAAGAACATGCTCAAACCGGAAACTAGAAGACATTTCATCCAGCTGAATTTCATCACGTCGCTACTAACAGAAGCGTCCAAAGCAGCTTTTCCCAATCCTACCTGCGCTGCAATTCTCTTGTCGCTGGTAATTGCACGAACAATAAGGGTGCCTAAGGCAATAGTCCAAACCCAAATAGCTGCTTGGACGACATATTCCACCATACTAATATTGGAAAGTTGACTAACAACAACGTCTTGCGCCGCCTCAAATTCTCCTGGTACATACGTCAATATCTCTAGAGGATAATATAGATCAGGAAAAGTTGTGTAAACTACAGTGACTATTAAAGCTTGGATAACCATGGTTATCAATGCATACCCAACTGCAACCATTAATGGTCGCCATACCACATTGCCTTTTAATCCCTTAATTAGCAAGTACATGAGAACTGTCAATACGAGCCATTCAAAAAGAAATGGGGCAAACGCGTTAACAGCTGAATATGTAATGAATTGAAGAATACCCCCACTAAGTTCAATCTGATTTCCGAAGTTATTTCTGAAAAAAAGCCCATCTAGGCGCAGATCAATATCTCCACTTCTGGACCAAGCAAATTCCAGCTTTAGGCCAGTTATATTTTCCCACTTGGGATTTCCATTGCTTAACCAATCTCCGGAGCCGACGGGAACAGATATGTTACTCCAAATGTTTGCCAAGTTAGTGGCAAAGTTGCTGGTCAAATCATAATAAAAGAATGAGCCGTTTAACGAATACAAAGCTAGAGTTACATTTTCAGGATTGGCGTCGGGCGTCACTATTTTAACTCTATAGAACAATTCTGTGAAACCGTTAGCACCGCAATTTACTTGACCTCCAAAATCATTCAGAGATATCCCAAGGGTGTTGTTGTCACTGATTGTGAATTGGATGCTATTGTTGCCATAATAGTCTGGGAAACTAGGAATAGCCTGAGATCCGTTTATGAAGTCAACTTTATTAACGCTTACAACTGCACCAGGATTTACCTGCCATAACGTGGCATCCTCGGTCCAGATATCTGCTTCGGTGCCTACAGGTATTGTTTGTTCAATATACAATCTTGAACCAACAAAGTAAGAAGTGCCAACTCGAGCTAGAGCAAAAATAATTACTAACATCAATGGTCCTAAGTAACCTGGATTTTGAACTATTTTTTTGAATATTCTATGGGGTGCATATAGAACTTGCAGGATATCTTTGACTACCAAGGTTGGGCACTCCATTTATGAAATCATGATGATCGCATTTATTAAATATTCTACATTCCAAGTTTGAGCCGTCGGTAAGTGATGTAGTCAACGTACTCAACAAATGGGTTTTCCACTTGGAATTTTACGTTAATCTTTTGGCGTTGCCTTTTTTCAACAAGCTGGCTTGTTGTCCTCAAAAGATATGAATCACTACCCGCGCCCGATCCATAACTTGTTATCAAGATGCTCTGTTCAGGTTTTGCAACGTCTAGCACCGCAGCCAAGCCTATGGGTGAACAACCAGAGTAAGTGTTGCCGAAATTGTTAACTTGAAGCGAAACAGCGAACTGCTCGTCTTTAAATCCTAGTTCCTTGGCTATCTTAACTGGAAATCGAGGGTTAGGTTGATGAGTAACGAAGTAGTCAACGTCGCTTGCCTGCAGACTGAGCTTCTCTAAAAGCTTAATAGTTGCCTTTCTAACATGCTTAAAGTACGCGGGGTCTCCTGTGAATCTACCGCCGTGCATCGGATACGGCTCGCCATCTCTGCGCCAAAAGTCAGGAGTATCAGAAGTGCATGAATACCAGCCTTCAATTTCGGCAATAACGTCATACTTTCCGAAAATAAACGCAGAACCTCCATATCCAACGAAAGTATCCAGCTCCCCGCCTGGGCAGCCTCTGGGCGCTGCTTGAGAGTTGTCTGTGCCGATTACCATGGCGTACTTCACACCAGAGTGTGGATAATTAACAAGTGAAACTGCGTCTTTGAACATACTTGAGGCGGCTTTGCAGGCGAACTCCGTGTCTACGGCATCAACGCCTTGAACGTCTTCTTCTTCTTCGCCAAGCTTTAGAACCTGTGCAACCTTTGACGCTATTGGCTTAACCGCGTAGGGATTAGATTCGGAACCTACATAGATTTTACCTATCAGCGAGCTATCAACTCCCGAGTGTATAAGCGCCAGTTTTCCAGCTTCAACCGCAGCTGTCACAGCATCTTCATCAATAAAAGGTACAGAACGTTCGAGACTGCCTTCCTTTATCCTGAACCGCGAAGTATAAACTCCATAACCTACAATGCCTGGCACATCATATTCCTTGTTAGGGTTAACAACAGTGTATTTTTGGTACGGGTAATATTCGTCGGCCAGGGTGAACGCCAAGGAAATCGTTGGAATAACGTCGCTTCTGCCTACCGAGTAACGGCGTCTGAATCGTGGAACGACTTCTCTGCCTTCGAGGCTTGAAAGATCCACGGCATCTCCATTCCCAAATATTTGATCCGTGAGTCTTCCAGAAACACGAATTTTTCCATTGTGGAAAGAAACTATGCCGTAAACGTAACTGCCTAGCTTTGTGAATTTGTTTGTTGGCTCCTTAACAAATGTGCAGAGCTCCAGTTTTCCGTTTTCGTAAAAAAGGTCTATATTCTCCATTTTTCCGAAACTCTTTCTTCCACAGTTCCCGCAGTAATCTCTTAGCTCGAAATATTCTTTTCCGCAGATTTTGCAGCGGCTCGCTTTAAGCCTGTCACCGAGATAAGAAACCCGCCGTTCTATAGGTTCGCTACTCATTTTGTTCTCTTCCTAAAACGCTAACATATGCTTTTGTGCCGAACCCCTCAAATTCTAGCGTGCAACCAATCAGTGGGTGTGTATAGTTAAGTTCTACCTGTCTGATCCCCGCTTCTCCTCTCAACTGCCTGAAAACCTCAAAAATCTGAGCTCCACCAGTAGCTCCTATGGGGTTACCATCTGCTTTCAAACCGCCGTTCGTATTAACGAAAAGTCGGTCACCGTTTATTTCATAATAGCCTTTGTAGTCACTGCAACTTTTGTTTATGCTTTTCCAAGCTGTTCCTGGTTCACAGAAGCCTAAATCTTCCAAGGACACCATCTCCATTACTGTGGATTGGTCATAAACTTCCACGACCTTTAAATCCATTGGCGTTTTTCCACTCATGTTCAAAGCGTTTTTCACGGAGATTTTGGTTGCAGCGAAATGTGTCAGGTCGTCTCTTGCTGGAAAATTCAAGTAATCAGTGGCTGAAGAGTAACCCAAAACATAAACAGGTTTGTCAGTAATTTTCTTGGAGACTTCTTCGCTTGTAAGAATTAATGCTGATGCACCATCTGAGATTGGCGCAAAATCGTACAGTCCTAATGGCTTCTGTGCGGCCTTTCTAGCGCGGAAAACTTGATCAACAGTTATTTCTCTTTGCAAATGGGCGTACTTGTTTTTTGTTGCGTTCGCATGGTTCTTAACGGAGACCTGTGCCAAAGCAATATTAAGTTTTTCAAGTTTATCGCCTGTAATGCCATATTTTTTCATGTACGCCCTAAGCATCAACTCATGGTTTGTTTCTGGCGTGCCTCCAGCGTAATAACTCCATGGGTCTTCAAGAAGCATGAGGTCGTCACGAATTTTATCCCAACGATCCGTCATCTTCTCTATACCTCCTACTAGAACTGTGCTGTACACTCCCGCCTGAATAGCTTGGCACGCAGCCAGCAAGGCGGCGCTAACTGACCGGGTAACTTCCATGGGAACGTGAAGTTCCGTAAGCTCTGAAAGGAAACCTTCCTCTAATCCCAGCTTGTTTGTAATTGGGAGAAAACAGTCTGAGAGGTAGCATGCTTCCAAGTCTCTTCGCTCTATATTGCACTCTTGTGAAGCGGCGAGCCAAGCTTCTTCTATAAGCTTCTCCGGCTCTTTCCCATAATGCTCTCCAAATTTAGTTCGACCAACAGCGACTATAGCTGGGCGATTTTGCAAGATCCTCCCTCTTTTTATAGCAAATATCCTTTTCTAAGAAACCTATTAAGTGTTTGCCATAATTGGTCATTCTGCAATTGGTACAAACGTTCTGGTACGCCTTTTGCCCAATTCTTCACACTAAGGTCAGGAGGTCCTTTACTTTAGTTATCCAAAACGTGGAATCTGCATGAATCACTGCTAAGTGCAAGTTCGCAAAATTTTTATTACGTACGCATTTGAATACAAGAGCCAAACTTAATGGAGTAATTGAAGACTTTGAACACTAAGAAAAACATAGTAGTTTTGGTTTTAGCCTTCGTCATACTCCTCGGTCTTTCCTAAGCCGAAAACAGCTTCTTTTTCAGTACTCTAAGCGATGTTCTATAAAACCAGTTTCTAGCAGTGGGCATGCTTTTCCTTCATAATGTCCTCGTGGTTTCCTTGATTCTTATAGGAATGAAATTCTATGTTAACCTGGTGAATTTAAACTTCTTCAAACGAGAGAAATATGCTGATGCTGTGATATCTAACCCGGGAATTATCGCTGCGGTTTTTGCATGCATGATTGTTTTTTTGAGCATATTGCGTGGAGCCACCCTGATAAATATTGGAGTAACTTTTGAAACTTTGCCACTTATTCTGTTGATCAGTGCACCAGTTGGATTAATCGAGGGGTACGGCATCTACTTGACAATCAAAAAACACTCAGCAGAACAATAACCACCAAAGCTCTTTACTATGTTTATGGCGTATTCTTTTATGCATCAATAACGGAAGTAGGCTTTATAAATCTGCTAGAAACGTTCGATACCTAAATTTCTCTGTCTTGCGAAGTTATTCGAAGTTTCTTCTCCAAAGCTTTTATCAAGTTCTTCAAGTTTTGACTTAACTCTACAGTATATGCTTGTGGATGTGCCGGTTTCTTGTATTTTGCAGGCAGTTTTGACAGGTTTTGTGCGGCGGTTGCTCGTATCTGCTCAAGAGATGGAAGGTCAATGGTTATTTCGCCTTTTTCCATAACGTTATTCAGCAATGGCTCTCCCTTTACTTTCTCGCCAACTAGTGCTATTATGTCTCTTGAGTAGTTGCCTTTTTTGTCTCTCAACCTGTATACTTGTTTTCGTCCAGGTAGCGTTGTCTTGCCTTCGCTGAGCTTCATTATCGGAGAAAACTTGCCTCGTTCGCTCATGGTTTCGCATAGCTTGTAAATCACGTCAACATAGGGCTTGTCTGCTGATGTTCCCAGTTTTGTACCTACGCCAAAAGCGTCAATCTTGGCGTCGTTCTCCAGCAGCTCTTTTATTTTGAATTCATCCAAGTCGCCACTCGCGAAAATCTTAACATACTGCAACCTGTTGTCATCAAGTAGCTTTCTGACTTTTTTGCTAATCTCGGCTAGGTCGCCGCTATCCAACCGAACTCCATTAAGTTTGAATCCTTTTTTTTCCAATTCTTTGGCGATCAAGGCAGCTTTTTCTGCTCCTGCCAAGTCGTCGTAAGTGTCAATCAAGAGGGTGGACTTGTTTGGAAAAGTCCTTGCGAATGCTCGGAAAGCGTCGATTTCCTTCTCATAAGACATTATGAAACTATGTGCCATTGTTCCAAAAACTGGGATGCCGTATTGGAATCCTGCTAGAACATTGGATGTGCCTTGACAGCCTGCTATGTAGCTGCTTCTAGCTACTTTCATTCCCGCGTCGATGCCATGTTCTCTCCTTAATCCGAATTCAATAACTGCTTTACCCTTAGCTGCATTTACAACATGTGACGCTTTCGTGGCAATCATCGTTTGCAAGTTGACGGTGTTTAATATGAAAGTTTCTACTAGCTGGGCTTCTATTATTGGCGCGGTTATGCGGATTAAAGGTTCACATGGGAATGCTACTGTGCCTTCGGGAGCAGCCCACACGTCGCCTGTGAACTTGAATTCTTTCAGGTAGTCAAGGAATGATTGGTTAAAGCCCTGCTTTTTGAGGTAAGCAAGGTGTTCCTCAGTGAACTTTACGGTTTTAAGGTAGAGCAAGGCTTGTTCTAACCCTGCAAAGAGAAGGTAGGAACGGTTTTCAGGTAATCGCCTTATGAACAAGTCGAAGGTCGCAGGTTTAAAATTGTTGTTGTGGAAGTAGCTTGCGCACATTGTTAGTTCGTAAAAATCCGTGAATAAGCTCATGTTTTGTTCTTTTAGCCAATCAAGATAAAGGCTCATAGAGTATAGTGCTGTTGCGAGAAAATTTATCCCTTTCCCAATAGTCATTTTTGGCAATTGGTTAAATAGGCATCTTGCCCATTCCATTTAGCAAAATCTAAAGCGCATGGCATTTTAATAATCATTGAGTCAGTTTATGGTGACATCGAATAGAATTTTGCGCGGCAGTATATACCCTTGCAAAAAAATAACGAGAAAAAGCTGCAAAAAACAACAACATGCGTGACAAAAAGTTTACCAGTTTCTTTTTACAATTCCTGCCTAATCTGGATTGGAGCTTTGAAACTTTTATATATTGCTGTGACAATGCTATGCTTGAGCGTCATGGCTGAAGTTTGTTCAACTTGCGGGCTTCCGAAGGACTTATGCGTTTGTGGCGAAATAGAAAAAGAGCAACAGCGTATCCGTATCAGGCTTGAAACAAGAAAATTCGGTAGGGCAAACACGATTGTTGATGGTATGGATGACCGGAACTCAAGTCTATCAGATCTTGCTCAGAAACTAAAATCTTTTTGCGCTTGCGGTGGAACATCCAAAAATGGTCAAATAATGCTACAGGGAGACCACCGCGAAAGAGTCCGTGAATTCCTCGTCAAAATGGGTTACCCTGAAGATAACATAGAACTGCAATAATCACCATGAATAGGTGCAAAGTCCTAGATGAAAATGCTACAAAACATTCGCGAAGTACTCAAATCTTTGAAACACGGGAAACCATCCCCGATCTACTGTCCTAGATGTTGTAGCAAGAAAATCTCCTTGTCCAGCGGATTGGACATTTGGTTGACACCTAAAAAATACATATGCGAAAACTGCGGTTACGTAGGTCCCCTAATCATGGAACTAGAAAAAGAAGAGGAAAGCAGTTAATTAAACGCTTAGTCTGGCAGTTCCAAGCTTAACTGTTTCTTTAAAGTCTTGTAACGGTTTCTCACCGTAACCTCAGTAACGCCAGCAGCTTCTGCAATGTCTTTCTGCGTCTTTTTCTCGTTATTCTGCAAGCAAGCAATGTACAACGCCGCTGCAGCCAAACCCATAGGGTCTTTACCGGCAGCCGCACGTTTTCTTTTTGCATCTCTTAGTATCTGTATCGCAGCACCCTGCGTTTTGCCTGAAATTCCAGTTTTTTCTGCAATCTTTGATACGTAAGTCAATGGATCAGCAATTGGCATATGCACTTCAAGCTCACGCAACAAAAGTCTATAGCAACGAGCAACATCCTTCTTATCGACTAAACTGGCCTCAGAAATCTCGCGAAGAGTCCTAGGAGTTCCGCTTCCACGACAAGCCGCATAAAGAGCAGCAGCTGCAATAGCCGCAATTGACCTTCCACGAACCAACCCTTTATCGAGAGCTTTTCGGTAGATTACAGCGGCTTTTTCTTTGATTGGTGGTGGAATATACACCTTGTCAGAAAGACGATCAAGTTCTGCCATGGCTTGAGCAAGGTTCCTGTCTATGGATGAATGAACTCGAGATCGTATTTGCCACTTTCTCAAACGCCACATTTGTAGCCGAGTCGAGAGAGGCAATTTTCTTCCGAAAGCATCACGGTCCACTTGACTTATAGCTGTAGATAAGCCTTTATCATGAACGGAATAGGATGTGGGAACTCCTACACGGCTTCTTGATGCCTTCTCTTCTTGAGTGAAAGCACGCCATTCTGGTCCTTTATCCATCATTTGCTCGTACAGGACGAGCCCGCAACCTCCGCAAACGGTTTCGCCAGTATCATAATCGTGAACAAGGTTATCGCTACTACATTCTGGACATTTATCAACCAAGTGTTGACGTGTTCTAGCTTCTTTTTTACTCAATTTTTTCATGCACCGTCTAATATTTGCATAGAACCGTCACCATATCCCTTTTAATTGAGAAAACAGTACATTCGGTCCGCGCAAACTAAGCAGATGAACAGTTTTAATATATAAGCTTTACGGTTTTCATAATGTTATTCTATACATAACTTATGAATATTTAAATACAATACAGATTCACTCTTGAAGAACCTGTTACACGTTAGTTTTAAAATTCACTCATTAGAAATTGGGCTTGATTAAAAACGCGCCAACTCATATTCACTTCACTGCACTTTTTGTTCCTTGTTTATTTTCTCTACAAGAACAGGCAAGTCAGTTATCGATGTTATGATATAATTGGCGCCATGTTGCATCAACTGATCTGCCTTGGATGCGGTCGCAGGCAAGCCAACAGCAATTGCTTTCATCTCTCTAGCGCTTTCCATGTCTACGTCGCCGTCTCCAATAACTACTGTTTCCTCCGGTGTTACACCTAAAACCTTAAGCGCCATTTCAAGATGTTCAGGATTAGGCTTCACAAGATTAACTTTATTTCTAGGAACAATCACACCAAAGAAATCGCCGAGTTTGAAACGTTGTAAAATGTAGTTTGCGGCTTTATTGCTATTCAACGTGAAGAGACCGATCTTCAAATCCATCTTTTTCAATGCTTTTAGCGTTTCGTAGGCTCCGGGCATTAAGTCAGTGTTTGCAGCTGCTTCCAACTCGTACTTTTCAGCTATGCTCAAAGCTCCGTTGCGAATCTCATCCATTGCTTCAACGAGTTTTCGTGTATTTTTAACGTATATTATAGTTTTTCTAAGCATGTCAAAAATGTTGTCTTTAAAGGATAATGCTGAAGCGGGAACACCCACCCTTAATAGGTAGCTTCTAACTTCTCCTCGCAGTGCCTTATAGTCTAAGTTGAACCTAGCAATAGTTCCATCAAGATCGAATATTGCTGCTTTGACTCTCAAAGGCATTGTTACTCACTCTTATCTTGCTGAAGCAAAGCTGTTACACAACTTTCCCAATGAATAATATACTTTACGGTAAACTGCAACACATTTTGTTGCGCTATGACAACCTTTTTGCGGTAAGCTCAATAACCAGTTGACACAATGAAATCTGTGATGTCGCATGAGCTTGAAAGAGTTTATGAAGGAAAAACTTTGGCCCCTGCTTGTAGAGACTGTTCACGCCTTGGTGATGTACCCAACCCATAAGGCTTACACACGAGAGGTATTACTACAGGAAAAACCTGGCATGACCGCTTTGGAACTATCGAACAGGCTAAACATATCTCTCGGCGAAGCCTTAGTAATTCTGCACGAACTGGAAGAAGAAAGAAAAAGCCCAGTCTAAAGCACCTGAACGCTTGACGCTTTGAAGGTTATGAAAACCTCGGCGTTCAAGCAAAGTTCCATCTCGTTGAAAGAGCGCTTAGTTATCTGAACCGTAAAAGATTTGCCGACATCAACCTTAAGTTTTACGAGCGACTCCAAATCCTTGATTTCGGTGATTTTACCCTTAAACACGTTTCTCGCACTGGACTTCACAGCAGTCTTGGACAAGATTATGTCCTGAGGATTTACGAAAACTGCTACAGTGCCTTTTCTCTGAGCGGTTGCCTCTATCTGCACACCGTTGCCTACATCAACTTTTGATGTACCTGAGGCTGTTGTTTTAGCAGTTCCAGAATATGTATTGTCAACCGCAGCGAAGCTAGCCAAATTTTTGGAGAGTTTACTAAAAACCTCTGCTGGCGAGCCAATCTCGGTTATTTTTCCTTCATTCATTAAGGCGATTCGGTGAGGCAGCTTTTTGGCTTGAAACATGTTATGCGTAGCTATTACAATAGCTGTTTTGTTCTCACGGTTTACATTATTAATGACTTCTTCGATTATGCCCGCGGTTTTCGGATCCAAATTCGCCGTTGGTTCATCTAAAAGCAGTAATTTCGTATTCAGCACTAAAGCTCTGGCTATTGCCACTCGTTGCTGTTCTCCACCGGAAAGCTTCCTTGCATTGCGTTTCTCGAAGCCTTCGAGCTTAACCAATTCTAAAGCTTTTTTCACTTCTCTGTCACATTTTTCCTTGGTGCCTTTTCTTATTTTCAGGCCGTAGACAATGTTGTTGTAGACGGAAGTTCCGAAAACTGTTGTTTTTTGAAAAACCAACGTGCTTTGCAGACGTTCTTTTTCGGTGTTTTTAAAGTTGACAGTTTTGCCTTTGAATACCACTTCACCGCTTGTTGGGCTCTCGATGAACGCCAGCATTTTTAGTATTGTCGATTTTCCCGAACCATTAGGTCCTAAAAGAGCTAGTATTTCGCCTTCGTGGATTTGTAAGTTCACTAAATCTACTACTATTTTGTTTCCATAGACTTTAGTAATATTTTTTAATTCAGCAACAATCATCATTTATTCTTTCCGTAACGTTTCAGTCTATCAATTGGTGCTTTAGCTAATTCGACTAAGTAGTTCGCCTTCCTTAAAGCAGCTACTATCATGTTTATCGCGAAAAGTATTAGCACTAATAATATTCCTAGAGCCACGGCAAGACCGATATTGCCTATTTGGAGATCACGCGAGATTGATGTAGTTAATACGTCGGTCCTATTTCCTGACCCTGCAATGTTGCCCCCGACCAACAACACTACTCCCAATTCACCTATAGCGCGGTTAAAGCTTGCAAGGTCGGACAAAATTATCCCGCTGATCGCCTCCTTTAGAACTGCTACTTGGGCTTGAGATTCCGAAGCGCCCAACGTTTTTGATAAGTTCATTATATCAGGGTCAACTGACTCAATGGCTGAGACTCCTATACTCACAAGAATTGGGGTCACCAATATAGCTTGACCTATCATTATAGCTCCCGGTGTGTAAAGTAGCCCCAGAAAGCCCAATGGACCGCCTCTTGAAATAATCAGGAAGAGAATTAAGCCCAAAACCACTGTTGGCAAGCCTATTAGAGTGTTGAGGAGCGTTTTTATTATGGTTTTGCCTCGAAATTCTTTCATGGCAATTAGCATCGCAAGTGGTGTACCCCAAAGAATAGCTAGAATAACAGCTGTTCCAGAAAAAAGGAGAGAACGGGATACAACCCCAAGGATTTCGGGATCGCCTGAAATTATTAACTGAAATGCTTCTACTATGCCTCCAAGTACATCAGCCAAGATTAATTTCCTCTAACTGTAAAGATGTGCGTAGCCATTTCTGTATTGCGGTGGACATTCGGAACCGTCAAAGAATGCATAATCGTGTACCCAACTTATAAGAGGTTGAGGGGCATCATCGATTAATAGCCGTACTGCACCTGTGAAGAGGCTCTGACCGTAAGTGTCTTTACCGTATTTTGTTATTTTCTGCTGCGTTTCATCTGAAATCAAATATTCTATGAAATTCATCGCGTCGTCAAAATTGATTTTCTCGTGTACTGTCTGATTTGCTGCAACTGTCGGGCTGACTGCCATGACACTGTAGACGTTTAGCAACGATTCCTCTTCGAGTATAAATGAAGATAGAGATATTGTGCCTTCTGAATAGAATTTCAAGTAAGTACCTAAGTCTGATAGAGTGTAAGTGTTCTTTTGATCAGCCACAGTTAAGGTAGCGCCCATGCCTTGACCTGTGCTTGCGAACCAAACTTCCTCTGAAAGTTCCGCGTAGTCGTAGCCAGCTGCGGTCCAAAGGCTCTTTTCTTTGGAGTGTGTCCCTGAGTTGTCACATCTGGAGACCCAAATTTGAGTTTCTCCCGACTGGTCAAGCATATTTTGTCCATATTGTGCTATGTTGAATAGGGCTTCTGTTGCGGTTTTTCCTGAGATTTGCGCTGGGTCATCCGCGGGTCCCACGATCGTGAAGAAGTTATGGGCGATTATTTTCCTGTTTACTCCGTAACCCTCTTCTAGAAAGCTTTCCTCTACTGATGGCGAGTGAACGAAAACGATATCAGCGTCTCCGTTTTTAGCGTGCTGTATTGCTATGCCTGTTCCTACTGCCAGTATGTTGAGATCAACGTTATGCGTTGCTTCATAGTCCTTTTCGATTACGCCTAGTAATCCAGTGTCATATAGACTTGTGGTTGTGGATATGAAGAGTCTGCGTTGTGAGAAGTAGTTGAAGTACACTAATGTGCCCATGACTACGGTTATGGTAGCTAGTGCTGCGGCTATTAACAATTTTTGCCATGTTTGCAATTTTAAACACCGTTATGCATCGTCATTCATATCACTAGTCTTATAAACTTTATTGTGATTAACTGTAAATGGAATGCCTACTCACAAAAAGCACAAGCCCTCATGCAAAGTATGGATAGAGTATAAAGGGACGCCTGTTCTGGGCAAGGGCGGCGCTGAAATTCTTAAAGCAATAGTAACTGAGCAGTCAATTTCTAAAGGTGCTGAGAAACTTGGCATGTCTTATCGTTATGTTTGGAATTACTTGCAGAAAATTCAAAAAGCTATTGAAGCACCAGTTGTGGTGACTTTTAAGGGTGGTAAAGCCGGAGGTGGCGGTGCCAAGCTAACTGAGTTGGGGCATAGTTTGATAGAGGAATATCAACGCGTGGAGGGTCGCATGAGTAAGGTTCTTGCAGAACAAGAGCATTGGGAGGTTTTAGGACTGAAAATCAGTGCCAGAAATCAATTAAATGGAAAGGTAATCTCTATTGAAAAAGATGGGATGACAGCGAAAGTCAAAGTTGAAATTAAAGCACCGGCGGTAGTCACTGCAGTAATAACTAAAGAAGCAGTCGAGGATTTGGGAATAAACGTAGGTGACAAAGTGAACGCTGTCGTCAAATCAACAGAAGTAATTATAGCCAAGTAAGGCTGCTTTTTCTCTTCTTCGGTTTAGTTTACAACGTATCGATAGGCGATATGTTCCCCTGCAGTTGCACTTTTCCTTTTGATCTTTAGCAGGTCACCAGGTCTGGCTCCTATCGCTTTAACTGCCGGGTCGGTGGATTTTATCTGTGGCATCTGGTAGGGTTGGACCTTATACTGAGCGAGAACTGCATTTTTTTCTTTTTCATCTAGAATCTCGTGTTTGGGAACTAGTTTGTGGTCAAAAATTTCGAAGACTGGAAAGGTCTTTGGTAGGAGTTCAATTTTTCTTTTTTTTGCGCCTTGTTTAGCTGCGTGTGTGAAGCGCCCTTCTGTGATTACGATGGCGCGGTCTAGGCCTTTCTCTTCTAATAGTTTGTATAATGCATTCATCATTGCGATGCCTACGGTTGCTTGTCCAAGAAAACACCAGACTAAGGCTTTCTCTTTGTCTTTGGGTATTTTGACGGTGTAGCCGATAGCATCTTCTTGAATTTCTTTTTTGATTAACTTGTATTTTCTGAGTTTTATTAGGACTCCAGCTTTGCGTTCTTCTATGCTTTCTCCTTTGAATTTCAAACCACAAACTCCTCGATAGGGAATACGCGAAATCATACAAACCTTCAACCCTTAAACTTTTCCCTCTCTTTTTTGCAACGTCTCGTCCGCAATCTTCTCTTCTTTCACTCTCAACCTTTAATAACACATTTAATCATTTAGATTGGAGCTCAAGCCTAATCCTTGGAAGGTGTTAGGCTTAATAGGAACTTTTTTGCTAGATTTTGATGCGAGAGTGTGAAAATTTAAGCCTAGTGCAGAGCATACGCACAAGATTTTAATAAGTAGGATTAGCTGACCTATTATGCAAAATTTGGTTTTGGGAATTTTTGATATCCATATGATGTTTTTGCTTTTCTTGATCAATAGTATAGGGCTTTCTTTATAATGGGATTGGCTTTTTCTCTACTGGTTTTGCAATGATGATAGTTTAATTTTTGAGTTGCCTTTTGAGGTTATTTTGCCTTTTTTTGGTTTTGATATATCTCATAGTAGGTTTGGTTAACAGCGATAAATGGCGATAAACCGATGATTAGTCTCTAATCACTTATAAAAACAAGGGTGCTCTAAATGCGGACTACTACCTTTTCCGCGTAGCATTTCATAGCTCCGGCGAACTCTTTTATTACTTCTGGCGCGTAAGGCTTTACGTCTTCAAATCTTTTGTCTAAGGTATCTTGCGGAACGAACTGCTGAAATGCATACGTTTTAGCGCCCTTAATAAGTTCGCGAATCCTGTTCACGTCTTGAACTGTCATAATCTCTGGAACTATTGTGGTTCTGAACTCGTATTCCACCTTCTCCAATTTCAGCATTTCGACTGTGCGCATTAGTCCACTTGTGTCTTTGGATCCCAGAAACTTGTACTTCTCTGGAGAGGTTTTCAAATCTAAAGCCACGTAATCCACATAGCTTAAGCATTCTTCCAACACTTCCGGATAAAACCCGTTCGTGTCCAACTTCACCTGAAATCCGCACTTCTTAAGTTTCGCTAAGAACTTTGGCAGTTCCTTGTGCATTGTTGGTTCTCCGCCAGTTATTACTACAGCGTCCACGTATTTCTTGCGGCTTTCTAAAATTCTAAGCGCCACGGCCTCCTGTAAAAACGGGGGCTTGGGTTCCACTGCTATGCGCCAGTTATGACAAAATGGGCACCTCAGGTTGCAGCCTGGAGTGAATAGCACGGATGCTACCTTGTTCGGGTAGTCTATTAGGCTTACTTTCTGGAGACCACTAAACTTCATCCTTTTTCCTCTTTTTACACAGCTAGCGGCGCTTTTACAAGCATTGTGGATTTGTCAAAGGTTTTGCGAATGGAAAATTCAGCTTGTTTCCCGTCGTTCCACTGGTCCACTGGTCTTAAGTAGCCGACGACACGTGAGTAAACTTCGGATGTTGCTCCGCAGACTGGGCATTGTTTGTGTTCGCCGCTAGTGTAGCCGTGTGTTGGGCAAATACTAAAAGTCGGCGTTAAGGTGAAGTAGGGCAAATGCGAACTTGAAGTCACTTTTCGTATGAGTTCTGCGGCTGACTTCCAAGAGTGCAGTCTTTCACCCAGGAAAATATGGAATACTGTTCCGCCTGTGTAAAGTGTCTGCAGATTCTCTTGATGTTCTAAAGCTTCGAATAAGTCGCCTTCGTAGTCAACAGGCAGCTGGGAAGAGTTTGTATAGAACGGCTCAGCGTGGTGAGTCTGAACCAGTCGCTCGTTAGCTACAATAATATTTGGATAACGGCGTTTGTCGAGACGTGCAAGCCTATACGATGTGCCTTCAGCAGGTGTTGCTTCCAAATTGTAGATATCGCCTGTTTCCTCTTGGAAGTCTGCGAGCCGCTCACGCATAAATGTGAGCGTCTTGACAGCGAAGTCTTTTCCTTCAGGCGCCGTGATGTTCACGCCCAATAGGTTCAAAAGAGTCTCGTTCATGCCAACTAAGCCTATAGTTGAAAAGTGGTTCTTCCAGTATTTGCCGTAGCTCTCTTTCACATGACGCAGATAGCGTCTAGAGTATGGGTACAAGCCATTCTCAGTGAACGCTTCAAGCGCCTTGCGCTTAATCTCCAAGCTGCTTCTAGCTATCTCCATATTAGCTTTCAAGCGCTGGAAGAATTCATCCTCATCTTTGGACAAGTAACCAATCCTCGGCATGTTCAAAGTTGCAACACCTACGGATCCTGTTAATGGATTAGCTCCAAAGAAACCACCGCCTCGTTTACGCAGCTCACGGTTGTCTATTCTCAAGCGGCAGCACATGCTTCGTACGTCCTCAGGGTGCAAGTCGCTGTTTATAAAGTTGGAGAAGTATGGCACTCCGTACTTGGATGTTACTTCAAAAACTGCCTGTGATACGGAAGAGTCCCAAGCGAAATTGCTGGTGACGTTGTAAGTGGGAATGGGGAAAGTAAACACCCGTCCTTTAGCGTCGCCTTGCTGCATAACTTCGGCAAAAGCAAAGTTGAAAACTTCAATCTCCCTACTCATGTCGCCGTATGTGTCCTTCGTGACTTTTCCGTTGAAAAGAACGCCTTCATCTTTCATGAAGTTGGGCACGGTCAAATCTAGAGTTAAGTTAGTAAAAGGCGTCTGGAAGCCCACGCGTGTAGGCACGTTCATGTTGAAAAAGAACTCTTGTAGGGCTTGCTCCACATCCTTTTGGCTTAAGTGGTCGTAGCGTATGAAAGGAGCTAAGTAAGTATCAAAATTACTAAATGCCTGTGCACCTGCGGCCTCGCCTTGCAACGTATAGAAAAAGTTGACTATTTGACCTAAGGCAGTTCTGAAATGTTTGGCGGGTTTGCTCTCAATCTTCCCTGATACACCGCCAAAGCCTGAAAGCAGCAGGTCAGCTATGTCCCAGCCTACACAGTAAGGTCCAAGCACACCTAAGTCGTGAATATGTATATCGCCTGAAAAGTGTGCTGCGGCGATGCTTGACGGGTAAATTCGCGATATCCAATACTTAGCTATTACCGTGGATGAAAGGTAGTTGTTCAAGCCTTGAAGTGAATAACTCATATTGGAGTTTTCTTTAACTCGCCAATCTTCAATCTCTAAGTACTGGTCCACTAAATCTGCGGAGCTCAAGAGCGCAGCTAGCTCGCGCATGTCCTGATGTTGCTTTCTGTAGAGAATGTAAGCTTTAGCAGTTTGGGCGCGACCATTTTCAATTAACCGTTTTTCAACTAGGTCTTGAATCTCCTCAACCGTGGGGCAACCGTCTTCGCCGAATCGGCGTCGGAGTTCTAACAGCACCTCGTCGCTTATGAGTTTTGCTTGTTTACGGTTTTTTCCGCCTACTGCTTTAGCGGCTTTCCAAATGGCTTTTGTTATGCGTTCTTGATCGAATGGTTCTAATTTTCCATCACGTTTTCTCACGTACTTCATTTTTTCACCTCAAGGAGCAAACGCCTGAAATCCTCAGGTTCTTCAAACTTTTTGTATACAGATGCAAAGCGAATGTATGCTATCCGGTCAAGTTCTTTCAGGTATTTCATGACCAAATCGCCGATTTCCTTGGATGTGATTTCGTCTTTGCCTTTCTGCATTATGGCTTGGCGTACTAAGCCTGCTAACTCGTTAATCTGATCCATGGTTACGGGTCTTTTTTCGCATGCTTTTTGCAAGCCGCGAATTGTCTTGTTAACGTCGAAGCGTTCCAATTTGCCGTCTTTTTTTCGCACCATAAGTTCTACGGTTTCCACGTACTCGTAGGTGGTGAAACGTTTTCCGCAAGCTTCACACTCTTTACGTCTTCGTGTGGTGTTATCTGGAGAATCGCGTGTTTCCAAAGTCTTGAAATCTGAGGATCCGCAGTACGGACACTTCATGTTTTCTCATCAGTACTCCTAAATAACACCAAACCAAACTTTTGTAGTGTTAACAAGCCAAAGCTATACGCTAAATGTAGCGCATAGTATTTAAATTCTTGTTGACAGCACAATTAAAATGCACAAGAACCCAAACTTAAAAATGTACAAGTTCTTGTGCAGCTAACTAAAAAGAATATTTACAACAAGCGCTATTTTCTCTCGTTAGGATTCGTTGTTATTATATAGATGTAATAACGCCGTTTTGGAGCTCGCTACCCGAGAAGTAAAAATTTACGCCTCGTATCTCATCGAAGGATTGAAAAATAATTATAGGCAACTACCAAGCTAAATACTGAAAATTTTCCGTTAGTTTCATAAAAACTCAAATTATCTATTGCAGGATCTTTTCTGGAAAAATCGGTTTGCCACTTGCCCAGCACGATTTGACGCACATATCTAGCTATTTCATTACTCTTTCAGGTTTGGATCCTTCTATAGTTCTAGCCGTGTTGCCGGATGTTATGTTATATTACTTTCAAAAAGATATAGAAGGAAATTTTCGCGGGTTATCGTTAAAGTATGCGTTTTTGTGTCTTAATATTGATTTTGCGAGGCGTCTCTGTTTTGCTTCAGTGTCAATTGTTTTTAGAAGTTGGAGAACTTTTTTGCCTCTTTTTACTTGTTGCTTGTCGGTCAATGTTTTGCGGTTGGGACAAATGATGTCTACTGTTAGACCATTGGTTTCGTCGTAGATAACTGGGTAAATGCGGCAACCTAAAGGTCTGTCGAAGCGAACTCTGCACCGATTTTTTTCTGCATCGTAGAACACGCAGTATCCCCGGTGGTTTCTAAGTTTAGCATAACCTTTGGTGTCGAAACTGACAAAGAAGTTGCGGGTGTAGCCTTTCTTTTCCAACCGTTCTATGTCCTTCTTAGAGAGTAGCATTTCGGTTTCTCTGCAGCAAATCCCGCAACGCAAACAGTGCATGATCGTATCTATATTTCGCGGTTATATTCAACTTTCGCTTGTTTTCAAGCTTTTTCATCCTGAATGGTCCGTTTCATTTGCTAATATTGCAAACCAGCCAAACGTATCCTTTATCCAATATCTCAGCTTTATCCAGTTTTAGACTAATGGTTTCATTTATGTTACTGAAGATATTGTATGACTTGTTTCCGACAATAACTGAGTGGATTAACAAGCTGAGTTCAGAAGCCAAATCTTGGTCCAAAAGCGAATTGC
>CAYFXZ010000029.1:3330-22712 GCA_964347245.1 uncultured Candidatus Bathyarchaeia archaeon | reverse complement strand
GTCGCTACCAAAAAAGAATAGCCCTAACCCACCCAGCTCAAAACCAATAGAGCTTACTTCATTAGAGAGACTATGCTACTATTCGGAATGAGTTCTTGATCTAACCTTGATATTATGCTCGAGTTTTTTGAACTTTGACATTACCTTTTTTTGGATTTTATTTAGAAGTTAGTATGTTCTCCATCCTTCTAAATTTCATTCTAAATCAAGCAATTTTTTACGCATCAATTGTCAAGCTTTAATTTTGATAGCTAAAAGTTGAAAGATGTTTATTCTACCAACTCGCGGGCAACAACAAATCTTATTTAACGATTGGATTTACATCTATTTTTACATCCTTCAACAGAGTAATATGAGGAAGAAAACAATCTATGAAAATAACCATTACCAAGCACATCTTCACAATGATTATAATAATTGCTCTCGTGCTAGCTACTATAAACATATATCTAATACTTGATCTTAGGCGAGCACTGGAAGACGCCGCGAACGACTCGCCATTCGACTACGTGGTTTTTCAAGATGAAGAAGTATACAAGGCGAAAAATCAGGCAAGTGGCTATGTGGAATTTCGCGCAACCGATGCCACGCTCGTCCTAACTCAAACATTAGCTGAAGGAAATACCGTTTACATTCAAGCGGGGAATTACACGTTAACCTCAGACGTTCAAATAATTAACAAAAAAAATGCCAAAATAATCAGCTACGGCGAAGCAATAATAGTAGGGAACGGAAATAAGCTGATCCTGAAAGGCGATAGCTTTGTTGGTTCACAAAATAACCTTATTTCAGGTTTAACCATGGTAAACTGCACTTTAAGAATTGAGAATTCTTTTGGAATAATCGTATCTAACATGGGTTTTGTTAACACCTCCACTGCAATCGAAATTGCTAACACCGAAACTTGGAGCGAAGGTACAAAAATTGAGGATTGCCGCTTCGCAAATTGCAAAGAAAGCATAGTTTTCAGGACACCAACAGGCAACGCTACAGGGTCTTACGCGAGCTCGAAAATCAGCCGTTGCTTCTTTAACATTATTGACGATTCGGTGGGAATTAGAGTTGAAAAGCTCGCTGAGTTCTCTGACAGTCAGATACAGGACCTAAGACTATGGATGGGGGAAAACGGTTTCACACGGAACCAGACTGGCTTGCTGGTTGACGGTTCAATGCATCAAACGTTACTGTCTGGAGTAGTCTTTGAATCATTTGCGGATTTCCCTGATCAACTCTACGGAATATCATTTGGAGAAACATCAATCACGCCTCCAACCCTAGCAAGTGATGTCAGCTTTTTAGGCAACTGGACAGCAAAAATTCACAATCCTTTCGGCAAGTGGATCTCTGGAGCTGGTGCTGTCTTCAAACAAGAAGACCTGAATATTTCCGTTGGTCTAAACGGAGAGTATGGAGAAACCCGAGCGTTCCAGTTGAGGCCCAATACGATTTCAACTTTTAAACCCAAAATTCAAGTGAATGGCTACTTCGCAGAAAACGAGACAATCACGGTGAGGGTGCGCCTGGAATTTCTTGATAACACAATCTCAAGAAGCGTGGAAAAATACTTCACAAACAACACTACATTGTGGCTTAGCGATCAAGATATGCTACAATTGTTTCCCTCGCAAAGCATAATTTGGGCAGTCTTAATTGACGCCAAAGCCAGCTCAGCATCAACAGACGTAATCGTTCAATTCAGCATTTATGGAGTAGCCAATTAACTCTTTTTGGCGCTTTTTTCGTTTATGAGCCGTTTCGGGTCTAGGATTCTTTCCAAATCATCCGGTTTAAACAGTCCCTTCTCAAGGGCAATCTCCTTCACCGACCGTCCTTGCTCCAACGCCTGTTTGGCCACTTTAGCCGCCTCTAAGTAGCCAATATGCGGCGACAGAAAGGTTGCCAATGCAGGATTTTTTTCCAAGTATTGAAAACACCGTTTCTCATTCACGGCTATGCCCTCAACGCATTTTCTCCTGAAAACAGGCAAGTAATTTGTTAGGATTCTGATGGAGAAAAGTATGTTATGCACAATAATAGGCATCATGACATTTAACTCCATCTGTCCAGCTTGTACAGCAAAAGACACTGTTAAATCGTTGCCCACCACTTGAAACGCCACCATGTCTAAACATTCGGCCATGACAGGGTTAACTTTGCCAGGCATTATTGATGAACCAGGCTGCACTGCCGGAAGCTCAATCTCAGCTAATCCAGTTGTGGGTCCAGACGACAGCAACCTCAAGTCGTTCGCGACTCTGATGAGCTCTAACGCTAATTCTTTGAGGGCGCTGGAAACAGTCTGCAGAGGTCTGTAGCTCTGAAGAGCTTCAAAAGCGTTGCCTGCTGGCTTTAAGGGGAATCCAGCTATCCTAACCAGTTCTTTTATGGCTAGCAGTTTGTACCTTGGATGGGCGTTTGCTCCAGTTCCCGCAGCTGTGGCGCCCAATGCAAGCGCATAAAGGTTTTTCTGCCGAACCTCTAACTGGTTACTGGCGTTTCGCAGTGCTGATGCATATGCACTGAACTCTTGACCTATTGTTACGGGTACGGCGTCTTGTAGATGAGTTCGACCTGACTTAACTGTTTTCAAGTGTTTCCTACTTTGTTTTTCGAACGCGGTCGCAAGTTTATCCAACTGCTTAATCAGTGGCTGAAGTGCCAGCAAAACCGCAATATGCGAGGCTGTAGGGAAAGTGTCATTCGTGGATTGTCCCATGTTCACATGATCGTTTGGCCCCAAGCTTTCGTAATCCCCCTTCTTCTTTCCGAGAAGTTCTAGGGCGCGATTTGCCAAAACTTCATTCACATTCATATTAAACGAAGTACCAGCACCAGCTTGAAAAACGTCAACTACAAACTGATCCAATAATCTGCCAGCTAGAATTTCATCGCAAGCCTGAACAATCGCCTGCTTAAGCTCTGAATCAAGCCAACCTACTTCCGCATTAGCTAAAGCCGCAGCTTTCTTAACCATGATATAAGCCCTGATAAAAGGAAGCGGGGGTCTGATGCCACTCACTGGAAAGTTTTCAGTAGCCCTCAGAGTTTGAATTCCATAATAAGCGTCTTCAGGGATTTTCTTTTTCCCGAGAGGGTCGACTTCTATGCGTGTTTTCATTAATTAATCTCCTTTTCTTTTGTATGATGAAGTTGCTCAAGTATTTTCTTCTTGATCTTCAATATAACTTGCGGGATTTTAACTTTCTTTGAGATAAAAAACAAGAAACGAATCTAAATGGTTTTAAGGGACTATCCCTTATTGGGAGAAGAATTGGATTCCTATGAAAAGAATCGATTAGTGTTTAACATTCTACTCTTCGGTGAAATATAATGAACCTACGATTGCGAGTATCCAAAAACGAAGATGCTAAAGATTACTCTCAGGGGCGTTATATTCGGTTTGCGGTTATTGACTTGGATAAGTCAAATAATTATCCTTCAAATTATGTTTGCATGCTACCGCTCCAACCTAGAGCAAACGGCAAAGTTCATAACGTTTTTTCAGAGCTTTTCGGAAGCGAAAGCTTGGAATTAGCAAAGCGATTGTTAAATAAGGCTTTGAAAACTGAAAGTGACCCAGAAATAAAAGTAGAGATAGAAAAACGCTTGAAACTGCTTCAGCCAAAACCACCTGTTCAAGTCAAATGCCGTGTTTGTGGAAAATTCTTTGAGCCAGAAAATCGGGGATTCAAGCAAAGGATCTGCCAAGAATGCAGACAAAAGAAGTATCAGTTTTGAAAAAACCTTAACTTCATAAAACAATTTCGCAGAAAATAAAAGAGTAAACCACTGAATTAGCCATAATTTGAGGTCTAATTGAGCAATTAAAAAAATTCCATAAAAGAAGACTGGATATTAGATTTCGAATCTTTCAATTATTTTTCTTTCTTCTGCGCCAGTTATCTCTGCAACTACGTGGAAGTATTGTTGAAGACCTGACTTTTCAATTCTCGGCTTCAGTAATTCATCTATCTGGAAAACGCCTGCAGAATTCGACATAGTAATCTTTAAGGTAATAGGCTTTTTTCTACCCTCAATAACCTCAACCTTTTCAACTGAAAGAGCTGAAACCGAGTGTATATCCACTTTTCCCGCTTCGAAAGGAATTCTCGCTCTTCCCGCTTCCATGTCTAATGCATCAGCAATGCTTACTATGCCAGCTTCCACGGTCAATGGTTCATTAGGATACTCATGAGCTACAATCGCATGCATAACTTCAGAGCTAATTACTGCACGTTCCTCCACCGAGTATATCGGAGGTAAACACCTCTCAATAAACTCGGAAGCGAGAAGGACACTATACTTCTCATGGTCATGCCTTGTAACAACCATACCTAAATCATGGAAAATCGAACCCAAAACCACCACGACTTCCGCATCCTCATTCTTCATGCCGTAGCACTTGACTAAGCTAGGCTTAACCTGCAGGTCCATAAGAATACGTATCAGCTTAAGCGCCAAGTTAGCAACAATTTTCACGTGTGTAGGACCGTGATCTGTATAACCCATACGATCAATAGCCATAACATTTGCACATTTCCAGTAGCTCTGCAACTTTACATCCTCCCTAACCTTATCGATAACGTACTTCAGCTTAGTGTTACTCCGAAACGGAATTTTAAACACATACGACATTCAAATCACTGCTCACTTCAAGCACTTATATTTCTACATCAAAATTTAAACCTAGTCAACCAAGCTGAAGAAAAGCCTCAAAACGGTCTACTATTCGAATCTAGAAGATTTGAACAAGCATGCTTTTAAGGAAGCAAATAATTCTTTTCCAAAAGAAACCTGAGGTCTATTAGTGGGAAAGAAGAAAGTACTAAGCGAAGGAGATATCAGTAGATTAGTCTTTCCTTCGCAAGGCGAAGTTTTAGGCGTAGTAGTGAAACTCCTCGGTTTCGATAGAATCCTAGTTAAATGCCAAGACGGAAAAGAACGGCTGTGCAGAATTCGGGGTAAAATGAAAAGACGCGTTTGGATCCGAGAAGGTGATATAGTAATCGTTTCGCCATGGGATTTTCAAAGCGACAAACGCGGTGATGTAACATGGCGTTACACCCATGCGCAAGCCGAAAATCTCCGGACAAAGGGCATCCTAAGAATTTAGTGTTGTCTATTTAACCTACCGGTATTTGCTTTTTGCTTCTCAACTTCTTTTAATCGAAGTTGAAGCAAAGACTGTTATGATTGGAAACAAGCCCGTTGCAAGTTAGACATTTCCGAGTTTTTGCTGCTCTTTTAGAAATTTTGCACAGCTTATTTCTTAATGAACCGCAAATTACCGTTCAAACTCATTCTGTATCGGGATTTGCAACTTCTATCAATGGCTTTCAAGCGGTCACATGAAAAATCAGGGCATTCAAAACAGAAATTTACATTGCCACTCATTAGTATGGAGCAAGATTTTCTGAGGAAATTATATTTCTTTTTTCTTACCCCGCGCAATCTGTGTAGTAGATCATTCAAAATTTCTTGCTTTTCAAGTCGTTAACCAATGCCAAATAGTTAGCGTCAAGTATGCAGTTAATTTTACTACGCGCAATTAAGTCAGGACGAAGCTTTTTCCAGTTTCAATTCAAACCACTTTTTTACCAAGCAGGAACCTCTGGTCAAGTGGTTTTAAATAGTTCGCGAGGAATACCATGGTGAACGCGCATGTCGAGAAGAGCAAAGAAAAAACTTTCACATAAAGAAAAAATAGTGGAAAGAAGAGACAAAATGCTCATACACGATTTCTCGACTGAAAGAGCCACGTTGGAAGAGGTTTTCGACAAAGCCACACTCATGGTCATTTACCAGTTACTGAACAGCGGCATCTTATACGAACTACATGGAGTAGTAAACGCAGGTAAGGAAGCCCGGGTGTACTGGGGTAAGAATAAAGAAGGCAAAGATCTAGCGGTGAAAATCTATTTAACAGCTTCTGCTGAATTCAAAAAAGGCATGCTCAAGTACATTGAAGGCGATTACAGGTTTAAAGGCGTTAAACGTGGCACGCGATCGCTAATTTTCACTTGGGCTCAAAAAGAATTCAGGAATCTGGAGCAAGCTTCTAGGGCAAAAGTGCGAGTTCCCAAACCTGTGGCAGTGAAGAACAACGTCTTGATTATGGAGTTCATCGGAAAAGACGGAGTTAACGCAGCTTCTTTGAAGGAGCAAGCGCCTAGTGACCCCGATAGAGTCTACGAGGTTTTGCTTACTTATATTGAGCGGCTTTACCGAAAAGCGAAGCTTGTCCACGGTGATTTGAGCGAGTACAATATTATGATGTGGAAAGGCAAACCTGTGATTTTTGATGTTGCGCAGGCGGTTCCCACTTCGCATCCTATGGCTGGCTTCTTTTTGCGCCGGGACTTGACCAACGTGAATAGGTTCTTTAAGAGGTTAGGTGTTAAAGTTCTTTCAGCTGAGGAAATTTACAAAAAAGTTGTTGGTTAAAAATGTCGAAACCAAACATATTCGTTAGAATTCCCAAAGAACGCGTTGGTGTTTTAGTAGGTCCTGACGGAAAAATAAAACAGAGAATTGAAGAAAAGTTTACGGTTGACCTTAAGATAGAAAGCAAATCTGGCGGTGTGACCATTCTGCTTTCAGAAAAAGCGAGTGATCCTTCTTTGCTTTTTAAGGCTAAAGATACTGTAACGGCTATTGGCAGAGGTTTTTCGCCTGAGCACGCATTTCGCTTGCTACGTAACGAAGATGAAATATTTGATTTCATCGATTTGCGTCTTATTTTTGGGAAGTCTGAATCCGACTTCAGACGTGTTAAAGGTAGAGTGATTGGAGCGAACGGCAAAACTCGTAAGCTTGTTGAGGAGTTGACTGGGGTTAGCATGGTTATTTACGGGCACACGATTGGGTTTATCGGCTCTTTTGAGCGGGTCGACGTTGCAAGAAACGCAGTGCAGATGCTTGTTGATGGAAGTCAACACCACACGGTTTACAAGTATTTGCAGAAAAAACGCAGCGAATTCAAGAAGCAACGGCTGGAACTATGGGAGAAGCCACCACATGATAAATAGGCAACGCTTGACCGAGTTTACATCTATGTTTTGCCTGTTTTGTTCGTTATGTATTTCTTGACTGTAACCCGTTACTAAATGGGTGAAAAACGGGTTAAATTTGGATTTGCTTTCAGCTCAAGACTGTGCGTTTCAGATGAACTCAACCACTCTAAGAAGCCTACCAAAGAAAACATTCTTTATCCCCGACAAATGATTAGGCAGCTAAATGGCAGGCTCCCGCACTCAAGATCCAAATCATCCTAAGGTCTTCGGGGCCAGAGTCGTCATCGCCCACCAAACAAACTAATTTTTTCTACATTAAAACTTTTACGCAACTATTTTTGACCATCAATATAAAGAAAAGTATATTTAATTCTTATTTCTCGGCTTCTTTGAAGCATACATCTAATTATAGAACATTATTTTATCAACATTATATTAAGAAAATTGCTGCATTCTCTTAAGCAGTTAATTCGGGAGAACGTGAAATTCAGCTTAACAAGATGTCAAGCAGAAATTTCATTTCATATTCTTCATAATAAAAGGAGAAATTCGGAGTATTAAAATCAATCATCCAAATGCTCTGCCAATACTTCTTCAATTAAACCAATTTCAACTTCTGAACCATAATAAGATTCGCCTAAACCGCTATCTCCTCTTTGTGCTGAAGGTGCAGCATTCTTACTTCCCCGCTTATCTCCAGCTACATAAAGAGCCCAGCCTACAAAAAAAATAAAGATAAAAATCGGAAAAAGCAAAATTAGTTTAATACGTCTTTGCAATAGACCACCCACAAACTTGTTAAAATTTCGGTTTTAAGGCATTTATGAATCCTTGCTACAGATTTTTTCTATTAATATTAAATACAGATTTCCTAAGTTGTTTGTGCCAAAAATAAGGCACTAACCATGCACATTGCAAAGGTAGAAAAACCAAGACCAAGAGCCACCAATCTGTCCCTTTCTTATTAATTATAATCCCAGCCGAAATATTAGTACAGATTGTGAATTCAAAGAGCTAAAAAAGGAACATCACATTAAAGCAAACCAAAAACTATTTCAGGAGCTCGAAGCCTTGGAATTTCATTTTTCATTCAGAGTCAGCTTGCTTCTCAATTTCATGCCTACACCTATCATAGCACGCCTATCTTATATGCCTAGATATTAGATTTTTCACAGAAAAGTGGCAAGAACAGAAGCGGAAGCTCTAACGCTCATAAAATCTGTTTTTCAGTAAGATTGTAAATTAATAGAAGCTTTACAAATCAAAAGATGAAAGTAGCTTAGCATTCCATAATTTGTCCAAAAGCGTAGTCAGAGTTTTACGATTTGCGCGTGAGGTACACCGCCTATTTGCAACACAGCCTCGGGGTGAACGTAGCCTTTGGATATTGCTTTTTCAATACAGTTTTTACCCACTAAGTTTACTATTGTTGAATTTTCAATCATGTTTACTGCTTCTTCGATGCTGACTTTTCCTCCATTATAGAACTCATCTTTTATGTGGAAAACAATTTTGCCTTCTTGCAAAGTTCTACCCAACAAATTGCAGTCGCAAATAGCTAGTAGTATGTTTCTACCCATTTTTTTAAGGTTAACGTAAGCTTCCATTTTTCAACTAGCTCTTATAACTGCTTAATTGATGACTTTGCACCGCATGCATTGCAAAGTAGAAATGACAATCGCTTTTCCTTCGTGATTCTTGTGTCTGGGCGCTTGCAAACAGGGCAAACTACAAAACTTTCCATGTATCGCTGTAGAAGTCTTTCAAAGCTGTCTTGTTTAAACTTTCCTTGAAAAACAGCTCTGGATTCGTTAAATGTGGCTGCGGTAGCCATTTCCCGTGTTAAAAACTTCAAAATGTGCTGGGCATCACGGTTCAGAACGTCGGCTACTTCTTTAAAATTAGAGATTATGGTACGCATACCCACGGTTGTGATGTACAAGCGGGGCAGCTCCAAACGTTCGTGTTTCAACGAAACCGCAGGCATTTGCGAACACGCGCGCTTCAACAATTCGTCGTAATCGTACTTCATCGTTCTCTCTCGCCCAAACCATTTGACAACATACTATTTAAAACTGCGCTTGTTGACGTAACTACCCGCACATTTTTCCCTTTTTCTTGATTGGCGGAGTAGATATAAATTGCCTAAACTCCTCCTTTTAGTGATTAAATCTCTGGCAAATTCACTTTTTTGCTGCTTTTCGATTTAACTATTCGAAAACGAGGAGATTGGTTGAGTTTGCCATTACATTATAACATTTCTATTTAGAATTTACATTGCAAAAAAATAACTTAATCGTAAAGGCTAAACAAATTGAGATGAATATTAATTTAAAAATCACAAGTTTATTATTGCAACACAAATAGAGGATAAATATTGACCTTGCAAGATACAAAAAGCGAACTCGAAAGAATCAACAAACAACTTTGCACATTAAGAGAGCAACATAAAAACGCAAAGGCTGTCACAAAAGGGTGGGTCGAGAAAAGAGACAAACTTAACGACAAATTCAAGAAGCTATGCCAAGAAATCCGCGAGTTCAAGAATGAACGCGACAAATTTAATAAAAAAGTGAAAAAATTAAAGCAAAAACGCGACGATATACGAGCTGAAATCAAAACTTGCATCGACGAGATAAAGGCACACAATCAAGCAATAACCGAAAGGAAAAAGAAACAACCAAGAGAAAGTCGCCGAGAACTTCAAAAAGAATTCGATGCCATCGAATGGAAAATCCAAACTACACCGCTTGACATGCAAGAAGAAAAAAGGCAGATGCACCGTGTTAAGCAGCTTGAAATGCAACTGAGCGTTTTCAAGAAAATCGATCAACATGTCAAGAAAACCTCTGAACTGCGCAAAGAAATTGAACAATTAAAATCAAAAGCTGGGATAGCCCACAAAGAACTAACTGATATAGCTGAAAGTAGCCAAAATATCCACGCTAAAATGATAGCTAAAATTGCCGAATCCAAGGACATAAAAGCTAAAGCTGATAGCCTGCACAAAGCTTACATTCAAGCGAAAGAGCAAGATAGACCGTTACACGAAGAAATCAAGAAACTAAACGAGCAAAGAAAAAAGCTGCAGGAACATATTCGAGACAAAGAAGCGAAAAGCAAGAAAAGGTTGGAAAGAGCTTTAAAGAAAAAACTTGGTTCACAAGCAAAAGATAAATTACAACGTGGCGAAAAGCTAAGTTGGAACGAGTTCAAACTACTTACAGACGAAGATTCACAAAACTAACAAACACAAGATTAAAGTTAGCCTGCAACGAAAAGTAGGAATAGAAACTAGATGACTGAAAAAGAAACGGAGCAGCAAATCAAAAGCCGAATCCTAATTCTATGCGTTGATAGAGACGGTGATGTAGAAACAAAGGCCGGCATAAAAACACCTCTTCTGGGAAGAACCGCAAATTTGGATGCTGCTGTATCACTAGCCCTGCGTGATCCCGAAGAACCTGACGCCAACGCTATGTTCGAAGCTATTCGCCTCCACGACCGGTTGGAAAGCGAAAAACGACCTTCAGAAAGCTTAGAAGTCGCAACAATATCAGGGTTAGAACGTGGAGGAGTCGGCGCAGACAGAAAACTGGTTGCCGAACTAAGCCATTTACTAGATTCATTTAGCGCTGACGAAGTTATTTTGGTGACAGACGGCTACTCAGATGAAGCAGTTTTACCACTTGTGGAATCACGAGTACCCGTTTCCTCAGTTAGAAGAATAGTTGTTAAGCATAGTGAGTCCATTGAAGAAACCGCAGCGCTTTTTTCACGTTACATGCGACTTATTTGGGAAAACCCCAGATATGCCCGTATAGCCTTAGGTATACCTGGGCTCCTGTTGGTCTTGTACGGAATATTTTACATAATACCTGGTGCCGTCAACTACTATCTAATATCAATAGTTGTTATTCTCGGTGGGGTTCTACTTTTCAAAGGTTTCGGAGTTGACAGAGAAGCCAGAAACCTTTACAGATGGGCAAGAGAATACTCGCCTCCACCTCTGCCCGTTCAAATCTCAAACTATTCAATAATTGCTGGTGTTTTATGTATAGCTGTCAGCGTGTATTTAGGAGCATCTAGCGCCAACACCAACGTAACATTAGAAACACCAGATTTTGCAGGCTGGATCAACGCGCTTCCTGATCTAGCGGGTTTCTTCATCAAAGGCTTCATGGATCTTATGGTTGTGGGAGTAGGAATTATGCTCTTTGGGAGAAGCCTACGCTTGTACTTTGAAAGAGACCCTCGATTGCTACGAAATGTTGCTTTGGTGGTATCTGTTGCTTGGTTCCGTTGGATCCTCGACGCAACAGCGAACATTCTTATAGAGCCTGGATTTGGATTCGATAATGATATTTTCTCCAACCTAGTGTTTACAATAGTTGTGGGAATACTCATAGGCATCGCTTCTATTCTCTTGGTGATAATCATCCACAGGTCGACCAAAGACTTTTTCGGAGAGACTGATGAGGACGTCGACAAGTTTGAAGAAGCTGAGTTGACACCCTCAAATAAGCAGTAATAACTTTATTATTCCACCCAAAATATAGCAAGACTTAATTTAGACCTTCAAAGCTCTTACCTCTTGTATACTAAAAAGTTTGGTTCAATTCCCTAAATGAATGAGGTTCAGCTAATGCTCAAAACACTTCTCTCCGCTATCGGAGCTTACAAGATATACGAAAAGTGGTTATGGCAGCAAGTTAAGAATGGTGAGAAAATTGAGAACATTGCCATAATATTGGATGGAAATAGACGATGGGCTTATGAAAAAGAGCTGAACCCATGGTTAGGTCACAAGAAGGGGGCTGAAACCGTTGAGCAGCTATTAGATTGGTGCTGGAAACTCAACGTAAAGTTTATTACTCTATACACTTTTTCAACAGAAAATTTCAGACGTTCACCAACAGAGATAGCTGAAATCATGAATATTGCTGAAGAAAAATTCCGCAAACTTTTAACTGATGAGCGCATACACAGAAACAAGGTTCACGTAAAGGTCATCGGTAGAACACATCTTTTACCCGAAAGACTGCAACGGCTTATAGAAGATGTAGAGAAAGCTACGGAAGATTATGATAGCCAGTTTCTAAATTTCGCCTTTGCGTACGGGGGCAGAGCAGAAATCGTTGATGCGGCAAAAATAATTGCGGAGAAGGTAAGAGCCGGCGAATTGGAAATTAATGACGTAAACGAAAAAACTTTTGAAAAGTACTTATACACTGCGCACATGCCAAATCAAGAACCCGACTTGATTATTAGGACTTCAGGCGAAGAAAGACTAAGTGGTTTTTTGCTTTGGCAATCTGCATATAGCGAACTTGCCTTCTTGGATGTCTATTGGCCTGACTTTCGCTTAATCGACCTTTTGCGAGCTATTAGAACCTTTCAAACGCGTAAACGAAGATATGGCGCTTGATTTGTTAGCTGCGTTTCTTGGCACTTATAATGGAAATGACATCTCTATCTCGTAGAAGCGCCTTTTCACCGATTCTTTTTTTATTTCGCGCATCTATGGCATAAATGAAACTTTCTCCAAGTTCAGTATGGATTAAATATGCAAACTGATGTGCGGTTGTTCCAAAAGGAACGAGATAGGCATCTGGCAGAACTTGTCCATTATGGTCTGCTAGATGCTCCAAGTCTTCAACAGGGTACACAGTAATCATGTTTAGAAGTTTTAGGTAAGTCATGTTAATGGCGTCTTGGACGCCTGTAGTACCGTTCTTAATAAGCACTTTTTCGCGTATGGTTTCCAAGGCGGCAATTTGACTTTGAGATAGCTTTTCAGGTTTAATTATCTTGAAATTGCAATCGCCAGGCTTGTAGTCGATTAGCTGCTTTTCAGCAGCACGCCTGAGTGCAAGTTCAGCTTCTGCACAGCACGGGATAACTATGTAATCGAGTTTCTTCAGCTTCTCCAAGTTTGCTTCAGCCTCTGGCAGGTCCATTTTGTTGGCTACTATTAGCATGGGCTTTGAAATTCTCCTTAGAATGTCAGCGAATCGGAGGAAGTCCTCTTCGCTCCACAGGTTTGGCTTATCGGCGTGTAAGCCTGCTTTTCGGGTGGCTTCATAAATTTGGCTACGTTTTATAGATAAGCCACTTAAGCGTTCTTCAAGCATAATGGGCAAGTCTTTTGATTCAGCTTCGGCTTTTCTAGCGATCCTCGGCCAGTCTTTTTTAATTATCGATGCAATCCACATTGTAATTTCTCGTTCCAAGAACTGTACATCTTCTAGAGGACCGTGTTCGTTGGGCTTGCATGGGCGTCCTTCGCAGTCTGTTCGACCTGAAGCATCGACGATGTGTATTAGTGCATCTGCTCTGCACAACTCATCCAGAAACTGGTTGCCCAGTCCACGACCTTTCCATGCCTCAGGAACGAGACCTGCAACATCGATCATTTCTACGGGAATCAGTCTTACGCCATCAAGGCAGAGTGAGTTTCTCGGGTTGTCTTGAACTTCGAGTTCTTTGTGGACGCAAGGTGTTCGTACATAACTAAAACCGCGGTTGGGTTTTATCGTTGTGAAGGGGTAATTTGCGATTTCAACGGGCACAAGAGTTGCAGCACTAAAGAAAGTTGATTTACCAGTATTGGGTTTTCCGACTACGCCTAATAGCCGTGAATAAGACCTATGCATGAAGCTAGCTTCACCAACTTTATTCTTGCACCAATGGTGCTATATTATTAATCTCATGATTTGATCTTTCTTGTGCCTTAGACCGAAGGGTAAAAAATATGGAGTTGAGAGTTTGAAGCAAATTCCTGCATTTTTAGGAATTCTGTTCATTCTTCCATCATTATCAATGTTAGAGTTGATCTGACTTTGCTGAGGTTTCTAATTCGCCGGGTCACCATCTCTTTAAGTTTGTCCATTGAGTCGGCTTTTATTTTCGTTATTAGGTCATAGACTCCATATGAGAAATAGGCTTCTATTACTCCTTCAACTGACTTCAACTCTTTCAGAACCTCGTCTTCTGAACCTGACTCCACATTAATTAACACATAGGCTCTCGGCATTTCCAAACTCCTCGATATTCTAATAACTTCTGAAAATTTAAAGTATTATGTAAAATCAGTAATTCACGTGAAAATTAATTGGAACAGAACTCCAATTTAATATATATTGATATTCCATTTAATTTTTTTAACTCACGCGTAGCTTTCAGTGAAACATAAAATAATAGGAAGCTATGTCAAAGCAGTCCATAGCTAGTGTTTATGATTTTTCCTTTCCCGTTTATGACTAAAGCGAATTTTTCAAACCATTGATGCCCTTCCAAATCTATTGGGCATGTTCCTCTTATCATCCAACCATCGTCCTGCTTTTCAATTACGGCTACGTCAATCTTGTCTATATTCTTTTGTTTCTTAAGAAACTCTACTGCTATCTGACTGGCTAATTCTTTTGACATTTGAGGCATAGTGAAAGTTTTCTCCCGAGGTCTGTTAATAGGTACACTTTAGAGAGCATAGTCTTAAGCGTTATGAATGATTAATTCTTATTATGATTCCGTTTAGCTCTCAGCTATAGGTATTAAACTGCAAATCTGCCAAAACTTAGGTGACTACTTATGGGGGAAAAGATACGCTTCAACTGAGTGGAGACCCAAACCATAAAGTGAGCTGACCGATAACATCAAGATGAGTGTTAACGCTAATGCTATTCTCTTCATAAGCTTCACCTTTTACGTTTCTTGAAGTAGACCAGCAGACCTACGCCAATAGCAGTTATTGACACGCCAGAAGCAACTGCGACAGTGGCTGTTGGAAAAGGCACGTCTATGTTGAAGAAGACAGTTTCAGAAGCCCCGACATGTCCAGCAACGTCTTCAGCGTAAACTGTTACATTATGCCTTCCATAAGGCAGGTTTGAAAGTGTAGTATTTCCTTCAATCGTCACGTTCTCCTGTCCGTCCAGAACATACGAAATTTGTGAAACTGGCTCGCTCGTGATAAAAGTTAGTTGGATTTCAGATTTAAAGTACGTTTTGTCTTCCACAGATGAAATTGTAACACTCGGCGTAGTATCGATAACAAAGCTAACAGATGAAGAACCTGTTTTGTTGAAACCATAATAATATACCGTTCCAAACAATGGCCAGTTGGACGGGTCAACGTCATGGTAACTTCCCCGTTCTGTCGCATAAACTGTTAGCGTATGTTTTCCTTCAGGGATCTCAACAAAGTCCAAGGTAGCTGAAAGTTCAGTTCTTGTGTTGCCGCCGGGATTAGAAGGATTTGAAACGTATTCATAAACATACGTATAATTTTCTTGCCAATCTGCTTCGTAATAAACACTCGTTATAATCATACTGCTGACGTTATCAATAGGCTTTGACTCTTCAATGCGCACATCGAGAATGAAGGAGACGTTATTTCCGCTATTCCATATTTTGTTTATCGTAATTTCGGGTGGTTCAGTATTAGGCGGAGCTTCCGTGTGTCCTCCGTACAAAACATCAAGGTTGCTATATGGATTCGTTCTTCCCAACTTAACGAATTGAGCCAAAGCTATCATTGAGAAGAGAAGTACTGCAACGATGGCAATTGGTAAGAGCAGCTTCTTTCTCACATGCAACCCCTGTTATACCGAGTTTTTGCGTTGTAAAAGGGTTTTTATCAAGGTTTCTTGACAAAAAAATCCATTAGAGAGGAAGGTTGGTCAAGATTTCTTGACAAACTCTAATCCCGTCAATTTAAATATAGCATATACTGTCATATCTTGAGAAATTCTGCATGGATGTCGAAGTTAAGCCTATCTAGAATTCATAAATGCTAAAACAGAAGACTGTTCAAACTTCGTTAATATGGCAGTGACCCGAAGAATAGCCATGTATGTTATTGCAGTTGCGGTTTTTGCAGTTATACATACGTTTCTTTTGATGGTATGGATGAGTTCATTGACGGTCCCCATCATGCGGGTGGCAGACCTCGGCATAACAGACGTACAGTTCGGCAAAGACTGCCTGAATGTAACACTGAAAAATTACTGCACCCAAGCAAAGACAGTAAACAAAGTCATGGTTTACCAAGTCAACCCGCGCCCAGCTCCTAAAGAGGAACTAATTTTGGCACATGAGCTGGTACATGAACCAATTCAGTGGGTGAGGAAATCTCAATTCGTATAAACTTCAACTGGACTTCTGGTTACAGATACCAAATAGAATTGGAAACTGCAGACACTGAAGATTTCAACCGTCCCTTCTCTGCAACTGCCCCATAGAACCCAAAACATGCAAAAATAAAAGAGAAAATTAAAGCTTTCAAAAAATTCATAGCTGAAAGTTGTAGGCAACGTTAATTACTGTTATTTAATTAACCTATTAGTATACCTAATATTTATTTAACTAACAGTAAGCAAAAACTTACTTTTTTAGTAAACAATTTAATTGAAATCTCGAAATATTGGGTTTTTGTGTGCTCGGCTTGATTAAGCAAACTAACAATAAAAGGCTATCAAATATATTTCTTAATGTTTGCATTCACACTCTATCTTTTAGGCTTCCGCGTTGTGTGAGAGAGCTAAGCAAGTGGTTAGTGTTGAGAAAAGAATTAACATTCAATCTAAAAAAGAAGGAGAGGTTATAAGATTTAGATATTTAAAAATTCAACTCCTACTGAATTAGTTAATTTAATTAACTTAACCTCTTGAATAATTAGAATTATAAAATCAAGGAGAAGAAAGAAGTGGCTAATAAATTGATCAAAAGCAAAATGAAAATTCCAATAAAAAAGACTTCGCATACGATTGGTTTGCTACTGACATTAACAATTGCTGTTACATTTGTTGTTTTGCCAGTTGCTAACGCCCATGACCCTCCATGGATAATAACAACACACGCCTATCTCACCGTTAATCCAACCCCTGTAGGTGTCGGTCAACAAGTGATAGTTGTGGCATGGGCTGGCTTGGTCTTGCCACGGGCAATGATCGGTAATGATATTCGATTCCACGACTACACAGTTACTATCACCAAGCCTGATGACTCCATAGAAACAATAGAATGGGATATTGTCATCGACACGACATCGACGGCATACGCCCCGTACATACCTGACCAAGCAGGCATATACGAGTTTGTATTCAGCTATCCTGATCAAGAGTATACTTGGAGCGGCTCTTATCAAGGCGATATTTATCTAGGTGCCACCAGCAAAACTGTATATCTTACTGTAACGGAGGAACCACTCCCTGACCCTATAACTAGCTACCCGTTGCCAACGGAGTACTGGACGCGCCCCATCGAGGGCGAGAACACAGACTGGTGGACGATTTCATCACATTGGCTGGGTTATACACACCCATCAATTGTTAAAATGTATCAACCTGACGGCGCAGCACCTAATAGCGCACATATTATGTGGACAAAGCCTATTGATGATGGCGGCGTTCTCGGAGGAAGCAACGTGGGAATCGAAGGCAACGTGTTCTACAGCGGACCTGCATACAACCCGCGTTTTGCCGCTCCAATAATAATGAACGGGCGGCTCTTCTACGAGCTACCATTGATGAACTCAAACAGAGGCGGAGGATGGATGTGCGTAGATTTACGCACTGGCGAAGAGATATGGTACAACGAAAAAATGGGCGTTGACCCTAATTACCCTAGTCCATCTTTTGGTTACTTCTACGATGCCGAAACTGAGAACCAACACGGGGTTATTCCAGCAGGAATACTATTTTCAAACAACTTTGGCGTAGCATATGACCCACCAACAGGAAAGCTTCTGTTCAAGGTGACTGGTGTTCCTTCAGGCACAGCTGTAGTTGGGCCAAAAGGTGAGATACTGCGGTATGAGCTAGACTTAAGAAACGGATGGCTGGCCCAATGGAACTCTTCCAAACTATGGACTGCAGCTTTCGGCTACACACCAAACTGGGACCAGGCTGGAGGGACGGTAGACGGGAGCTCAGCTTCATGTTATGATTGGACCGTTCCAATACCAACAACCATACCAACATCGCTCTCTCCCTACTTTGCAATATTCGATGATGTACTACTTGGCAGTAGCCGTTTCGCAGGAGCCGCAGGGACTGGAACCCCAAATCCCTACACCCTTTGGGCTATAAGTCTGAAGCCAGATTCGAGGGGAACCCTGCTGTGGATGAAAGACTATCCAGCGCCACCAGAAAACGTAACCCGATTCTTGCAAGTGGTAGATCCAGTGAGTCGCACTACTATTTTCCTAGATAAAGAAACTTTCCAGTTTTCAGGTTATAGCATTGATGACGGGAACAAGGTATGGGAAACGACGCCAACAGAAGATATGTCTGATTTCTCGTACTTTGATGTGACACATGGAGCAACGTTCTCGTCTGTCGCCTATGGTCGTCTTTATAACAGCGGCTTTGGCGGAGTTCTCTATTGCTATGATACCCAAAACGGAGACCTGCTATGGACTTACGGTAACGGTGGTGAGGGCAACAGCACATTTGGTGGTCTTTCAACACCTTGGGGGCGATATCCTCTCTTCATAGCATCTATTGCTGACGATAAAGTCTTTGTATTCAGTGGTGAGCACTCTCCGAACACGCCTCTATACAAAGGACTGCGGGTAAGAGCTATTAACGCTACTACTGGTGAGGAATTATGGACTATGCTTGGGTCTATGGGTTATCCTCCTCGTTCATATTATCCTGTTGCGGACGGCTTCATTGTGTATCATAACCTGTATGACGGCAAACTATACTGTGTTGGCAAGGGTCCGAGTACTACCTCAGTCTTCATTCAAAACGACGTGACGCCGCTGGGCAAAAAGGTACTGGTTCAGGGTACAGTTGTTGATATTGCCGCTGGTACTGGGCAAGCGGAGCAAACAGCGCGGTTCCCGAACGGTGTCCCCGCTGTTTCTGATGAAAGCATGGGCGAGTGGATGGAGTACGTTTACATGCAGAAGCCTCTTCCAGCTAATGTCACTGGCGTCGAAGTCATCATCCATGTGCTTGATCCGAATGGCAACTCTTACGAAGTCGGCAGAACCACAAGCAGGGCGAGCGGTTCCTTTAAGCTGACGTTCGAGCCTCAAGTTCCGGGCGAATACACTGTTGTCGCTACCTTCGCTGGTTCTGAGTCTTACTGGCAATCGCAGGCGGAAACCGCTTTATATGTAGAGGAAGCACCACCACCTACTCCTGCACCAACGCCAATGCCAGCATCCACCGCCGACTTATATTTCGTGCCCACATCAATTGGCATAATAGTTGCTGTAATCGTAGTTGGTCTTGTACTGAGCCTGATGCTCAGAAAGCGCTAAGCCATAAAGAAACCACAAGAAATTTTCCCCTTATTTTTCTTGATTAAATTTTAATCCCCAAACCCATACGTAAATTAAATTTTGGTCCCAAACTT
>CAYFXZ010000029.1:2980-3320 GCA_964347245.1 uncultured Candidatus Bathyarchaeia archaeon | reverse complement strand
AATAGGTTTGAAAAACACGAATACATAGTTAGGTCACTCACCTGTAATTGTAATTGTAACTGTATGTAATTGTAAGTGTAATTTTAACTGTTAGAGAGATAATAGAGAGAGAGTATGAGGAAGGGAAAGTGTTAGTTGTGGAAAAATACAGAGAGAGAAGATTAAAATTTAATCCCCAAACCCAAACCCTCTTACTCCTACTCTCCTACTAACCCTCTCTCTAAAAACACAAGAAAAAAACACACACACAAAAAAGAAGAGCGTGGAAACTGTTTAGAAAAAGAAAATGACAAACATTTCCTCTGTTTAGTGTTTGCGTTTCTTGAAGTATATTAGAAGA
>CAYFXZ010000029.1:0-2970 GCA_964347245.1 uncultured Candidatus Bathyarchaeia archaeon | reverse complement strand
CCAACGCCCACCACGGCAACTGTGGCTACAGAAGCAGCCGCGACAGGTGCAACAGGGAAAGGCACTGGCTCTGGAGGTGTCGGTTGAGGAATAGTTCCATACTCAAACGGGATATACTGCTCAACAACATCTGTCGATAAAGAGTATCCGAAATATGGCCAGTCTCCCCCGTACCAGCCAAGGGAACCACCAATCGCGTAAATTAAGTCGTTTACTGCAGCACCTGCAAGATCAGAACGATTCGTCGGCATAGGAGCTCCAGAACTCCAAGCATCCAACGAGGGATCATAGACACGAACGGTATTTGAAGTGTTAGTGAATCCTCCCCCGATAACGTAGATTCGTTTTGGAGCCATCGCGCCTGTTGTGGCAACAGCAGCAGCGTAGTAAGTGGCGGCCGGAAGCGGAGCGCCAAGACTCCAAGCGTCAGTCTCAGTATCGTAAACTTGATTGAAAACCCAATTGAGAGAGGTGTTATGGTTTACGCCTGCCATAAGGTAGATTTTATTGTCAACGACCGCGGATATATAACCGTGGGCGGCGATTGGAGCAGGCTTCTTCGTAGTCCACGAATCGGTAGCAGGGTCATAAACTTCGTTCACAGGAATTGTGATGGAACGGTAGTTGTCGGTTACTCCTCCTATAACGTAGATTTTTCCATTAACAACGTTTGCCTCCATTTGTTCTCTGGAAGTAGGCATCGGCTTTTTGGTTTCCCACGTGTCCGTAGCAGGATCATAGACTTCGTTTGTGGATACATAGCGGGAACTGCCGTTGTTTCCTCCTATTACGTAGATCTTGTTTTGGTAAGCTGCGATGGCAAACGAGATTCCTGGTCTTGGAGTTGGCATAGACTTTTTTGCAGTCCAGTTGTTCGTGGCGGGGTCATACTCGTAGTTGTAGGAACCCGTCATGACGTATATCTTTTCGTTTACAACGGCGGCTTTAACTCCACCCATCGCTTCGGGCATCGGAGCCTTAGTCGTCCAAGAATTCTCTTTCATCTCGTCAGAATACGCAGGTTCAGCAACAATTGTGCATATTGCTATAAGGAAGAAGAGAACAAGCAGTAATACGAAGCTTTTTCTCATACTTATTCATTTTATACGGGGGTGTTTCTGCTGTAAAAGCGTTTTTATCAAGGATTCTTGACTAAACGCGCTTTTCTTAGTCAAGATTTCTTGACTTAACGTTATTTTTCAGTTATTTCATAGAAAAACACGAAAAGTAGTATTAGACATAACTTGTTTTTCTTCGTTGTGCGCGTGTGTTTTTGTGTGTGATATGTGGGATATGTGTGAGATGTAAGTAGTTAAGAGAAAGAAAGAGAGAGGGTAAGTAGGAAAGTAGGAGTAAGAGGGTTTGGGTTTGGGGATTAAATTTTAATTCCAAACCCATACGTAAATTAAATTTTGGTCCCAAACTTTCGAAAATTCTCTTGTAAAAATGAAGATGCAAAATGGCTTGTTTTGTATCTATTTAAAACCGACGTGTAACGCTACTACTCCCAAGGTGATTTGTTTGTAAAACACTTTCTTAAATCCAGAATTTATCAGAATACTTGCAATAGTTTTTGCGGAAGGAAATTTTGCTGCTGACCTTCCAAGATATATGTAAGCGCTTCTCCGTCCTGAGAAAAGCCATCCAACAGTAGGCACTACTTTGGTTAGGTAAAAATGATAAATGGTTCGGATGAATAGGGATTTTGGTTGACTCGTTTCCACGAATACTAACTTTCCATTAGCCTGAAGAGACCTTAGGGTTTCTTCGAGAAACATTTTTGCCTTAAGATTTTTATAGATTAGATTTCGAAAAGAGAAAGAAAGGCATATGGTATCAATGGAAGCATTTCTAAATGGCAAGTTTGCTGCATCTGCAAGTACGAAATTTATGTGACTTTCATCAAGTTTGCTCTTCGGATTTTTGATATTGATATGAGTTTTTTGCTTCGACTTCTCGTTTTTTTTGATCTTTGCTCTTTTTAACATGTTTTTACTGAAATCCATTCCAATTAGAATGATGTCTGAAGAAGAGATTTCTGAGATTTTTAATCCGAGTTCTCCAGTTCCACAACACAGATCAACAATTGCTTTACCTGAATTGGAATTTTTTGCGCATATGGTTCGCCAAACATTATCAAATCCCCAAGTGATTGTATGATTGATCAAATCGTAGTTTTTCGCTACCCCAGCAAACATTCTTTTTAGTGACATTTTGCTACGAAATATTATTTAACCGAAAGAAAAGTCTTACGCAAAACACAAAAAAACTCCCGAATGCCTTCTCACTGTTTTTTTCTCACGTCAGCCACGCCCAAGGCAAGCCTTCAGAAGGAGCGTGGCTCCAGCCTCATGCCTTTGGATACTCACCTTTTTTCTTTTTTTGCATTAAAATTTAATCCAAGGAAGGAAGGAAATTAAATTTTAATCCAACCAACCCATGAATTTTGCAAGAAGTGAATATAAAAGATTAGAAAATGTACTGAAAGTTCTGCGGCGCAGTTACCACCGTAAATGCTTCGCGATTTTGCGGGTCCACTCTTTGGCTTTTTCGATATCTGTCATGTCTACGCTGGTTCTTCCAAACATTCTCATTCTTCCCCCAAAAACCTCCACCGCAAATGGTTTTAGGCTTGTATTCTTCTCAACAATAACGTCCACGTACTTCGGGATCGCCTCGTCTCGAGGAACCAGAGATGAAAGAAATATCCCTACCTTTTTCTCTGAAAAATTTTTCTTCTTAAGAAACTCAGCGCCTTCCTTGTGCATTCTAAATATTCTTATACCTGCTCCAACGATGACGTTTTGGTACTGCGTCAAGTCAGGATTACGCGTCTTCTTCAGATTGACTAAATCGGCCTGCATTTTGAATTCGTCTGTGAGCACAGAGTTGATCGCTTTCGCATAATCTTCTGTCGTTCCCCCTCTTGTAGCATAGGCAATTAGAGTTTTACTTTCACTCATAACTTCA